>JBGTSH010000266.1:0-15131 GCA_041940405.1 Polyangiaceae bacterium
AGCGATGGCCCAGCTCGTCGACCGAGGAGCCGTCGAGACCTCACAAGCCGAACGCGTTCGTGCCGTTGCGCAGGCGAAGCGCTACGCAGCCATTTGGGGCGTGATCGCCGGCTTCTTCGTGCTCCTGAACCTCGCAACGTTCCGCGAGGGATTGTGGTTTCCCGTTCCGGTGATCGTCTTCGCGGTGCCGTTCGCCTTCTTGATCGTAATGAAGCTCTTCCCGGGCGCCGGCAAGAAGTTGCCCCGAGTTCAGGGCGATCAAGCGCTCGCGACGGATGCTCATCGAATGACGCAGTACCTCGCGGCGCGGCCGCGGGTTCGGATCGACGCCGGCATCGCGCCTCCCGTCTCGGCGCGACCCATCTCGTCGGCGCCTCCGTCTCCTGCCGCGACCGGCGGATACGACTACGCCGCCGAGATGGAAGCGCAGGCCGCAGTGGAAGCGGCGGCCCAGCGCGCTCGCCAGCGCGGATAGGCGCCGCTACTTCTGCGCCTTCGGCACCACGAACGTCACCTCGAGGCGGCCGTCCTTCGAACGGGCGCAGGTGTTCACGACGCGAGCGATACGCGGGTCCTTCCTATCGAGCTGCTTGATGATGTCCGGCGAAAAGAAGTTCGGCCACGTGCGCGCCGCGAGGATCGGATACGCAGCGAAGCCCGCCTCCTGCACGTGCTCCATGCGAACGAGGGGATTCTCGAAGTCCGAACCACGATCACCGAAGAGGCCGACCATCGGAAGGACGATGGTGTCGACGAGCTCGCCGCCGGCCGCGCAGCGCTCGTTGGCGAAGAGCCGCCCGACCGCGCGCGAGTTGTCGGTCAGCGCCCAGCTCATCGTCCCGCGGATGCCGGCGGGCTCGCCCACCAACGTTGCAGTTCCGTCATCGAGCAGCTTTCGCTGCGGAGCCGCGAGCTCGAGGTTGCGCAGCGACTCCTTGTTCCCTTGCTCCAGGATCTTCTTCTTCGATTCGCCGTCGACTCCGGCACCCGAGATCGCCTGCACGGTCTTCCCCCAGCCCATTACCGTCCCGAGCTCCGCCATGCGGTCTGCGTCGACGCAGGCCGACGCTCCCGCGGTTGGATCGAGCGCCGAGCAACGTGGCGCCTCGGGACCACCTCCCGCGAGCGCCACGGCCTCCTTCAGCGCGAGGGCCACCGACGGATGGTCGACCTTCACGAAGGTCGGCGCGATCATGTCCATCCGGCCGGTATTTTCGACGATGCGGACGGCCCCCAGGACCGCAGGATGCCGCATGACGGCGATCACCTCCGAGCCACCGATGGTCTTGCAGAGCGGGTCGGCGGGACACTTGTCGACCTTGCCGCCTTTGAACTGCTCGGTCATCGAGCCCAAGTCGACGAGCTTCGGATCCGACGACGTCAGCGGGATGATGAAGCGCATGTGGCTCGCGATCGCCGGCGCGGTATCGGACGGCGTCGGCGCGTCCCCCTTGAGCATCGAATCGACGACCTTTCGAGCCTGCGAGAGGTCGGGCGGCATGACCGCCAGGAGCAGCGGCCGATCCTTGGGGATGCTGTCCTTCTCGATCGCGTCCGCAAGGGAACCCTTGTCGTCCGGGAACAACCCCAGCTCGCGGCGAATCGCCATCGGATCGGGGGTCATCGCCAAGAGATCGTCGAGGAGCGGCGTGCGTGCGCTCACGTAGATGGCAGCGCCACGCGGCAGCGCGCCGAGCTCCGCAGGAGCCGGCTTGGCGGGCGCCGGGGCCGCTGGCGCTGCGGATGCGCTGGTCGGGCCAGGCGCCTTGGCTCCCGAGGCGCTCGCGGCGGCACCATATGATGACGGCTCTGTCTTCTCCGAGCTCGAGCACCCCGCAGCGAGCAGGGATAGGAAAGCTGCCACACCGAGACCGCGTCGAACGGATTGCATCGCGGCGCAGGCTAGCCCGAATCGGAAGCCGCGACTTGACCTCGAGGTCGAGGTCGGAGACGGTTCTTCGATGGCGGTCGGCTTCCGCATGGCTCTGGCGCTCGTCCTCTGCACCGCAACCAGCGGATGCGCCGACGACAGCGAGGGCGACGCCACCACATCCGGTACCGCGACGACCGGCTCGGGGCAGCCGAAGTCCAGCGTCGTGCACGCCGAGCTCTCGTGCAACGGCGCGATCACCGCAATCGACTGCCAGGAGTCCGAGATCGGGCAGCGGCGCGTCGACACGAACAGCGCCACCTTCGACTGCTACGCACAGGGCGCGCGCGTCGTCGGCGAGATCTCCCAGCCGCGCGTCGGCGACGCCAACGTATGGGGCTCGGGCTTCGCCAGCATCAAGGCCACCTGCGCGACCTCTCCCGCCTCGCAGTTCGATCAAGAGCTGATGGTGACGGGCGGCTCGGCAGGATCCGTCGCGATTACGACGTACGAGGTCGGCGTCTTCATGGAGGGAACGTTCAGCGACGCAGCCGGCTCGTTCACCGGGACGTTCAGCATTTATGCGGAGTCCCAATGAGCTCCGTCGTCAACCATCACCTCTAGCGAAGTGGGCAGAGGACGCGGCTACGTTCGGGGCATCGGCCCAGTGTTCGGCTCGCGGCGCAGATCGTACGATTCGACGATGCGCCATGCCCTTCTCTCCTTGCCGTTCATCGTGTTCGTGGCGATCGGGTGCTCCGACGATGCATCCAACGACGGAGGCGGCGGAGCCGGTGGGACCGGCGACACGGCCGGCGGAAATCAGAACGGGCCGACGACGTCGACGAAGAGCGGACCGAGCAGCACCAAGACGGGCGGCGGCACCACGGCAACGGGCACCGCGCAGTGCGAAGGCGGCCCGCTCGCCGAGCCGACCGCGGGGTGCGCGCCGGCGGTGATGCCGAGCAGCGGCGATCCCCACCAGGACTGCGTGGACCGCATCAACCAGTTCCGATGGGAGTGCCAGTGCCTGCCGCCGCTCCAGCGTTGGACGGAAGCCGAAGGCTGCACCGACGATCAAGCGGCCGACGATCAGGCGATCAACCAGGCGCACAGCCACTTCCCCGCGTGCGGCGAGAGCGCGCAGAACACCTGCCCGAACTGGGGCTCGGAGGGCGAGGTCGTCGAAGGCTGCCTCCAGATGATGTGGGACGAAGGGCCGGGCGAGCCGTTCGAGGAACACGGGCACTACATCAACATGTCCAGCACCGGGTACACGAAGGTCGCTTGCGGCTTCTCGAGCACCAACGACGGCGTGTGGGCCAACCAGAACTTCTCCCAGTGAAGCCCTGAACAAGCACAGAGCGCGTCTGTACCCGTCCCCGTCCCGGTCAGGTGCGCCGGCCCCGCCCCGTCGCGTGCGCTAGGACCCTTCTTCCCTTTCGGAGGACACGTCATGTCGCGCGCGACGCTCATAGGCGGAACGCAACTTTTGCCATCCTGGCGGCGCTCGGCCCTCGCTTTCGCTAGGCTCTTGCCGCGTCGCTTGAAGAGGCAATACCGCCCGTACCGCGCGTTCGGCACCGAGATGGCGACGCTCGTGAAAGAGGGCTTCCCCCTCGCGGTCACGTTCGCCGGCGGGACGCTCCTCGGCGTCGTGGACACGGCCATGGTGGGTCGCCTCGGCGCCCCCGAGCTCGCGGGCGTGGCCTTGGGCAACGCGGTGTACTTCACGGTGTCGGTGGCCGCGATGGGCATCGTGTTCGGGATGGACCCGATCGTGTCCCAAGCGCTCGGCGCAGGTGAGGGCGCGCGCGCGCGCGCTGCGCTCCGCGCCGGCTTCCGGCTGGGACTCGCGCTCTGCGCACCGGTGATCGCCATCATCGCGATGGCTCCGCTCTTCTTCGGTCTCTTCGGCATCGAGCCGGAGACGGCGAAGCACGCGGCACACTTTCTCTGGGGGCGCGCTCCGGGAGCGATTCCCTTCATCCTGGTGATGGCGCTCCGCAGCTACCTGCAGGGGCGGACGTACACGCGGCCGCTCGTGGTGGGCGTGATCGCCGCCAACGTGATGAACTTCCTCGGCAACGGTCTCTTCATCTTCGGGGACCGTGCGCTCACCGAGATCGGGCTCCCGGCGATCGGGTTGCCTGCGCTCGGCGTGCTCGGCTCGGGGCTCGCGTCGTCGCTCTCGTCGATGGCCCAGCTCGCCGTGATCTTCACGGCCTTCCGCAAGCTCGCTCCGGCAGAAGGCGGCGGCGACCTCGACGTGCCGTGGCGACTCCTCACCAAGGTGGGCATCCCCATCGGGCTCACGCTGCTCGCCGAAGTGGGTGCGTTCTCTCTCGCGGGTGTGCTCGCGGCGAGGATCGGACCTGCGGCGGCGGCGGGACATCAGGTGGCCATCACGCTCGCGAGCCTCACGTTCACGGCGGCGATGGGCATCGCCAACGCGACCAGCGTGCGGGTGGGCCGCGCGGTGGGCCGCGGCGACTCCGGCGCAGCACGCATCTCCGGCGTGGCGGGCTTCACCGTGTCGACGCTCTACATGTCGGCGACTGCGGTGATGTTCCTCCTCTTCCCTGCGCAGCTGGCAGGCTCGATGTCCGACCGACCCGAGGTGCTGGCTTCGGCGATACCTCTTCTGTACGTGGCCGCCGCGTTCCAGCTCTTCGATGGAGCGCAGGTGGTGGGCGCCGGCGCCCTTCGCGGAATCGGCGAGACCAAGTTCATCCAGAACGCGAACATCCTCGGCTACTACGCCATCGGGCTTCCGATCTCGCTCCTGCTCGCCTTCGGGCTCGGCATGAACGAGCGCGGGCGCTGGTGGGGGCTCTGCGTGGGCCTCGCCTTCGTGGCCGCAGCGCTCTTCTGGCGGTTCTTGTCGAAGTCGCGCGGGACGCTCGCGCGGTTGTAAAAGGGGGGGGGCGCCCCTTTTTCTCTGCGACATCCTTCTTCGGCCTGGCTCTCCACGGTGACCCTCGTGGAGACGCCCATGTCACTCAGGCCCGCACCTTTCCTTCTTCTTGCGTTGTTCTCGGCTTGCACGCCTGGTCCGAGCGCCCTCGAGTCCGAGCAGTGCGATCCCGCGCTCGGCGTCGACGCCTGCGGAGCCGGGCTCTTCTGCGCCGATTTCGATGACAGAACCGTCGCCACTTGCTACCGCGAGCGAAGCCGCGACATCGGCCAGAGCTGCGAGGAAGACAGCCACTGCGCCACTCGCCGGTGCGTCGACGACGAGTGCGCGGCGCCCGAAGCCAACGACGAAGACCAGTGCAGCGGTGAGCTCATCGGCCCGTCGAAGCCGGCGTCGGAGCTCTGCGACCCGGCGTACGGCGTCGACGCCTGCGGCGCCGGGTTGTTCTGTGCCGCCTTCGACGAACGCGTGTGCGGGACCTGTTACGCCCTGCGGCGCCAGTTCGGCGGAGAGGAGTGCGGCGCGCCGGAGCACTGCGCGAACCTCAACTGCGTCAACGGCAGATGCGCGCCCGCGTCGACCGGCAGCCCCTGCTTGGTCGACGCGGACTGCAGCAGCCAAGACTGCAGTTGCAACCTCGGGAGCAAGGAATTCGCGGAGTGCTGCAGCCCGTAGCGGGTTGGCCGAAGAGAAGAGCGGCGCTACGCTTTCGTCATGCTTGAAACTTGCGCTTCTTGTCCCGGACTTCTCCCTCTCGGTTTGGACGCTTGCCCCCATTGCGGCGCGAAGGTCAGACATCTCGGTGCGACGTTGCGGGCCGTCGCGGGCGCCCTCGCCGCCGGAGGAATGGCTGTCACGCTCATGGCCTGCTACGGGATGCCCGCGGGGAGCGAGGGCACGGACTGCGACACCGACGAGGACTGCCGCGACGGCCTCGCGTGCGGTGAAGACGGCTACTGTCACCACGTGCCCGTGTGCGGCGACGGCCACCTCGATCCGAACGAGCAGTGCGACGACGGCGGTGAGGTCGCGGGTGACGGCTGCGACACCGGCTGCACGATCGAGCTCGAGGCCTTCTGCGCCGGCCTGCCTCAACTCCCCATCGGCGACGTGACGAATGACGTCGTCTCCGCGGGCGCCACGGCAGTCTTCACCGGCAGCTGCTCGAATGAACCTGGCGCCGAGCGGGCCTATCAGTTCACCGCGCCCCAAGCCGGCGAGCTCGACATCTTCTTCGACCAGACGAACGGGCACAGCGTCTTCATCCTGTCGGGGTGCGCGCTCGATGCACCGGAGCTCGCCTGCGTCTACGAGCTGGGCACCGCTGGCGCGACGCTCGCCGCCGGCCAGCAGGTGATCGTCGTCGTCGAAGGAGCCACGAGCTCGAACTACACGATCGACACCCAGTTCTCGCCGTTGTGAGAAGTCTGCCTCCTTAGAATCCCCACGTGCGCTACGTCGCGACGAGCTTCGGATCCGCAGGAGACTTCCTGCCGACGCTCGCCGTAGCGCACGTGCTTCACGCCGCCGGTCATGAGGTGGTGTTCGTCACGAATCCATTCCACGAGCGAGCCGTGCGCGCGGCCGGCCTCGACTACGTGCCCGCGGGAGAGCTTGTCGACCTCTACAAGGTGGTCACCGACAGGCCCGAGATCTTGGGAACGGCGAACGGCCTTCAAGCCCTGGCCGAAGATCTCGCGCCGTTGTTCTTTGCTCCCAACTACTGGGTCGCCAAAGAGGTCATACGCGACCTCCAACCCGATGCAGTCATCGGCAGCAATCTCTCCTTCGGCCTCTTCTGGGCGGCCGCCGAACGCCGCGTCCCCGGCGTCATGATCAGCGCAACACCCGTCTTCTGGATCAGCGGCCGCACGCCGGCTCAATTCCTCGACTTCCGCGTCCCCGATCGCATTCTACCGCTCGTCGCGGGCGCGGTCCGCACCGTTGCGTTCTTCTTCACCGACCATTGGCTGCGATCGACGGCCCGAACCGTCGGTGCGACGTCCATCGACGCTTCCTTGACCACCATCGAGAAAGGCCTCGCGCTCAACCTCGGCATGTGGCCCGAGCTGGTTCGTCCCCGCTGGCCTGCGGACCTGCCGAACATGCATGCCGTCGGATTCGCGCGAGCCGGGCACTTCGGCTCCGTCGCCCCCGCTCTCTCGCCGGAGCTCGAAGCATTTCTCTCCGCCGGACCGCCACCCGTCGTCATCGGCCTCGGCTCGATCTTTTCGCTCGGCTCCGACGATCTCATCGCCGACGCCGCCGACGCGTGCGCCGAGCTCGGCCAGCGTTGCGTGATCGTCGGACCTCCTCCCAAGACCCGGCCGCTCCCCGAGCAGACGCTCGCCGTACCGTACGCGACGTACCACCTCCTCTTTCCTCGAGCGACCGCGCTCGTCATCCACGGCGGCGCAGGAACCACCGGTGAAGCGCTCAAGAGCGGCCGTCCCGCCGTCGTCCTTCCGCTCGGCTTCGACCAGTTCGGCCTCGCCTGGCAGGTCGACCGCCTCGGAGCAGGCGTACGCGTTGCCAAGCATGGAAGGTCCCGCGCAACGATCCTCGAAGCCCTGCGCACCGCATGCGGGGACGAGACCGTCAGAGCCCGCGCAGAAGAGGTGGGCGCTGCGCTGCGAAAGACGCCGGACGGCGCGGATGTTGCGGCGGGCTTGATTGAGCGGATGTCGGAGCGCGTCAGCGATTGAGCCTGGCGCGCGGCCGGTTCGCTCCGAGTCGCTGGCGCAAGTCGTCGAGCCCTTCGACCACGTCGAGCCGGCCTTCTCCCGCCGCGCTCTTCAGCAGCTCGTACGCGCGCTGAACATGCTCGTCAGGGCCGTGAAGGCTCGCCCGTCCCCAGGCCCATGGGTTGGGTAACGACTGCGCGCGACGCCTTGCTCAGGAAGGAAGGCGTCGAAGTGCGCCCCTTCGGCGGCTCGATGCGAGGCCGCATCGAGAGCGGTCAACTGGTCAAGCTCGAGCCGGCCACCGGCCGCGACGTCAGCGTTGGTGACGTGGTCTTCGTCAGGTGGGGCGACAGCTTTCTCCTCCACCTCGTCAAAGAGATCAACGTCGACCGACTACTCATAGGCAACAACCTCGGCAAGACCAACGGTTGGGTTCCCCTCGAGGCCGTGCTCGGCAAGGTGACGCAAGTCAGCGATTGAACGCCTTCGAGCCAGAGCTCCGCGCCGGAGATCACCATGAACTGGGATCGATCAAAGAACTGGGTGATCTACCGAGCCGAAATCGGTCGCGGTCGCGTCCGCATCGAGCTCGGTCACGGGAGGCTCCCTCTCGAGACGATCGTCGCGCTTCGAAAGGTCGTTCCCGATTTCGCGCGGAGCACGCCCAAGGAGATCCGCTACGCGGTGGCCGGGACCGGACGAGTCGACTTTGAGGAGACCTCATCCCGCGAGGCCGGGCTCCTCGCACGGGAAGTGCGAGATGTCGGCCTCAATGCGATTGTGGAGCGGCAGTGGAGAGTCGCGACAACCATCGTGTGCGAGCATCCGGCGGGGCAGTCAGCGCTCTTGATCGAAGATGATGAAGAGCACGAGCGAACCGTCGCAGAGATGATCGCAGCAGGCGTGCGCGTGGTGCATGTCGCGGAGGATTGAGTAACGCTGGCCCCCCACGCGAGTACCCGGGTCGAGCCTGAACCTGCCCACTTCGGATCGCGACGCCCGACCGAAGCACCGCTACTCGATCACCCCACGAACCGCGATCCCGCCGCCGCCGAAATCACCCCAGGGCACAATCGACACCGCGGGCTTGTCGGTCTCGCCGCCGCTCGACAGGCCGACGCCCAATCCGATCGCACCAACGCCCGCTGCAACCAATCCTGCGGTGCCGAAGCCCACGAACAATCCGAAGCTGCGCAGCTCCTGCGAGCGTGCGCTTTCGAAATCGTAACCGGCCGGACAGTCGGCACGTTCGTCGCCGCATTCGTCGTCGAGCTCTCCGCCGACGGAGAGGACATCGACGCCGAACCCGATGGAGACGCCCATCATCGCGACGCCCGCCGAGCCGACCACGATGGCCCAGATGGGGAGCTCGGGCTCCGGCGGCGGAGGAGGCGGGGGCGGCGGAGGCGGAGGCGGAGGCTTCGGCGGCGGCGCCTTGGGCTTCTCCGGGATCTTCTTCAGCTCGACCTTGATGACCGCACGTTCACCACCCTTCGGAGATACCTCGACCGATTGCTCGAATGGCTCATAGCCCTTCGCCGATGCGCTCACGCTGTGCGTTCCCGGGTCGACGAACAGAGGCTGGCCCCATTGCGCGCTCGGCAGCGGCTTCCCATCGAGGACGATCGCAAGATCCTTTGGCGCCGCGTCGACCGGAACGTCGACCATCATGGATGACAGCTTGGTTGCGAGCTCGTCGCGCAGCTTCGCGGCGGCTTCGATCGCTTCTTTGAACTCGACCTTCTCGGCGTACTTGATTGCCTCGTCGAACTCGCGCCACGCGGTCGCGGTCTTTCCTTGGCGGCGGTGACACTCGGCGAGATTGAGGAGCGTGTCGCCGCGCTGCCTCAGCTCGTAGCTCTTCGTGAGGAGCTCGCACGCGCGATCCAACCCGTCGGGCTTTTGCATGAGCGCCCGCGCTTCGTGAAAGAGCTGTCCGGCTTCGGCCCAGTCGTCATCGTCCGCGAGCGCGAGGCCCGTCGACGAGAGGATGGCGAGCGCAACGAGCGGCGCGATGAGTCTCGAGGAGATCATTCTTCGGGCTTCTTCTTCTCGTAGGCCTTCCAAGGGTCGAACGGATTCGGCGGCGGCGCGGATGGCGCCGCGGACGGAGTGGCCGTCGGCAGCTTGCCCCAGAGCTTGGCGGATGATGCGGCGGGCGGGGCCGACGAGCTCGGCGCCGCAGACGCGCTCTCTTCGGGTGTGGGCTGCGGCTTCGGCACGGCCGGCGACTTCGGCGGCGGATTTGCAGGCGGGGCAGCGGCGAGGGGCGCAGCCGACGTGGCGCCGACGCTGCCCGGCCGCGTCGAGGCAGGGGCGCGCTCCACCTTGTCGACGTTGGCGATCGTGACGAGGTACCACTCGAGCGAGCTGAGCGGTTGGTAGGTGACCAGAACGTCATGACCGCCGTGCTTGGTCTCGCGGTAGCCCGTCTCACCGCGCGCGATCGCTTCGCGGATTTCGGCCATCTCGAGCATCTCGCTCAGCCGGGGCGCGCCATCGGCCGTCCGCTGCGCGAGAATCCGACCGGTGCGCTCGACCAAGAGCGAGCTCTCGATGTGCTCGACACCTCCGGTCTCGATGGCGGCCGCGATCGCGCGGCTCGGATCGATCTCGAAAGCGATCACGCCGTAGACCTGTCCCTCGGCGTCTCGAAGGGCAGACGCACACGGCAGCAGCATGCCGCCCTTCGGACCTTGCGTGGGCGCGCCCCACACGACACTCGGGCTGATCTTTGCCCGTTGGTAGAGTGGCTCCTTGCGGCCGTCGAGGTTCGGATCCAATCCGACCATTCCCGGAAACTGCGAGGTGACCCCCGACTCGAGGGTCACCGAGAGACGCACCAGCGGAACGCCGGTCTCGAGGAGCGCACGAAGCTGCTCCTCTTCGGAGAGCTTTCCGGGGCTCGCGCCGAGGCTCTGGAGCATCAGACCTCTGCCGGTCTTCCGTAGCGCGTAGAGCGTCGCCTGATCGATCGCCGAGGGCTCGACGGCGTCGGCCGCTCGCGCGCTGACCGGCCAATCGAAGCTCACCCGCTTTCCGTAAAAGGGTGAATCGACAAGTCCCGACACGGCGTTCGGGCCGAGATCGAAATGGTCGGACGGGTGCAGCGCTTCCGCATCGGCGTGCTCCGCGATCGCGAGCCCGGTTGCACCAGCCATTCGCGCGAGGAGCTTCTCGTAGTGCTGGAGCGTGGCGTCGAGCTCTTGCGCACGGCGCGACGCCGACGCCTGAAGCTCGGCGAGGTGAAGCTCGCGGTTGTGCTTCGCCTCGAGCTTGTTACGGGAGAAGACGAGCACGCCGATCGTCGCCGCCGATCCCAAAAAGAGCGTCAGGAAAATGAGCGCGATACCCAGCATGCGGTGCTGGCTGAACCAGCGCCCAGCCGCCTGCACGTAGGTGTCAGGCTCGGCGAGAACCTCTTCATTGCGGAGGTAGCGGCGCACGTCCTCGGCGAGATCTGCGACCTTGGCGTAACGCTGGTTGGGCTCGCGCTGGGTGGCTCTCTCGATGATCGAGCGAATCTCTCGCGGGACCTCGATTCCGGGTACCGCAGGGGCCACAGGCAGCCGCCGCGCGTCCTTTGCGTTCGTCAGAACCTCCTGCAAGGTCGTGCCGCCCATCGCTTGCGAGAGCGTCACGATCTCCTGGAGCATCAGACCGAGCGAATAGAGATCGCTCCGGCCGTCGAGCTCCTCGTTCTTTCCCGCGGCTTGCTCGGGCGACATGTAGATCGGCGTACCGAGCGTCGAGCCCAGCCGCGTGCGCGTCGTCTGCCGCGTGTCGTTCCCTTGCGCGTCGTACATCTCGACGCCTTGATCCTGCTCGGCGCCGCGCGATCCCATGATGCGCGCGATGCCCCAGTCCATGACGTAGACCTCATTGAAGCTGCCGAGCATGATGTTTGCCGGCTTGAGGTCCCGATGAACGACGCCGCGCTCGTGGGCGTACGCGACGGCGTCGCAGACCTTGAGGAATGCCTCGAGCCGGGCCTCGAGCGCGTACTGCCCCTCGAGCCGCTTGCCCTTCGTCACGAGCTCTTTCGTCTCGTTCAAGAGGGTCTGCAGCTCTTTGCCGTGCACGAGCTTCATCGCGTAGGCGAGGCCGCCGGTGGGGCCGGTCTCGACGCCGTAGACCGGCACGATCGACGGATGATCGAGCTGGGCGGTGATCTGCATCTCGCCGAGGAAGCGCGAGAAGAGCGCGGGGCTCTGCTGCAAGCTCGGAAGGATCGATTTCAGCGCTACCTTGCGACGCAGGACGATATCGCGAGCGAGGTGGACCTCCCCCATTGCGCCTTTGCCGAGCTCGCCGAGGACCTCGTAATGCTCGACGTCCGTGGACGATGACGGCGCCGTCCCGCGAACCGTGGGCGGGTCGGCGTCGTCGACGGTGTCCGGGGCCAGGGTCGGAGGGTGGGTGGGGACGACGGCGGGGACCGTCGCGTTCAGCTCCGGAATGGGAGCCCGCAGCGCATTGGGCGCCGAGGTCGCGTCGATCGCCTCGGCCATGTGGAGCTCTTTGAAGAGCTTGATGTCGATGACGCCCTGCCGTCGCAGGTGGAGCAGGCACGCATCGGCCGTCGCTTGCGGCGCGGAGCGCCGAAAGTGATCGATGTGAGCGCCGATGTCGATGCGCGCGATCGCGTGAACCTTTGCCTGGAGCTCTGTGAAATCCATGTCACTGCTCGAAGCAATAGAGGCGCACGTTGTCGCGTTCGCAGGTTTGAATGAAGACGCTCGTCCACGTCGAGTCGGTCAGCTCGGTGCGGCCGACCGTCGCGGTGTACTTGTTGATGTTCTGGATCCAGTCCGCGCACGGATACTCCATGAGCGACAGGCCGTCGTAGCCCGTCCCGGTCCAGACTTCGTGGAACGCCAGCGTCTCGCCCTGCTCCGTGTAGTCGATCGGCGCATCGAGCAAGCCGTCGATGAGATCGGCCCAGTCGGCAGCCACCTGGACGCCGTCGAGCCGCAGGTAGGGATCCGACGATTGGTCGAAACGCAGCGCCGGCGACGTGGTGCTGTCGCTCACCCAAGCCATCCACGTTCCGCCCAACCCCGCGCTCGTCGCCGTCGACTGACAGATGGCATCGGCGGCGACCGCGCTCCCGAAGTTCGCGAAGTGCGGATCCGACGTCACAAAGACGCGCTTGTGCGGCGGCGGCTCGGGGGTCTCGCAACCGTCATCGGGCATCGGCGCCGGCGGCTGCGAATCGTTGTCGAAGCCGTCCTGACACGACGAGTAGCAGAGCCCCTCTTCACATTGGACCTGGTCGACGTTCATCATCGAGCATGGCCGGCCGCACGCTCCGCAGTTCATCGGATCGGTGTCGACCATCATCGGATCGCACGGGCCGGGCCCCGTGCTGCTCATCTGGCTGCTCGACTGGGTCATCGGTCCCGGCCCGGGACCAGCGCCGCCCGGCCCTTCTCCGCCGCCCCCCTCGGGGTCACCTCGTTCGGGATCGGGACCCGGGCATCGAAACGCGAGAGAGAGAAGGAGCAAAGGACACAATGTCGCGAGGAGCCGCAGCTCGCGACATTGCGGACGGGTGAAGCCTGCCATCGTCTCCTGATGATGCCACCTTTCGCTACCGGGCCGAAAGCACGACGAGTACCCGATCGCGAACCAGCGGCACCGGCGGCGCCCCGTACGCGAGGAGCGCGTCGTGAAACCGCTGGAGATTGAACTTGTCGCCCAGCTTTTGCTTCGCTTCCTCGCGAAGCTTCAGGATCTGGATCTTGCCCAGGGTGTAAGCGAAATATCCCGGGTCGAACGTGCCCCGATAGGCCTGCTGCTTGGCGGTGGCGCGATCCTGGAAGCAGTCGGTGACGAACCGCTCTTCGGCCTGCGCCAGCGTCATTCCTTTGGTGTGAAGGCCGATCGAGACGACGAAGCGGCAGTTGCGGAGGAGCGCGTCCCCCAGCTGGCCGAGCTTCGATTGCGGATCGGCGGCGCCGAACCCCTCTTCGACCATCATCTGCTCGGTGTAGTGCGCCCAGCCTTCGACGAACGAATAGCTGGCGATCGACTTCTGCGTGCGCGTGGGCGCGCTCCGAATCCACTGGTCGTGGAGGAAGTGGCCCGGGAAGACCTCGTGAACGCTCGTGGCGAGGAGCGTTCCTTTGCTCATCACGTACTCCTCTTGTTCCTTGGCCGGCCAGGAAGGATCGGGGAGCGTGATGTAGTAGTACGCCGGCAAGTCGGCGCGATCGAACGGGCCGGGCGCGTCCAGGAACGCGCTGTTCCAGCGCATGAAGGGCGGCGTCTCTTTCACCTCGATGCGGCCCTCGGGCGGCAGGGTGACGAGCTTCTTTTCTTCGATGAATTTCTTCGCGTCGAACGTGAGCGTCGTCGCGGTCTCCAGCAGCGCGCCGATCGCCGGGCGCGACATCTCGACCTTGTCCATCAGCGCCTGGTACGCCGCCTTGTTGCGGGCCAGATCCTCTTCGGCCATGCGCTCGAACTCGTCGAGCGGGATGTCGAGCGCCTCTTGCACGTGAAGGAGGCGCTTGTACTTCTCGGTGCCGAGGACGTAGCTCTGGTCGGCGCGCGGAAGCTCGACCTTCTCGAGGTGGTCGGCGATCTTGTCGGCTTCGACGGCGAGCTTCTTCACCGCGGCGATGGCCCGGTCGCGGAGCGCCGCCTCCTTCACGCCGCCGAGAATCGTGACGACGTCACCGCGGAGATACTCTCCGTATCCGCGGTAAATACCGAGATCGGTCTTGACGAACGGCTCGGGGAGCGGGCCCTTCAGGTTGGCGATGACGTGCTGGGTCTGCCCGAGCGCCGCCTCGACATGCTGGACCATACGCTCGACCCGGACGTCGAGGGGCGCGTAGTCGCGCGTGAGGTAGCAATCGAGCCCGAAGAGCTCTTCGTAGTACTGCGGCCGGCGTCGCCAGACCTCGAGATCGCGAAGCTGGAAGAGCTCCTCTTCGACCGAGAGCTTCAAGAGATCGCGATCGAGCTTGCCCTTGTCGTCGAGGGACGCGACGTCGATTCGATCGAGCGCAGCCCTCGCCCCCTCCAGGGTCGCGATGCGCGCCTGAATCCCCGCAGCGGAGTAGTCGGCGATCTTTCCGTCGAACTTGTCGCGCATCCCGAGGTTGCGGCCCCAGGAAGGCTTGCTGACGACGCGGTCGAGGATCGCCTCGACGTCGGCCGGCACCGAGCCGTCCGCCGACTTCGGCGCGCGGACGTCGATGCAACCGGCGAGCGCGCAGAGCGCGAGAGCGGCGAGCGTCCTTCGCATGATCACTCCTTGTCGAGCGCGCGCTCGCAGATGGCTCGGCAATGCGCGAGCGCGTGGTCGAGGGAGAACGCCGCGTCCACCTCGTCGGCGGTGAGAACGGCCAGGACCTCGGGATCCGACTTGAGGTTCTCGCGGAACGTTCCCGCTCCTTCGAATGCGCGCATCGCGCTCCGCTGCACGACCTCGTACGCGGCCTGACGAGGCCGCCCCTTCTTCACCATGGCGAGGAGAATCCCCTCGCTGAAGAAGAGGCCGCCGGTCATCTCGAGGTTCTCGCGCATCGCGTCCGGATAGACGACCAGGCCTTCGACGAGGCCGCGCGCACGATCGAGCATGAAGGCGAGCGTCGCGGTCACGTCCGGGGCGATCATCCGCTCGACCGACGAATGCGAGATGTCGCGC
>JBGTSH010000267.1:0-15097 GCA_041940405.1 Polyangiaceae bacterium
GCTTCGGCACGCTCGACGAGGTGCTCGAGTCCTCGCTCGATCGCGACCTCTTCTTGAAAGAGGAGTCGAGCCCTTGGGGCGAGCTCCCGAACTTTCGCCATTTCGTGATGCGTGCCCACGTCCTCGAGAGCGCGATGTACTTCTTGCGCGACGTGCGGTTCGACGGTCTACGAATCGACGCCACTCATGCCATCGTCGATCGTCCCGAGGACCACATCCTCAAGGTGCTCGCGCAAGAGACGGCCGGCCTCATACCCAAAAAGGACCTGATTGCGGAGGACGATCGCGGCGAGCCGGCGCTCTATACCGAGCAAGGCATGACGGCCATATGGGCCGACGACTTTCACCACGAGGTACACGTCACGCTCACGCACGAGCGGGACGGCTACTACGCGAAGCACCAGGGCGGCGCCGCCGCGATCGCCAAGACGATCGAAGCCGGTTGGACGCGAGGCAAGCCGGCGCCGCAGCTCCCTGCGCATGCCTTCCTCTATGCCATTCAGAACCACGACCAAGTGGGCAATCGTCCCCTCGGCGATCGTCTCGGCAGCGTCGCCGGCGTGCAGGCCTTTCGCGCCGCGAGCGCCTTGCTCCTCTTTCTGCCGATGACGCCGCTACTCTTCATGGGCCAAGAGTGGGGCGAGCTCCGGCCGTTCCTCTATTTTACCGACCACGATGAGGAGCTCGGCGCCGCCGTCACCGAGGGCCGCAAGCGCGAGTTTTCCCATTTCGAGGGCTTCTCGGCCGAACGCGCCGAAAAGATCCCAGATCCTCAGCTCGAAGCAACATTCCAAAGGTCCAAGCTCGATTGGACGGCCCGCACCGAGCCCGAGCACCGGCGCACGCTCGCGATCTACCACGACCTCTTGAGCCTGCGGCATCAAGACCCGGTCATCGCCTCCGGCTCACGCGACCGCCTGCGCGCCAGCGCAAGAGGCGACGTCCTCGTCGTCGAGCGCTGGAACGAGCACGGCCGCCGCATCCTCCACCTCAACTTTGCCCATGTCCCCGCCGAGGTGGGCGAAGATGTCGCTCGAGCCCAGGTGGTGCTTTCGACCGCCGACTCGGTGGACCCCACCTCGCTCGCTCCGTGGGAAGCGCGGATCGTAGTTGGGTGAGGGGTGAGTCGGGGGTGCTACGGTCGTCGGGGGATGCTCTGGCTCCTTCTCGGCTTGATACTCCTAGCGGCTGTCGACGTTCATCGGCGTCGACAGATCAGGAGCGCACGCGAGCTGGAGCACGAGCGGGACCCCCGGCCGGAGGGCGGCCCGCAATTCGCGGGCTCTGTTTGCTCTCACTGCAACGAGACCATTGTGATGCAAACGGAGGGCAGCATGTGCGGAATTTGCTCCCTCGTCATTCACCGCGCGTGCGCGAAGGCCCACCGTGTCGCCGCACACGACAAGGGGAGCGGGTATCGGCGGAGTGGTCGCAGCCAGAGAGATTGAGCAGGGCTGGGCAATGGCAACGGGGTGCCCCCTTGATTGGATGCTGGTTGATGAGGCGCATTGCATTGCAATGGCGCAATTCGTTCCCATGATTATGGCCCAATCAAGATGACGCGACCCCGACAGCTCTCGTTGCCGCTCACCTCCGGGTGGGGCGGTCGCCGTCGTGGCGCGGGACGCAAACGCGCCGACGCTTCCGTCCGCGCGTCGACTCCACACAGATCGCGTGGTCAGCACCGAAGCCGCGAGCCGGTCCACGTCACGCTCCGCGCGATCGCTGGGCTGCCCAGTCTGCGGGCCGAGCCGGTCTTCGACGTGCTGACGGGTGCGGTCAGGGAAAGCGAGCGCGGAGACTTTCGCATTACACACTTCTCGGTTCAGCGCGATCACATCCACCTTCTCGTCGAGGCGTCGGATGAAGCGGCGCTCGGCAACGGGATGCGCAGTCTAACGGTCCGGGTGGCGCGCAGGATGAACGCGGTGCTGAGTCGGCGCGGCAAGGTTTGGGGCGATCGCTGGCACGGTCACACGCTCACCACTCCGGGCGAGGTAAGGCGAGCTCTCGCCTACGTCCCTCTTGAATGGGCGCAAGCACGGCGCGGTCCCCTTCGGGCTCGACCCATTTGCATCGGTGGTGTGGTCCCACGATGTGTTCGCCGACCCGGTCTACCGAGATGGGCTTCGGCTGCTCGCGGAAGCGCGCGTGTCGCCGGTTGCGGAGCCGAAGACGTGGCTGCTCAAGATGGGGTGGAAGAAGCTCGGGTTGCTTCGCCTGGCGGATGCGCCGCGGCGAGGCCCGAGACCTTGATTGGGCGATAATCCGCGAGGGGCTGGGGTCAAACCTTCGCCCCCGCCCAGATCCCTCCAGTCCTGTCGACGCCCTCGAGATCCGCACCCTCCAAATCGGCGTCCCGGAAGTCTGTCTTGTCCAGCTTCGCGCCGCGCATCTTGGCGCCCTTCATTCGCGCGAAACGAAAGGACACGCCGGTGAGGTCGATGCCTTCGAGGCGGATCTCGGGGGCCTGGAGCTTCTGGGCTTGAACGCCGGAGAGCTTGGCGCCGGAGAGGTCGGCGCCGGAGAGCTTGGCCTGGCGGAGATCGGCGCGCGAGAGATCGGCTCGCGCAAAAGAGGCACGCTCGGCGGTGGATTGGGAGAGATCGGCGCCTTCGAGGATCGCCTCTTCGGCGCGCGCATCCGACAGTGACGCGCGGCGGAGGTTGGCTGCCTTGAGTTTGGTACGCGCGAGGCGCGCGCCGTCGAGCGAGGCGCGCTCGAGGATGACGCCCTCGCAAGCGGCGTCTTCGAGGATTGCATCGCGAAGGATGGCGCCCACGCCCTGGGCGGCGCGGAGGTCGGAGCCGGTGAGATCGGCGCCGACCAGGCGGGCGTCGCCGAGGTGCGCTCCGGAGAGGTTGATGCGCGCGGCACGAGCACGCTCCAAACTGGCTCCGGAAAAGTCGGCTTCGGTGGCGTCGGCGTCCTCGACGATGGCGCGGTCGAGGACGGCGTGGTCGAGCTTGGCCCGCGAGAGCTTGGCCTTGGCGAGATTCGCGCCGTCGGCGACGAGGAGCATCGCATTGGCACCGATGAGGGATGCCTCGACGAGCGACGCTCCGCTGAAGATTGCGCGCGAGAGATTGGCGTTCGCGAAGTCGGCGCGATCGAGGCGCGCCTTCGACAGGTCCGCGCCGACGAGCTTCGCTTCGTGGAAGCGGGCCCCGGCGAGGGCTGCACCGGCGAGCTTGGTGCCGCTCAGATCGGCGTGGGCGAAGTTCGCCTTCTCGAGATCGAGGCCCGACAGATCGGCGCCGGCAAGTCCCTCGCCGGCGAGGGGCTCACGCGCGGCCACCTTCTCGAGCACCTTGCGCCGAATGCCTGTCTCGAGCTCCGGGACGGAGGAGACCGGCGGATCGATCGACGGAGGAGCCTCGAGTACGACGCCTCGAAACGAGACTGGCGCAGGAGGCGGCGGCGGGTCGGAGGGCGGCTCGATCGGCGGAACCGGCGCGCTCGGTTGGGCGGGCGTTTCGGCGCGCAACAAGGCGCGCGCACGCGCCGGCGCATCCTCGAGCCGGAGCGGCATCGTGGACATGTCCGGCACGGCAGGCCTGACGGGTTCGGCGGGGCGGCCCCACGGGGCGCCGGGAAGATCGGCAACCGCGCCCGAACGCGGCTGCGGCAGCGGGTAGGGTGAGGGAGCGGAAGACGATGCGCGGAGCTGCTCGAGCATCCCCATCGGCAGCGTCGCCGCTTTCTCGGGGCCTTGCGAGAGCACGATGCGAGGCGGGCTTGGCGGCGGCGGCTCTGCAGGGCGCGCGACGTCGGGCCAGACGAGCGGAGCGCCGGGGATATCGATGGCGACCGCGAACGTCCCGCCGTCCTCGGCCGCGTCGGTCATTCCACGAAAGACCAGCGACGCGGTTGCTCGATCGGTCTCGATGACGAGCATGTCGAGCATCATCTGGATCGGAACCACCGTGCCGCGGGGCGAGACGAGCCTGCTCAACGCGCGAATGCCGGGGAGCCTCGATTGCACGCGCGGCAAAATGGGGTGCATGCCGTCGAGGACGATCCATTCCTCGCCCGTGAGGAAGCGCACCCGTTGGTCCTGCGGAGCCGCGTGGAAGTACGCGAACGAGAAACCCTCGGGGATTCGGAGCGAATCGCCTTCGATGTCGGTGCGCCGGGTCGCCCCCAGGAGGCGCTGCCGCAATGGCCAATAGCGCGCAATGGGCGCGAAGCTCGCGGGGATCGTCGCGCCCCGCGGATCGATGAGGTTGGGGAGCGCCTTCGGCCGCGGCATCGTCGGATCGACCCCGACCGGATTGGCGTCGACGTCGCGACCTCCGAACGCTCGCTCCCAGACGAGCGGCATTGTCGAGAACGGTTTGACGCGATCCGGTGCCTCGACGGTGCGATCGCCGTAGACGTAGAGCGCCTTGTAGAAGATGGCCGCGCCGCCCCGGTGCAGCCCGAGACCGACGACGCGCGTCGGCCCGCTCTCGCCGCCCGGCTGGAACGCGTTGCCCGTCAAGATCACGTCGGTGGCGAGGAGGCGCGGCGCGAGCTCGCTCGCTCGTCGTACGCTCTTCGACGGATCGTGCTCGTAGTGCTCGTCCTCGGCGATGAGGGGCTCCGGCGGCAGCAAGATGGCGTCCGCCCCCTCGACGAGGCGCAGGACGACCTTGGCGACGATCGTCGAAAAATCGCGGTCGCCGTAGCGAAACCTGATCGATCGTGCCGCGAGCCGCTCGTCGTGCGCGACAGCGAGCGGCAGAGACGATTCTGTCATGGGCGCTGGCCCGCGTAGAGCGCGCGCGCTTCGCGCAAGAGGGCGAGCGACCCGGCGCGATCGGATCGTGCGAGCGCTGCATAGCCGGCGCGTCGCTTTTCATCCGCGAGCAGCGCTTCGGCGCCGGGCTCTCGCCACCGCGCCGCTTCGGCGAGGGCACGCGCCGAAGCGGACGAGTGGCCGGCGCGCGAGAGGGCCAGCGCGATGTCGACGAGCGGTTGGGGGGGCATCGAGAAGGTTCGACCGAGGGCGCGCTCGATGAGCTCCGCGGCGGCGCGCCGCGCGGGCCCTCGCGCGTGAAGCAGCGCGCGGTGTGCGGCGCTCCATAGCCCTGGGGGCACGGGCACGTCGGGGCCGAGCAGGCCGCGAGAGTGCTCGAACGCGCGCACCACGGCGTCGGGGTCGTCGCGATCGAGCGCCGAGGACGCGTCGACGCCCGCGTAGGCCAGCGCCTCTTCCGGGGCGCCGCCGAGAGGTCGTGAAGCAGGACCCTTCTCGGCGGACGCAGTCCAAAGCGCCAGGCCGCGCGCCACGCTCGCCGAGCGTTCGGCGAGCGCGACCACGGCCTGCTCGATCCTCGCGGCGCGGTCGTCGCCGG
This sequence comes from Polyangiaceae bacterium, assembly GCA_041940405.1. Lineage (GTDB taxonomy): Bacteria > Myxococcota_A > Polyangia > Polyangiales > Polyangiaceae > Xiheicaenibacterium. The sequence continues at coordinate 5,340 of JBGTSH010000267.1, forward strand.
AGGACTTGGTCGCTGCCAAGACGCGCACCCAACCAGGGAGCTGGGCGATGACGGCGCTCCTCTCGCGCTCGTCGGGGTGATGCTTGAGCGTCGCGCCGATGCGGTCGATCTCGATCGCGTCGAGGCGACTGAAGAGCATGAGGAAGTGACGAGCCGCGATGCCGATGGCCTCTGCGCGGATCGGACCCTCGCTTCGCTTCGCGATGTCCTCGAGCGCGGAGAGCGCAGCTGCGCGATGAAAACGGCTGGTCGACAAGAGGCGAGCCCGGAGGATGACGAGGCGCTCGATGGGCGAGGTGCGCTCGATTTGTGCGGCCTCGGCCAGATCGGCGAGCGCGGCTCGATCGAGCTCGGCTGCGGGATCCTGCGCGGCGTTCGTGAGCGCGTGGCCGAGGAAGCGGGCTGCTGCGTGCGTCAGGATCGCTGCGTCGGAAGCGGCGCGCGCCCGCTCGGCGAGGGCTCGCCACCCGTCGGCGAGCGCCCCAGGTGGCATGATCCCCGCCGCCTCGGCGGCACGCAGCTTCAAGTACGAAGCGATCAACGTGTGCGCGCGATGCTCTTCTGCCGACGCTATATCGAATGCCAGGCCGGGCTTGTTCCGCTTCAAGAGGTCCGACACGAACGACGTCGCGGAGGCCGGGACGCTCTCGGCGCGCTTCCACATCGCGGCGGCCTGCGCGATCTCACGGTCGTCGTCGAGCGCGATCGCGCAACGGAGCGCACCGAGTGCAGCCTTGTCGCGGATCTCGGGAGGACCCGCAAAGAGGCGCTTGTACGACGCGAGCGCGACGTACGGGCCGACGCTCGCTTCGAGCTGCTCGGCGGCGCGCAGGCCGATATCGTCGAAGAAGCTCACCTCGATCCGCCGCCCCCGCGTTCGGTGACCAGGCCCAGCGACGGAAGTCGCTCGAGGGCGGCTTCGATTCGCTCGAGCTCCGAGCCTGCGTTCTCGATCTTCCGCCGCGCCTCGCTCAAATCGCCGATCTCGCCGGTCTCGAGGGCGGTGATCGGTCGATCGACCTTCGTCTTGAGCGCGTCCATCAGCCGATCGCGTTCGGCCGCTTGTAGCGGCCCGACCTCGGCTGCGGTCGAGATCACGAAGTCGGCGAGCGCGTGCTCGACGCGCGTCCGCCACCGAGAGATGGTGGCGAGTCGCTGCTGCACGTAGGCGGGATCGTCGAGCCGGCGGTTCGCGAACTCTTCTTGCACGGCCGTCTCGTAGAGCGCCTGCACCTCGCTGCATACGCGACGCCAAGCGGGGGCGTCGACCGCCTCGTAAGCGCGCGCCGCGCGCTCCTCGACGTCGCGAATGCGCGCCTCCCAGGCGTCGCGGTCGAGGCCGACCAAGATTCCGGAAGCGCGGAACACGACGCGCCGCAATGCATCGAGCTCGGACTCGAAATGGTGCATGGGCGGCTGGAGCGGATCGCCGGGATCGCCGGCGTACTCGTCGAGGAGGCGCTTCAGGTTGGCGCAGAGCGCCGATAGCTTCGCCGGATCCGTGTGAAGGACTTCGCGAATGCCGGAGATCAGATGGTCGGCCTCACGCCGGAAGCCTTCGCCCATGCCGCCCCAGAGCCCGCGCCGGGCGCGCTCTGCTTCGCCGAGGAGCTCATCGATCGCGCCTTCACGATCGATGTCGATCTCGGGCGCCGGCTCCACGGTGGCCCAGAGCTCTTGCGCGCCGATCTTGGCGCGCGCCTCGATGCGCATCGCCTCGTCGCACTGAAGCGTGAGCTCGACCGGCGTCCCGATCGGGAGATCCCGCTGAACGGTGAGGGCGAGCGTCTTGATGGGCAGGCGCCCTTGCAAGAGGCGCAGGACGACCGTGCCGCTCTGATCGGCCGTGAAGAAGGTGTGCTGAGATTCGGCCGGTAGGCCGGTGCCGCGCTCGAGCAGAACGCGACGTTCGCGTCGGCCCGCCTTGACGACCTCGATGCCGACGTCCTTGGCGATGACGCTCGCGCGGCTGAGGGCGCTCGCTCGCGGGCGCACCTCACCCCGGTAGACGACGAACGGGATCGAAGCGACAGCCTCGCCGCCGGCGCCGCGCAGCTCGAGAGAGAGCTCGGCGTCGGTCGTCCCCGAGGGCGTGATCTCGAGGCGCGCGGGCGTCTCGTCGCCGGGGGTCACAAGGGCCTCGGCGATGGTCGTCTTGCCCTCCTGTACGGCCATCTTGTGCACCGGGCTCGGTGCTTGGTCGACGCGCGCGGCGATCTTGATCTTGTTCTTGCCGGTGACGAGGGGCGTCGTGAAGGTCACCCGCGCGCGCGGCTCGGTCGTCGCGATGCCCAGCCCGCCTACTTGCGCAGCATGCACCGCGGCACCCAGGGCGACGATGGTGTCGACCTCATCGGCGAGCGGCTCCTTGTTTCGGCTCGCGGAGGAGAGCGACTCGATCACACGGCGCGAAACCATCGGCACGCGCGTCGAGCCGCCGACCAAGATGACGTGGTCGATCGCGTCGATGCCTACGTCGGCGGTCTCTTTGCTGCGCTCGAGCGCGCGCAGCGCGCACTCGATCGTGCGCTCGACGAGGTCTGCGATCACCGTCTCGTACTCGGCGCGGCCGACCTCGCACTCGACCGAGACGCTCTCGCCGCTCTGATCGTCGAAGAGGTCCTGCTTGGAGACGTTGACCGTCTCACCGGTCGAGAGGCTCTCTTTTATCTCTTGGGCGAGGTGGACGAGGCGCTCGAAGCGATGCCGATCGTCGGCGTTCGAGCGAACGTCGAGCTCGAGCTCGTAGCCCTTCTCCACGAGGTCCTTTCGCAGCTTCTCGGCGAAGCGCCGGTCGAAGTCGTCGCCACCGAGGCAGTTGTCGCCGTCGATCGCGAGCACCTGGTACTCGCCCGCGACGCAGCGAAGGATCGACACGTCGAATGTGCCGCCGCCGAGGTCGTAGACCAGGAAGTTACCGCCTTCGATCTTGTGCTTGAAGGTGTGGTAGATGGCGGCCGCCGTCGGCTCCTGAAGGATGCCGACGACGCCGAGGCCCGCGAGCTCGCCAGCCTTGCGGGTGGCTTCGACCTGCGGCGCGTCGAAGTAGGCGGGCACGGTGATGACCGCGCGGTCGACGCGCGTCTCGACCCCTTCGCTCGCTTTCTCGCCGAGGAAGCCGGCCATCGAGCGGCGCAGCTCTTCCAGGACCTTCGCCGAGATCTCCTCGGGCGCGAGCTCGTGCGGGCCGATAGGCACCTTGACTCGCTGACCCATCCTTCGCTTGATCGACTCGACCGGCGGCGGCTCCTTGCCACGCCGCGCACGCGCCGTCCTGCCCACGAGCCAAGCGTTCTTTTGAGGATCCCATGCGACGGCGCTCGGCACCGTCTTGCGCCCGAACCTGTCGGCGTAGACGAGGATCTCGCGCTCGGACGGGACGAGCATCGCGATCTCCGAGTTCGTGGTACCGAGGTCGATTCCTACTGCGCGGTCGAGGACGATCATCGGGAGGGTTCCTGAAGGATGGGGTCATCAGGGAGCGGAACGAGAAGGAGCGGACGGCGCCCTCGTGCGTCGATCGAGAGCGAGGGCGCGATGCCGGAGAGTGGGAGCTTATCGAGGAACGAGGCTCGAAGATCCGGGGTTTCGGGTAAGACCGCTTGCGCCGGCGGGCTCGGGCTCTCGACGTCGCCGAGCACGAACGTCGCGACCGCCGCGGTGATGCGCGCGCGCGGATGGCGCGTCAGCTCTTCCCACAGCGCGCGCAGCTCCTTGCGCCGAGGCTCGTCGGCCTCCTCGGAGAGCTCGCGCACGCGCTCGGTGATCTCGAACGTCGACGCGAGCGGGTCGAGCCCGAGCTCTTCGAAGGGATTCTTCACGAGACCCCCCAGCGGACGCGCGCCTCGTTGACCCGCCTCTTCGCGTCAGCCAAGGACTTGCTCTGCGGATAGATGCTCTCGGCGCGCTCCACGAGCCGGGACGCTTCGGTCAGATCGTTCCGCGCGGTGAACAGGGTCGTCTGATCGGCGAGGACGATCGCACGGTGGCAGCAGAGGTGGGCCATGACGAGGCGGCCGTTGCGGTGGGTCGGGCACAGGCGGAGCGCCCGCTCCGCGTTCGCCCACTCGCGCACGCGATCGGTCTCGGACTCCGAGAGGAACACGAACATCTGGGCGCAGTCCGCCGCGTACGCGACATGACCGATCGGGTCACGCAGGATGCGCGCTTCGAGCGACTCGAACAGCGGGACGCATGGCTCGAGGAGGACGCGCAGCTTGTCCCAGGCGGCCTTCTTGTACACCTGCCAGGCGAGATCCGTGACGTTGTCGACGGCGAAGTGCTCGACCGACTCGTCGCGACCGGACCATTCCCAGACGGCTCGCACGCGCTCGAAGGTCGGTCGCGCCTGCTCGCCGCCGTCCTCTCGCGCCTTGAGATCGCCGACCTCGTCCAGGAGCGGAGCGAGCGCTGCGTCGATGCACGCAGCTCGGCTCGAGTCTGCGCGCGAGACGTGCTTGCGCGAGATCGACGCCTCGAGCCCCGCGAGGTTGCACGCGCCTTGAATGCGCCCGAGCGACGCGAGCGCGCGCGACGACGGCGGCGTCAGCTGGCGAGCGCCGCTCTGCGCTGCAGCGCGAAGATCGGCGAGGAAGCGGAGCGCGGCCTCGTGCGCCATGGCCTCGGCTTCTTCGGGGCGGGCCCCGTGTGCGATCGCTCGGCCGAGCTTCGCGAGGTAGGTGCGCTCCTCGGCGAGCGCGAGCCACGCAGCCATCGATCGGGTCGCTGCGAGGACCGCGGCCTCGTCGGCGCCGGCTCGATCGGTCGCGGTCAGCGCCGCCGTGTTCCATGCATCGGCGAGGCGCTCGAAGTACACGGCCGAGCCGTGGAGGAACGGCCCAGGTAGACCCGCATAGCGATCGACGAGGAGGCGCGTCATCAGGAGGCTCGGCTCACCCGCGGCGGCCGCGCGCACGGCGTCGACGCCGCCGGAGAGATCGCGCGCTGCGCCGGCGAGCGCGGCTGCGCTCGGTGGCGGAGGCGTCGACCCTTGCGGCGCCTGCGCCCGCCAGAGCACCTCTATCGCTGCTTCGTCCTCGAGCCGCGCGAGAAGGCGCTCGTCTTCCGGCCGCCAGGCCGACTCGAACGCAGGCTTCTGCGACATGGGGGCGTGAGCATAGCTTTTCGGCGGCGCCGGGAAAGGCCGCTGCCGAGCCCCGAGCGTCAGAGGCTCAGCGCAGGCGCCGCCTTCGAGGGCGAAGCGCGACGACCCCCGCCGGGACGGGCTCGGGATCCAGAGGAGGCAGCGCGAGGACGAGCCGCTCGACGCGCGGGAGCGACTCGCGGAGCGCTCGCTCGGCCTTTATCTCGTCGAACGCGTGGTCGAAGACCACACACAACACGTAGATGCCGGCGAACGAGCGGACGACGTAGCCGAAGGTGTCCTCGCGCACCGTGAGCGCAAGATGGCCACCACGGTGGAGCGCGCCCATTTGAGGCAGACCCCTGAGCTCCCCGATGGCCCGCTCGCGCAGGGTCGTCGCGGCCTTGCCCGCGTCGCTCTCGCCGTCGTCATCGGCCCCCGCACTTGCCCATACGACCGGAGACTTCGCATCGATGACCATGGCCGCTGCGGCGCTCGATCGCTTGACCAGCGATCGAAGCTCCTTCTTGAGGAGAACCGCGGGCGGCTCCCGCCGCTTCTGGGCGAGGCTTTGGGTCAGGCCCTCGAAGGCGCCGACGAGCATCTCGAGCCGCCGCGACAGCGCTTCCGCATCGTCGGGCAGCACCTGAAGCTCGACCTCGACGAAGCGCCCATCGGGCAGCGAGGCGCTCACCGTGCCGTCGCGGGGGGGATCGTCCGCTTCACGGAAGACGACATCGACCGCTCCCAGCTCGCGCTTCACGAGCGCCACGAATCGGGCCGGGGTGTCGTCGGTCACCCGGGGTTTCTCGCACGGTCTCGTCCGGGGGTCTACGAGTCGGCTCGCGGCCCCCGAGGCCCGCGAATTGGGCCCTATCGGCGCCGTCATGCTCGACTTTTGTCGTGCCGGCGCCCGGTCTCTTCGCTTCCGTGTCCGAAGCCCCCGTGGGGTTCGGATTTCGGGCGCTCTCGCTCGTCGGGATCGCCGTCATGCTGGGGCTCGCGTGGCTCATCAGCTTCGACCGCAAGAGCATCGCCTGGCGCCCGGTGATCTGGGGCGTGCTCCTGCAAGTCGCGCTGGCTGCCGTCGTCCTCACCCCGGCCGCGCAAGAGCTGTTCTTCAAGTCGATCGACGCCGGCGTTCACCGGCTTCTGTCCTTCTCGGAGGCCGGATCGACCTTCGTGTTCCAGTCGATCTCGCCTCACCGTGTGCTCGAGCCGAGCGGCGAGCAGACCGGCGTCATCGTCGGACAGGTCTCGCCGCCGGTGAAGACGTTCGCCTTCTGGGTGCTGCCGACGATCGTCTTCTTCTCGGCGCTGATGAGCGTCCTCTACCACGTGGGGGTGATGCAGCGGATCGTCTACTTCCTCGCGTGGATCATGCAGCGCACCGCGAAGATCAGCGGCGCGGAGTCGCTCTCGACCGCGGCGAACATCTTCCTCGGCCAGACCGAGGCGCCGCTCACGGTGCGCCCGTACGTCGCAAGCATGACCAACAGCGAGCTGTTCCTCGTCATGGTGGGCGGCTTCGCGACGGTCGCCGGCGGCGTCATGGCCGCCTACGTGAGCTTCTTGAGAGACATCCCCGGGATCGCGGGACACCTGGTCACTGCGTCGATCATCGGCGCGCCTGCGTCGATCGCGGTCTCCAAGATCATCATGCCGGAGACGAGCGTGCCGAAGACACAAGGCAAGCTCGACCTCGAGGTGAAGCAGATCCACGGCAACGTGCTCGAGGCCGCGGCCGACGGCGCGACCGAGGGGATGAAGCTCTTTCTCAACGTCATCGCGATGCTGCTCGCGTTCGTCGCGCTCGTCGCGATGTGCGACTACTTCCTCTCGCTCGTACCGATCGGCGGCGAGCCGCTCAGCATGGCGCGCATCTTTGGTTGGGTGTTCTCGCCGATCGCGTTCGCGATGGGGATTCCGTGGGGCGAAGCGCAGATCGTCGGCCGCCTCCTCGGAGAGAAGCTCGTGCTCACCGAGTTCATCGCCTACATCCACCTGGGTGAGGTGGTCCGATCCGAGACCGTCACGATCAGCCACCGGTCCGCGGTCATCGCGAGCTACGCCCTCTGCGGCTTCGCCAACTTCGCGAGCATCGGGATCCAGCTGGGCGGTATCGGGGCCATGGCTCCCGAGCGGATGCGCGATCTGTCGGGGATGGCCTTCCGCGCCATGCTGGCCGGCGCCCTCGCCAACTGCATGATGGGCAACGTGGTCGGGCTCTTCCTTTAGCTCGGAACTTCTCGAAGAGACCGTACCCTAAGGCTCGTGGCCGGCAGCCGAGCCGCCGTTCGGTCTCTCCTTTTCGTGGTGGGTTCCCTGATGGCCCACGGTGCGCTCGTGTCCGCGCTCCAGCGGGTTTCGACGCCGGCGACGCGGATCGGCCCCGCTCGGGCGCACCTCGATCTCTTCTACGACGCCGCCGGGCGCGCGGCCCGACCGGCGCGTGCTCAGGTCGAGCGCGAGCGTCTCGTTCGTGAGGCACGCGCAGAGCGCGCGCGAGGCGAGCTGCGGCTCGGCGAGTTCCTACTGGCAGCGAACGCGATCGACGCAGCCGAAGAGAACGTCGCCTTCGATCTGCCCGGAGCACAGCGCGCATTCGCGTCGCGCGTCACCGCGCTGGCGGGCGCCCTGGGCCGCCGTCCGGTGACCGAAGCCGTCTCGTCGGTCTTCGCCGATCTGAAGTACACAGGCATCCCCGGTGGCCGCATGGGCGACGCGCTGCTGGCGGCTTCGGGATCGTGCGAGCCGACGAGCCAGCTCGTCGCTGCGGCCCTTCACGACGCCGGTCTCGGCGACAAGGCAGCGCTCCGCTACTACGGCGGCGCGATTGCGGGGATCACGCACCTCGCGGCGGTGGTCGACGAAGAGGGCTCCGAGCGCGACCTGATGGCCGGAGAGCCGAGCCGCCCGGGCGGTGCGCGCTTCGCCGCCGGCGATCTGATCGAGGTCTACGCGCGGGCGCATGGGCTCGCGGCTCGTGAGACAGCGGCGGCAGCGGCGACGACGGCCGGTTCGAAGCCGCTGTTCGACGTGCCTCCGACCAAGACGCTGGCGCTCGGCTTTCCGTCCAATGGCGACAAGTTCGACAGCCCGCTCCCGCTCTTCGGTACGCGGGCGGTGGCGCCCCCGACGCGGCCCGGCGAACGCGGCGGAGAAGAAGACGTCGCCCCGGTCTCCGACGGCGGCGACGCGACGGCCTGCGTGATGCACCTTCCGGTCGCGCTCCTCGATCCGCCGGCGGCGATCGGGACGACGCGTTCCGGAGGCGCATTCCGGGTCGACCTCGTGCGCCAGCCGAGCGAGGCGGACCTCGAGCGCGTTGCGTCGACGATCGTCCACGTCGAATCGTGGCGCTCGCGCTCCAGCCTCGACCCGGTCGAGTCACTCATCGTCGATGCCTGCCTCGCCGGTCTGTACGACCGAGCGGCGCTCGAGCTGTCGCTCGCAGGGCGCGCCGACGTGGCGCGGCGTGCAATGACGGAATCGTCATTGATTCGCGAGCGCTCGCGCTCTGCGGTGACGTCCGCCCTCGAGCAGCGCGGAGCCGACGGCGCAAAGATCCGGCGTTCGATCCTCCTCTCGTCGCACGGGCGCGCTTGGGTGCTGCTCTTCCTCGATGGGACCGCGCCTCTCTTGGAGGCCGTCGCCGACGACGTCGCCGGTACGTTCTCGGAGGTCCTCCTCGTGGCCGGTCTGGTCGTCTCGCCCGCCACCCGCCGGGCGGCGCTCGCCCGCGCCGGTCGCATGCCGCTTCGGCGTCGCATCGACGTCATGCACGAGATCTTTCACGCGCACGACAGCTCGCGGCCTTGGGCCTCGAACTACGTGCTCGAGGCGCCGGACGACGCGTCGGAGGATGCGCGCGCCTTCGTTCGGGCGTACGCCGTCTTCCGGCCATTGGCCTTCCGCCTGTGGGAGGCTCCCGCGCCGCCGGACGAGGCCGTCGCGAGCATGGCCGCGTCGTTTGCCGAGAGCGCGATCGACGCCGAGACGGCACGCGGCGTCGCCGCCTACTACGTTCGGAACTTCGTCGGCCTCCACCGGATCCGTCAGAGCGGACGCGAGCAGGTGGCGATCCTGGACAAGGCATTGCTCCGCGCCGATCTTCCGGGCGTTGCCGAGGTGGACGACCTCGCCCTCACGCCGAGCGAGCTCGAGGCGCTGGGCATCGCGATGACCCGCTGAGTCGCCGACGCAGCTATGATGCTCGCCCCATGCGAGCCCTCATCGCCGACGCGTTCCCCGAAAAGTACCTCGGAGCCTTTCGATCCCTCGGCATCGACGTCGCGTACGAGCCCGGCGCCACGGCCGAAGAGCTCGTCGTGAAGGCGAAGGACGTCCAGATCCTCATCGTGCGCAGCAAGAAGGTGAGCCGCGCCGTGATCGAGGCCGCGAAAGGCCTCTCGCTGGTTCTCCGCGCCGGCGCCGGCTACGACACCATCGACGTCGCGGCGGCGAGCGAGCGTGGCATCTACGTCGCGAACTGCCCGGGGAAGAACGCCGTGGCCGTCGCCGAGCTCGCGTTCGCGCTCATGCTCGCCCTCGATCGCCGCGTCGCCGACGGCACCGCCGACCTTCGCCAGGGCAAGTGGAACAAGAAGGAGTACAGCAAGGCCGACGGCATCAAGGGCAAGACGCTCGGCGTCGCCGGCCTCGGCTCGATCGG
>JBGTSH010000268.1:0-15093 GCA_041940405.1 Polyangiaceae bacterium
TGATCGGCGCCGTGGGCTGCGGCGACTCGGGCTACGTCGACGACGACGACGGCGACGGCAGCGGCGCAGGCTCGACCGGGCCGGGCGGCGGCGGTCCGCCGATCGATACCGGCTGCACCGGCGATCCCACGGTCCACGAAGGCGAAGGCACGTACTACGACTTCGCCGACGGGTCGGGCAACTGCGGTTTCCCCGCCACGCCCAACGACCTCATGGTCGCCGCGATGAACCACGTCGACTACGCCGGCAGCGCCGTCTGCGGCGCGTGCGTGAACATCACCGGGCCCAACGGTCAGGTGAAAGTGCGCATCGTCGACCAGTGTCCCGAGTGCCCCGAGGGCGACATCGATCTCAGCCCCGAAGCCTTCGAGCACATCGCCGACCTGTCTGCGGGCCGCGTCCCGATCAGCTGGACGTACACGGCGTGCGACGTGGGCGGACCGATCGTCTACCACTTCAAGGACGGATCGAACCCGTATTGGACGGCGATCCAGATCCGCAACCACACCTATCCCGTCAAAACGCTCGAGGCCGCCGACGGCTCGGGCAACTTCACCGCGATCCAGCGCCTCGACTACAACTACTTCGTCGCCGACGGCGGCCTCGGTAACGGCCCGTATCGCCTGCGCGTCACCGACGTGAACGATCACGTCCTCGAGGACCAGGGCATCGAGCTCAAGGACGACGGCGACTCGCTCGGCTCGGCTCAGTTCCCCGTCTGCGCGGGGCAGCAATAATCTGACGGTATTGTCATCGTTTCGAGGACAGCTTCTCGTCCGCCTCGCGGAACCGCTCGGCGACGGCGCGGACGAAAGCGCCCATCCACGGGCTCCTGTCGAGCTCGCGCTCGAGCGACTCGCGGGTGACCACCTTCACGACGACGGGCTCCGTCGCCACGACCGTCGCGGTGCGCGGCTTGCGCGTGAAGACGGCGGTCTCGCCGAACACGTCGCCGGGCTCGAGCGTCCGTAGCTTGACCCGGACGCCGTCGACGTTCTTGAAGACCTCGCACCTTCCTTCGACGAGCACGTAGGCGGCGCTGCCGGGCTCGCCTTCTTCGACGATGACCGCGCCTGCTTCGTACCGCCGGGTCGAGAACCATCCTCCGCCGCGCTGGAAGGCTTCGACGTCGCGCGCGAGATCCTCGACGGTCTGGTACCTGTCTTCGGGCGCCGCCGAGAGCGCCTTCATCGCGACGCGGATCAGCTCGGGTGGGATCGATTCGTCTTCGTTCTTCGGCGTTTCGACGGCGCAGCGCCGCGCGCGCTCGAGCGCGACCTCGGGATCGTCGGCGTGGAATGGACCGTGGCCGGTGAGGATCGCGTAGAGCGTCGCGCCGAGGCCGAAGACGTCGGTGCGCTGATCGATGTCGTCGACGCGCCCCTGCGCCTGCTCGGGCGCCATGTACGAAGGCGTGCCGGCGACCGCGCCTGCCCGGCTCGGCCTGGCCTTCTCCGACGGGCGACCGCCTTCGACGACACGAGCGAGGCCCCAATCCATGACGTAGACCTGCCCGTGGCTGCCCACGAGGATGTTGTCGGGCTTGAGATCGCGGTGGACGACGCGGCGCGCGTGGGCGAAGGCCACCGCCTCGCAGACGCGCTGGAACGCGACGAGGAGCCGCTCGAGCGCGCGGCCCTCGAGGCCGAAGGCGTGGTGCACGCCGATGAGGCGCGTCAGCGTGTCGCCGCGCACCAGCTTCATCGTGAAGTAGGCGCGCGAGCCGTCGGCGCCGATGCCGAAGTCGTGGACCGGGACGATGCCCGGGTGATCGAGCTGTCCGGTGATCTGCGCTTCCTCCAAGAAGCGGAGCACGTCGACCGGTCGCGAAGCGAGCGGGCCATCGATGGCCTTCATCGCGGCCTCACGTCCGAGCACGCGATCGACGACGCGGCTCACCACGCCCATGCCGCCACGACCGAGCATGTCGAGCTCTTGGTAGCGGTCGGGCTGCGAGAGCGCTGCGATCTGGCGCAGGTGCTGCTCGGTGCGTGCGCGGGTCGCCGCCTCCGACTCGGCATCTTCTCGTCGTGAGACGCCGCTCTCCTCGCGCGGGAGCGCGTCGGGCCCCGGAGCAGGCGCTTCGAGCGAGAGGAACAGCGGCACACGAGAGCCTTCCGGCTCCTGCGTCGGATGCTCGGAGTCGAGGACGCGGGCAACGTCTTCGGGAACCGAGCAGCGAACCGTGGTCACCGCCGCATTCGATTTCGGTCGTCCAGAATCGCCGCTCAAACTGCGTCGCCTCGCGAAAGAACGGTATCACAATCGCCCCCACCTTCCGCCCTGCCCTCGGTATCTTTCGGCGCGCTTGTACGGCGCTCACGTCCCCATCGACCGTCGTCTCGCGATCGCGCGATCGATTCCGCTCCCCCAGCGATGTCGCGGCGCGGTGCTCTTCGCCGATGTGACCGGGTTTTCGAGCCTCGCGTCCCAGCTCGCCGACGAGCTGGGTCCCCGGCGGGCAGCAGAAGTGTTGCTCGAGCGAATGAACCGCCTCCATGCGGTGCTCATCCGTCCCGTCCACGCGTTCGCCGGGAGCGTCATCGCGTTCGCGGGGGATTCGATTACTTGCTGGTTCGACGATTCGCCGCTCCACCAGCCAGAAGAGGAGGGGTCGGGCTCGCGGCGCGCCGTCGCAGCCGCGCTCGCGATGCAGGACGCCCTCTCCCGCGAGAGCCCCACGCTTCCTCGGGCGACGTCGTCGCTGAAGATCGCGCTCGCCGCCGGCGAGGCTCGCCGCATGCTGGTGGGCGACCCGGAGCTGCTCAGAATCGACGCGCTCGCCGGGGCGACCCTGGCTCGAGTCGCTCGGGCAGAGAAGCACGCTACCGGTGGCGGGATCGTCGCATCCGAAGAGGTGCTCGGTTCAGCTCGCGCGATCGTGGATGGGCACCTCACCGACGGTCCGCTGCGGTTCGCCACGATCCGCGATCAACGCGATCGCACCGACGAGGCGCCGTGGCCGGAGGTTCGAGAGAGCGCGGGCGACGCGCTGACCGGCTGGGTGCTGGCGCCGGTCGCAGAGAGGCTCGCCATCGAGCCGACGTTCGCGGATCTGCGCGCCGTCGTTCCGATGTTCGCCTCGTTCGGCGGCATCGACTACGACACCGATGAAGGCGCTCCCGAGAAGCTCGACCGCGTGGTGCGTCACGTCCAAAGGGTGCTCGATCGATCCGGCGGAGCGCTCCTTCAACTGACGATCGGCGACAAGGGAAGCTACTTTTACGGCGTCGTCGGAGCGCCGGTCGCGCGCCCCGACGCCGCGCGGCGCGCAGCCTCGGCGGCGCTCGAGCTTCGTGAGCTTCCGGCCGAGCTCGGCCACGACAAGCTGGCGATCGGCATGACGTTCGGCCGCGCCTGGAGCGGCGTCTCCGGAACCAAGGAGCGCGCCTGCTACACGGTGATGGGCGACGAAGTGAACCTCGCGGCGCGCCTGATGCAGCACGCACTGCCGGGCGAGATCGTCGTGAGCGCCGCGTTCGCCGCCGCGGCGCCGTCGTCTGCCTACGCGAGCAGAGGAAACCTCACGATCAAGGGTCGAGCGCAGCCTGTCGCGGCGCACTCGCTCATCCCCAACGCCGAGGCGGCACCACGCCGCGAGGCGCGTCACTCTCTCGTCGGCCGAGCAGCGGAGCTCGACGCGATCTACAGAGCGCATGCGCGCTCCGCCGAGCACGCGCAGGTCGTCTACGTCGAAGCACAGGCCGGGATGGGCAAGAGCCGCCTGGCCGAGGAGGCGACCGCCCGCGCGGTCGGCCGCAGCGCGCGTACGGCCTTCGGTTCCGGCGACTCGGCCCTTCGCGCGAGCCCGCTCCGCGCATGGCGTGACGTCCTGCGCCTGCTCTTGGAGCTCGAGAGCGGCGACGGGGAGCGCATGCTGAGCGCGCTGCGGGCAAAGGTCGAAGCGATCGCGCCCGAGCTCTCGCCTCGACTACCGCTTTTGGGCCCGGTGCTCGGGATCCGAATCGAGGAGACCGAGCTGACGAAATGGCTCTCGGACGACCTGCGCGCGGACAACACGCGCGAGCTGATGGTGGGGCTGGTCGCCGCAACGGCGAAGGGCGCGCCCGCCCCGATCCTCGTCGTTCTCGACGACGCGCAATGGATCGACTCCGCGTCGTGGGCGCTCGTGCGGCGCATCGTCCAAGACGTGCGGGGCGTGACGTTCCTGGTGCTCGCTCGCCCGCACTCCGAGGACGACGGCGAGCGGTCGGACGATCATGACAAAATCGTCTCCGATCCGGCGACGACCAAGCTGACGCTCGGCCCCCTCGACGAGGACGGCACCCTGGAGCTCGTGCGCGCTCGGCTGGGCGCCGATCGGATCCCGGAGCGCCTCGCACGCTTTCTCTCTTCGCGCGCCGCGGGGCGCCCGCTCCTCGCCGAGCTCCTCGTTTCGAGCCTCTTGGACGGCGGCGGGCTGAAGGTCGACGCCGGCGTGTGCACGCTCGCCGATGGCTTCGACGAAGCGACCGTCGAGCTACCCGAGACGGTCGAGGGCATGATCGCCGAACGCCTGGATCGTCTCCCTCCCGGCGATCTCGCGGTTCTCGGCCGAGCGAGCGTCCTCGGCTTCAGGTTCGATCGGCGATCCCTCGACGCGCTGTCGAGCGACGATCCGACTCCGGCCGTTTCGCGCCTTTCGGAGCGTGAGCTCCTCGTTCCCGAGAACGACGAGCTGCGGTTTGCTCACGCGCTCGTTCGTGACGTGACGTATGGCCGGCTCCTCTTCGCCACGCGACGCGAGCTGCACCGCGAAGCAGCGGAAACGATCCGCTCCGAGCACGCCGGCGACCTCGAAGGATGGCACGTCGCGCTCGCCTACCACTACCTCGGCGCCGAGGACCGAAAGCACGCGGCGGAGCATTTCGGTCGCGCCGGTGAGGTCGCGCTCCGGACCGGGGCGTTCCGCGAGACGACCGTCTTCCTCGACAAAGCGCTCTCGCTCTCCGGGCCCGATCTTCCGGCTGCCACGCGCGCCCAGCACAAGCGCCGGCTCGCGAGCGCGTGGTATCGCCTCGGCGATTTGCCGCGCAGCACCGCCAGCGCAGAGGAGGCGGTCGCGGTCTTCGACCGAGACGTTCCCAAGTCCGGCCCGAAGCTCGCGGCGGGCGTTCTCTCGGAGCTCGCGCGGCAGACGCTCCATCGAATCTTTCCGAAGCGCGCGATCGCTCCCGCGCCCGAGGCCCGGCGCGGCGAGCTGCGAACCGCGGTCTCGCTCTACCAAACCCTCTCCGAGGTCTATTACCTGGGCGGCATGCAGGGCCCGAGTATCTACACGGCGCTCCGTCAGGTGAACGTCGCCGAGCGCGCCGGCGTGTCCGAAGAGCTCGCCGAGGCCTACGCCGTCCTCTCGATCATCGCGGGCGTCGTCGGGAAGCGAGAGCTGTCGAAGCGCTACGAGACGTTGGCGGGCGCGGTCGTCGAAAAGCTCGACAACCCGCGGGCGCTGGCGATGCTCCAGCACCAGCGCTCACTGTCGAACGCCGCGTACGCCGCCTTCGACGACGTGATCCGCGACGAGCGAGCGGCAATCGCGGTGTTCGATCGCCTCGGCGACATCGGCCGCAAGCGCGACGGCCTCGGCCTGCTCGGGACGACCGAGTACTTGGCGAGCCGCTACAAGGACGCCAAGGCGACCCTCTCCGCGCTCGTCGCCACGAGGACCGGCGACGACAAGTTCGTACAGGAGATCTGGGGCGCCGCCTGGCTGGGCGCGATAGCGCTGGTCGAGCGCGATCTGCCGCTCGCCATTCAGCACCTCTCGCGCTCGCTGTCCTTGCTCGATCGCAACACCGTCGGGCTCATGGAAATCAGCTGTCGCGGGATGCTCGGGCTCGCGCACCTCTATCGTGGCGATGAACAGGCCGGCGCCGAGCAGATCGATCGCGCCTACGAGATCATCGAGAAGGCGAAGGGCCGCCCTACCGGGCACATCTCGCTCGACGGCTTCGCGGCCGTCGCGGATGCCTATCTCCGCTTTGCAGCCGAAGCCCCGAAGGGCGACGAAGGGCGAGCCCGCGCAGAGAAGCGCGCGCTGAAGGCGTGCGATTGGCTCGACGGCTTCGCCAAGACCTTCCCCGTCGGCGTCCCCGCAGCGCGCCTGATGCGCGGCCGCGCCCATTCTCATCTCGGCAATCGGCCCGCAGCGTCGCGCGCGTTCGAAGAAGGCCTCACCGCGGCACGCTCTTTCGGAATGACCTGCGAAGAGGGCCGCCTCCTTTTGGCGATGGCGACCCACGCGAGCGGCGACGAGCGCCGCCGCTTCGCGCAGAAGGCGTCGGAGACGCTCGCGAGCGTGGGAGCCATGCTGTACAGGCCGTATGCCGACGAGCTCGCCTCGCCGAGCGCATCCAAGAGAGGACCGAATTGAGACCTGCCAAGAACCTCCACGACGTCATTCGAATCATCGACGTCCTCGCCGCCGAGGCCATCGCCGAGAGCGATCGCACCGGATACTTCACCGCGCTCTATCGCCACGTGGCGGTCAAGTTCGCCTGGGCGATCGCGAATGGAGAGTTCGGCGATCCGGCGCACATGGAGGGATTGGACACCGTCTTCTTCAATCGGTACCTGACCGCGCTCCAGGCCTGGAAGGCCGGCCAATCGTGCTCGAGGTGTTGGGAGCTCGCGTTCCGCACGGCCCAACGGAACGAGCCGACGGTGCTCCAGCACCTCTTGCTCGGCATGAACTCGCACATCAATTTCGATCTCGGCATCGCGGTGGCCGACTCCGTTCCGGCCGAGGACCTTCCGGCGTTCCGCGCCGACTTCGACAAGATGAACGACCTCTTGGCGGGGCTCTTGTCGGGCGTGCTCGACGACTTGACCAAGGTCTGGCCGATGCTCCGGCTCATCAATCGTCTCTTCGGTCGCGCCGAAGACGCCTTCGTCGACTTCAGCATGAAGACGGCGCGCACGATTGCGTGGAGCCACGCGACGCGCCTCTCTACGCTCGGACCCAAGGCGCGAGAAGCGGAGATCCGCGCGATGGATCTCTTCGTGACCGATATCGGGCGCGAGATCGCAAACCCGCCGCTGTTGCTCGCGGGCGTCCTCGAGCTCGTGCGTGCCGGCGAGCAAGGGAGCGTCTCCGACATCATCAAGGACCTCCTCGCGGGGAGCGGCGAGCCGCCGCCGCGCGATCGGCTGGTCGCTACGTTCAAGCAGAAGGGCGTCGACACCGTACCGGCGCAAGTGCCCGCCACGTCGAAGAAGCGCCGCGTCGTCGTGCTCGGCGCCGGTCAGTCGGCGCTCACCGCAGCGTTTCAGCTGACCCACCCGAAGAACCCGCGCGCAGCGGAGATGGACGTGACCGTCTATCAGCTCGGTTGGCGACTCGGCGGCAAGGGCGCGACCGGTCGCAACCCCGACTTCGGCTATCGAATCGAGGAGCACGGCCTCCACAACTGGTTCGGCTTCTACGACAACTGCTTCCGGCAGATTCAGGATTGCTATGCGGAGCTGGGGCGCTCGCCGGACGCACCGCTTGCCACGTGGCAACAGGCCTTTGTGCCGGCGAATGAGGCCATCTTCACCGAGGAGATCGACGGCCAGCACCTCTTCTGGAAGATTCAGAACCCGCCGAACCTCGAGACGCCGGGCACGGGCGGGCTGCTCCTTCCGCTATGGGAGTACGCGCTGATGGCGCTCGAGGCGATCGGCGAGCTCTTCCAGGATCACGCCGAGACCGGGGCGAGGCTCGACCGCGGCGACCCCAACGAGCACCTTCCGGCCCTCGAGCAGGCCCGGGCGCACGGCGCTCGGACCGAGCACGGCCCCACGCCGGGCCACGATCTCTACGGCGCGCTCCTCGAGCTCGCGCGCCGGGCCAAGGACGGATTCGAGCCCGCGCTGCGCAAGGTCGTCTGCGACATCCTCCGCATGTTCATGCGCTGGCTGTGGAAGCAGATCGAGCCCGTGTGGAAGACCAACACGACGGCGCGTCGATTCTGGATCCTCGCCAACTTCGGCTACACGAACCTCTGCGGCTGCCTCGAAGAGGGCGTTTTCGAGCGCGGCTTCGACGTCATCAACCATTACAACTTCCGCGACTTCCTGAAGAAGTACGCAATCGACGACGGTGGTGTCCTCTTGGGATCCCCGGTCGTCCGCGCGGTCTACGACTCGTCGTTCGCCTACGAAGGCGGCGACACCACCGTTCCCCCCGGCCAGACCTATCCCCCGAGCGAGGCGTTCGAGGCGGGCACCGCCCTGCGCGGAATGGTTCGCTCGCTCCTCACCTACAAGGGCGCGTTCGGTTATCGCTTCGCCGCCGGCACAGCCGACACCTGCTATGCGCCGATGTATCTCGTGATGAAGGCGCGCGGCGTGCGCTTCAACTTCTTCCACCGCGTGATCGAGGTCCTGCACGACGACGGCGATCCGACCAAGCCGATCGTGAAGATCCGCATCGCGCGCCAGGTCGAGATCACCGCCGAGCAGGAGAAGAAGGGCGGCTACGATCCGCTCTTCGACGTGAAGGGTCTGCCGTGCTGGCCCTCGTGGCCGCACTGGAAGCAGATCGCCGGAGGCGAGCGGCTGCGCCAGAGCGGCGTGAACCTCGAGTGCCCTCCCAAGGACTTCATCGACGCCGGCGAGATCGTCCTCGAACGCGGGCGAGACTTCGACGACGTCATCCTCGGGATCTCGATCGCCGCGCTGCCGTGGATCTGCGGCGGCATCATCAAGGCGAGCACGAAATGGCAGGCGGCCGTCGAGAACGTCAAGACCGTCCGCACGCAGGGGCTCCAGATCTGGGTCCGCCGGACCTCGATGCAGATGGGGTTCCCCTTCCCTGGAGGGCCGATCGCGTCCTGGGACTACGACGCGACCAACAGCCTCAACGTCTGGGGCGACCTCACCCAGCTCCTGCCGTTCGAGGGATGGCCCGTCGATCCCTATCCGCTCAACCTGGGTTACTACACGAGCACGCTGCCCGACGATCCGCCGCCGCCAGCCGGGGGCTTCTTGCCGCCTTGTTACGATTGCGACGCACAGGCGAAGAAGGTTCGCGACAACGCGATTCGTCTTCTCGACGCGGGCGCCTGGATTCCCTGGCCGAACGCGGTCCACACCGTGGGATCGAAGCGCTCCTTCGATTGGGATCTGCTCGTCGACCTGCGCCCGGGGCAGAGCGTCGGGCCCGCGCGCATCGACTCGCAGTTCTTCAAAGCGAACGTCGCGCTCACCGAACGCTACGTCCTCAGCGTGCCGAACAGCAGCAAGCATCGGCTCTACGCCAACGACCCGACGGAGTTCTCGAACCTCTATTTGGCGGGCGACTGGACCTGGTGCGGGCTCAACTGCGGCGCGATGGAATCGGCGACGATGTCCGGGATGCTCTGCTCGCTCGCGCTGTCGAGCTTCCCTGCGCGCGCCGACATCACGGGTGTCGACTTCGGTCACTGAGCGTCGTCGGTTGGGGCACGCCGCCCCATGCGGGGCGAACAGAAAGCTGCGCGGCGCTCGTGGCACCGCGCATGCACGGGTCGATGGCAAAGGAGCCACCGATGCTGCACGAGAAGATCGTCGGGACGCTGAACGCGCTCATCCAGCTCGATTATGACGCGATCCAAGCGTACGACCGCGCGATCGCCAAGATCGAGACGGAGATGATCAAGCGCGATCTGGAGAGCTTTCGGCGTGACCACGAGCGCCACATCATCGATCTGTCGGAGTGCATCCGGGGGCTCGGCGGCGTACCCGAAGAGCTCGGCCGCGACTTCAAGGGGGTGCTCCTCGAAGGGCTCACCGCGCTTCGCAGCGTGACCGGGACCGCGGGCGCGCTGAAGGCGATGAAGACCAACGAAGAGATCACCAACAAGGTCTACGACGAGGCGCTCGGCGCGCTGGCCCTCCCGGCGAACATCCGCCGGGTCATCGAGCGCAACCGCGACGACGAACGCCGGCACCTCGCGTACATCCAGCGCGCGCTCGCCGAGCCTCGGATCCCGAAGCCGCTCGAATCGAACCCGCGGTTCTGAGCGACTCCGTCTTCAGCGGAGCTCGGCGACGACGAGCGCGTGATCCGAATCGCTGGCGGGCGGCGCGTCGGGATCGTACGGGCCGTGATCGCGGAGCGACTCGTTGAAGATCGAGCAGCCCGCGAGGCGCTCGCCGAGCGCGCGCGACAGGAGGATATGGTCGATGAGCTGCGGCGTGCTCCCGTGCCGGGCGCTGAAGCGGCTCTCGGCCGCGACGAGCGCCGTCGCCGGGGCGAGCATCGCCGCCGGATCCAACCCCCGCCCGACGCCGCAGACGATGCGTAGCGGTAGCGACTCGAGCGTGTCGTTGAAGTCCCCGACGACCGCGACGCGTTCGTTTCCTTCACGGAGCAGACCGTCGACCAGATCCCGTACGTAGAGCGCCTCGGCCGAGCGCAAGACGAGCGATCTCAGCTGCGCTTCGGCGTAGCCGCGCGCCGAAAGATCGATCACGTCCGCACCCGAAGCGTCCTGCATCGCCCGGCCGAGCTTCGATTTGAAATGGACCGTCAGCACGTCGACCGGACCGAGCTGCGATTCGACCCGCACGTGGACGACGCCGCGGCGCATCGGGATCCGCCGGCCGAAAGGCTCGGGATCCGTGTCGACGAACCGAGGAAACTGCAGCGACTCGGGCGCGTGTACGTGGGAGAACAGGACCGGCAGGCGCGTGAAGATCGCATTGCGGATGCCGCGGCGATCGCCGTCGGCCGACCGCACGTGCGAATACCGGAGCGCAGCGAGCTCCTGGGTGACGAGCCGGGAGAGCAGCGCCTCGGACCCGATCTCTTGCAATGCGACGACGTCGGCGTCGGCGCGGCGAAGCGTCTCGGCAATGAACGCGATCTTGGCAGGGACGACGCTCGCGTACGCGTCGTGCTCGAAGAGGTCGAGCACGTTGAAGGTGGCGATCCGTAAGCTCACGGCGGCGCTCCGGACGGCTGCGCGGGCGGCGTCGGCGGTGCGGTCGGCGGCGGCCCCGAGCTTCGGCGGAGCGCGAGACCTGCGCGGCTCTGGCTGAGCGCGGCGCCGCATGTCTCGACGGCGACCGAGGGTGAAATGGCGATCCAGCGTGGAACGTTGGTTCGCGCTGCAGCGCACTCGGCCGGCGTCGATCCGGAGGCTTGATCGCACATCAGCGCGATGTAGCCGGCGCACGCCGGAGGCATCCCACCAATCGCTACCGGAGGAGATGCGGTGGAAGTGGACGGCGCGGAGGGTGTCGGGCCGGGGCTTGGGGCAGACGCTGACGCAGACGGAGAGGGAGAGGGAGAGGGGGAGGAGGCTGAGGGAGAGGGAGAGGGAGAGGAGGCAGAGGGAGAGGGCGCTGGCTCGGTCGCGGTCGCGGAGGGGACCGGTGCCGGTTGGCTTGCGTTGTCGCTCGACGATGCGGTCGACGTCGCCCGATCGGCGCGCAGAGCGCCGACGCCGATGGCTCCGCCCAGCGCGGCGACGATGGCGATCGCGGCGCCCGCGACGAGGAGCGTCGCGCCGCCCGTCCGGGGCTGGGCGGGCGGTACCGCGGCGAGCGTCGCGACGTGGGGCGGCGTCTCGCCGGTCGGCGCTGCGCTCGGCAAGGTGACGTCTGCGATGGGGAACGCTCGAGCCGGAGAGATCTGCGTCGGTGCCTGCGCGAAGGCCGGATCGACTTGCCTGTGGATCGCGTCGGCAGGCGACGGCGGCGTAACGACCGTCGCGCGCCGCGTCGTCTGCGCTGCGTCGCCGTAGGCCGCCGCGCCGTCCGCGGAGATCGCCGCAGCCTCTTTCACCTCGTGAAGGAGGGCGGCGACCGATTCGGGGCGGCGCTCGAAGTCGACGTCGAGCGCTCGCAAGAGGACCGACACCAGCGGCGAAGGGACGAGGACGCCGAGCTCGGCAGGGAGCTTTGGGCTCATACGACCGCGCGGATCTTCGGCGTCCCAGGGCAGCGCGGCGGTGAGCATCACGTAGAGCAAGAGCCCGAGCTCGTAGACGTCCGTGCGAACGGTCGCGGGCCGGCCGAAGAAGCGCTCCGGCGCCATGTACGCCGGCGTTCCGCGGGTCTTGCCGGCGCGCGTCGTGGTCGACGCGATCGCATCAGCCTCTCTCGCGATCCCGAGATCCAGGACGACGAGACGATCGGCGCCGTCGAGCCAGAGGATGTTCTCTGGCTTGATGTCGCGATGCACGAGCCCGGCGTCGTGGAGCGCGGTGACGGCGTGCGCGACGTCCTCGAACATGGCGATCGCACGGGATACCGAGAGCGGACCCTCTGCAATGCGATCCGCGAGCGTGCGCCCGACGAGGCGCGGCATCGCGATGTACGGTCGTCCGTCGGGCAGCATGCCGACGTCGAGGACCGGGACCAGCGCCGGATGGCTGACCCGCCGCATCTTGCCGGCCTCTTCGACGAAGCGCTGAACCTCGCGCGGCTCGAGCTCGAGCTCCGGCCGGAGGACCTTGAGCGCCACTTCGCGCCCGGACTCGTCGCGCGCTGCGTAGACGAACGCGCTCCCACCTTCTCCGAGGAGCTCGACGAAGGTGAAAGGAAGTAGCGACGGATGCCCGGTCATGCGGCAGGCTCACCCTACCACTTCGATGACGCGCCGGCGGCGATGGGGTTACGATTCGGCGATGCTTCGCCCCTTATTCTGTATCGCGGCCGCCCTCCTGATCGCTTGCAGCGACGACGGCGAAGCGACCGGCGGTAGCGGGGGGCAAGCGAGCACGACGACCGGTGGGCCGTCGACGGCGGCAAC
The DNA here is from genome assembly GCA_041940405.1 of Polyangiaceae bacterium. Lineage (GTDB taxonomy): Bacteria > Myxococcota_A > Polyangia > Polyangiales > Polyangiaceae > Xiheicaenibacterium. Next base: position 12,725 of record JBGTSH010000268.1, read on the forward strand.
GCAAGGCTCGCCCAGCTCCACCTCCGGAGTGTCGACGACCGGCACGAGCACCGGCACCGGCGGTGGATCATTCGAGCTCGAGGTCCACACCGAGCTCGATCAGACGCCTGGTCTCATCCTCAGGGTGAACCTGCCGATCGACGCAGCCGATTGCATGGTCATCTCGAACGACCTGCCATGCGACGACCTGGACGGCGACGGCATCACCGACGCTTGGGAGGACGCAGCGCTCGATCGCCTGCGGCCGATCCGACGCTTCGACGAGGACGAGACGCTGATCGCCGACGATCCGACCGCGGTCCTCGGCGACGTGGGGCGCGTCGCGCCAGCCGGGGAGCTCGTACACGTCTTCATCATGCTGGGGTATTCGAAGGACTACGGCAGCTGCGGCGGGTTCACTGCGCACAACGGCGACTCGGAGCGCGTAGCGCTCGAGCTCGAGCGCATCGAAGGCCAAGGCGCGGGCGACGTCCGCGTGCGGCAGGCGTACACGGCGGCGCACGAAGGCACCGCCAACGATCACAGCCAAGTCTTCGCGGACGCCGATCTCGCGCTCTTGGTCCACGATCTCGATCCGCGCACCGGCGAGCCGCGGTGGGTCGTGTTTCCTTCATCGGACAAGCACGGCACCTACGCAACGGTCCAGATCTGCGAGGACGTGAGCGTCATCCCGTGCGTCGACGAAGACTGCGGGCCCGATGGCGTCGCGGATCCTACGGTGTTCGATCGACTCCCGCCGTTCGTGAACGCAGGCGAAGAGGCGATGCCGCTGGTCACCGATCTGACGGTGATCGGTTTCCCCGGCGACGACGCCTGGGCAGAGCAGGACTTCTGCGGCGGGCTCGGCGGCTCGAGCTGCTCGGACGACGTCCGCAACAAGCTCCTTCCGAGCCCGTTTTAGCTCACGGCGGCAGCGCCTCGAGCGCCGCCTGATCGAGCTCGAGCGTCGTCGGCGACGTGCCGCCGAAGTCGTTGATGCGGAGCCACGAAGGTCGAACGCGGACCCAGGTGATCTCGGGCCACGCGATCCGCTCGGCGCCGTCGGGGAACGTCGCGAGGTAGTCGGCGCGCACGCGCTCGAGCTCGGCGCCCTTCGGCTCGTCGGCGGTGCCCTCGATCTGCGCGGTCGCGGCGCCGCTGTACATGACGAGCGCAGCTCGGGCGTCCCGGCGAAGGTTCTGGCTCTTGCGCGTGGACGTGAGCGTGTCGAAGACGAGCTCGAGCCCATCGGTCACTGCGACGCCGACGACGGCGGCTTGCGGTGCTCCTGCGGGTCCCGTCGAGGCGACGGTCCAGAACCGTGCGCGTCGCAGGAAGCGGACGAGCGCAGCTCGCGATCGGGGATCCGCGGGCCCCGGTGTGGTGTCGCCGGGGAGGCGCATCGCGGGCTCCCCTCCGACCACCGTCGTCCATGGGCGCACCTTCCAGGAGGTGACGAGGCCGTTCGTGACGTACGGATCGCTCTTGGCGAAGGCCTCGGCCACCGCCGGCGAGTCGCCTTGGAAGAGCAGCACCGATCCGTCGATCGGGTCGGCGAGCGCACCGCCGAGCACGAGCTCGCCGCGCCGCACGGCGGCCTGCGCGAGCTCGAGGTGCGCTTGCCTGAGCGGCACGCGCCGCTCGGCGTAGTCGGCTACGACCTCGTAGAAGAGGAGAAAGTGCATGACGGTTCTGTCGACTTCGTGCGTCGATCAGCAGGGACCGCAGGTGCCCTCGCCGCAGCAGCCTTCGGCGCCTTTGCGCTTGCTCTGGCTCGCGGGCATCGTCTTGCCGTCCTTCGGAGGCTTGGGCTCCTTGCGAGCCGCAGGCAGCGGCTTGCAGGCGCCGCAGGTTCCTTCGCCGCAACAGGCCATCGAGCCGGTGCGCTTGCTCTCTTCTTTCTTGGCGACCTTCTTGCCGTCCTTCGGAGGCAGCGGCTCGGTCCGCCCCCCCGGGAGCGCGGGCGCCGCAGGGACCTCGGCGCTCGCGACAGCCAACGCCTGCAGCAGGCGTTCGAGCGGCTCCCAGACTTCCTCGGGACCGCCTTCCAGATGACGGGCGAGCGCGCGGCGGAACGCCGCTCCCCGCGACGCGCCGACTTCGTCCTCGTGGGGCAGGACACTTACCAGACGAAGCGATTCCAGCGCCCCGGCATGGTCGCCATAATAGGAAAGAACATCCACCCAGCCGGCGATTGCATAGGCGGGGCGCGACTTCATCGACGCCTCGTAAGGGGCCAGCCGCCCCTGTTCGCGCAACTCCGTCTCCTCGTCGGCGGCCGCCTGGGCGAGCCAGTCATGGGCGTAGGAAACGAGCTCCGGGTCGAAGCCGCCTAAAGCGGCGACCCGTTGGAACTCGACGCACTCATCGAAACCTTGTACGGCAGGCCG
>JBGTSH010000269.1:0-15007 GCA_041940405.1 Polyangiaceae bacterium
GTGCGCATGGAGCGTCGGGGCGTGCGCTACGTCGAGGACCGCGACACGCTGTCGCTGGTGGCGGGCTCGCGCGATCGGGCGACCCGGTTCGACGGCACCTGGACCCTGGCGCTGGACGGTCCCGACGACACGCCGTGGCGCATCGCGTCGGTGCGCGACGACCCGCCGCGGTCGGGCGAAGGGGATCCCCCCGCGAGCCCCGGCTAGGCCGTCAGCGGAACGAGACGGGGTGCACCCGGTAGACCACGCCGGGCACCCCGCGCGCGTCGAGGAAGGCGCGCACGCGCCGCTCCAGGCGGTGCGCCTCGTCCTCGGACGCGGCCGCGAACTCGAGGTCGCGGTAGCCCAGGCCCAGCCCCGTCCGGGCGTTGCGCCCCAGCATCTGCTCGAGCGCGCGGCCGAGGGCCCACGTGTCGCGCCCGGCGACCGGGATGGAGACGTCCAGCTCGTGCGTCGCCCACGGGGTGCCCATGACGCCCGCTGCATCGGCGCGCCGCCGGGCCGTCTGTAGCGACCGGCCCCGCCGCGGCCCGGGGGCAGGTCGGGGGCCCGCGAGGGCGAAGGGGTCGTCCCGGCCCATGAGCCCCCGCCGACCCCAGCAGCTCCCGCGCCAGCGTGATGTCGGGGCGGCGCACCGTGGGGTCGTCCTGCGGCAGCGCCTCGTGGCCACCAACTCCACCGCCGACGCCGTGCGCACCGTCGGCGAGGCCGGCGCCGACGGTGGCCGCGACGCGGCCATCGGCACCCTCCGCGCCGCCGAGCTCTACGGGTGCGAGGTGCTGGCGGCCGACATCGCCGACACCCACGACAACTCCACCCGCTTCGTCCTGCTCGGCACCGAGCCGGTCGAGGCCGTCGGCCCCGGCCGCTTCCGCACGTCGATCATCTGCGGGCTGCAGCGCGACCGCCCGGGCGCCCTGCTGGCCATCCTCCAGGAGTTCGCCGGCGCATGCCTGATCGGCATCGCCACCCGGTTCGCTCTCGTGCTCGTGCTCCTCGGCGACGGCAGCGACGGCAAGTCCACGATCGGAAAGGTGGTCGCCGGCATCATGCCCGACGGCACGGTGGCCGCGGTCGCTCCCCAGCTGTGGGGCTCCGAGTATCGGCGCGCGCAGCTTCGCGGAGTTCACCTCAACGTGGTGGCCGAGCTGCCCGAAGCCGACATCCTCGACGCCGAAGCGTTCAAGGCGATCGTCGCCGGCGACCCGACCGACGCCCGCGAGATCCGCGAGGCGCCGTTCATGCTCCGCCCGCGCGCCGGTCATCTCTTCAGCACGAACCGGCTGCCCGGGACACGTGACCTCTCACACGGCTTCTGGCGCCGGCTCTGCGTCCTGAAGTGCTCGCGCAAGTTCACCCAGGCCGAGGCCGATACCGAGATGCCGGAGCGCCTCCTCGCGGAAGAGCGGCCCGCGCTCGTCGCGTGGGCGCTCGAGGGCGCCGTCCGCCTCCTCGGTCGCGGCCGGTACGTGCTCCCTTCGAGCTCAGCCGAACACACCGAGGCGTGGCGCAAGTCCGCCGATGTCGTCGGTCTCTTCATCGAAGATCGGCTCGACCGCTGCGAGACCGAAGGCGTGGCGCCGATGGCGCTCTACCGTGCCTTCCGCGACTGGGCCGAGGACCGCGGGTTCAAGCCGCTGAACGTCCAGAAGTTCGGCCAACGCATGGCAGCGCACGGCCTCGAGAGCGCCAAGGGCACCAAGGGCGCGCGGGGTTACCCGGTGCGGCTCCGACATGGGGTGGACCAATGAATCCGGTCACATGCGGGTGGCGTGGGTGGCGCAGGGGTGGCGCGACTTTGGGTTGCTGCGCCACCCAGAAAGACAAAGCTAACCGCGGTGTTAGGTCACCGGGTGGCGCAGGTGGCACGACTTTCCTAAATCCTCTCTACACGCGCGCGCGCGCATTGGGTTTCAGCGGGTTCGCCACCTGCGCCACCCGCGCCACCCCGAGCGATTCGGAGACCGCCCGCGCCCGTCGCCTTGTCGGCCCCGAGCGCGCCGCCGTGCAGCCCGCTTGCCTCTGCGCCTCATGGGAGCTCGAAGCCATGGGCCGGTGCGTGTGCCCTGCTGCCCGCACCCCATCGTCTAGCTTGAGATCCGACAGGCGAAGGGCGGGACCCTTCGCACCTCAAGCTAGCCGCCTAGCACCTCAAGCTAGTGCACCCCCGAGAGGAGGTCGCCGTGCTTGACTCGGCCTCCGCCATCATCGCCTCGCTGCCCCAAGGCGCTGGCATCGAGCATGCGGTCATCGTCGCCTGTGCCGGCCTCGACGAGCGCAGCTGCCGTGACCGCGTCCTGGTGGTCGAGCACCCCGGGACGGTCGCTCTGCGCCACCGCTCTGAGGTGGTGAGGGAGCTCGAAGCCGACGGCCTCTACCAGCTCGCCGCTCGGCTCTGCCCCACGCTCCGACGCGGACAGCTCTTCGTTCTGCTGCTCGGTGAGGAAGGCACGCGGCTTCAGGTCTCGCCGCTCTTCGCATTCCAGAAGCTGCTTCCTCTGCTGCTCGCCAAGGAGGCGGAGAAGCAAAGCACGCTGACGGAAACGTCATGCCCCCCCCGTCAAGTCTGCGAGTTTCAAAGGGAAAGCGCGAGTCTTCTCCTCGGGAACGAGACCCGGGAGGTTCTATGCCCCGCCGCGCCGCCTGTTGAGGCGCCTGCGAGCCTTTCGACACCTCGGTCAGAGCGCGAGTCGACCTCCGGAGAAGCGCGTCAGATCGTCTCTGAGCGCGAAGGGAGCGATGCGCGATGACGCCGAAGATCGCCCCGGCTGCCCTCGAGCTCTTCGCGCAATGGCGAGCGGCCGATCCGCGCCTCTCGTTCGAGGCGGGCGCTACTCGCTTGGGCGCCGAGATGCGCATCAAGGTGACGGGGCGTGGCCTGGCGAAGGCGTGGGGCCGGCTCCTCGCGGCGAACGGGGGCAAGCCGCCGAAGCCGGGCAAGGGCAAGGCGGGCGCGTCGATCAAGGGACGTCTCGCGGCGCTCCGAGCGAACGCGGAGCGGCTCCAGGGCATGCTCGACGGGGGCGCGCTCCCCGCTCGCGACTCGGTGGTGGTGTCGGCCGAGCTGCGCGCCATCCATCGCGAGCTCGAAGAGCTGGAGAACGCCGACAAGGTCGCCCGCTCGCCGATGCAGCCCGCGGACGGCGAGGCCTTGGACGCCCTGCTCCTGCGAGTCGTCGCCAAGGCTCGGCTGGTCGTCGCCGGCGCGCCGATCGTCGAGGTGCCCCCGGCGGACGGAGAGGAGGCCGCGTCATGACCGCCGCGCCCCGCATCCTCCTCGACGAAGCCTTCCTGTCGAAGCGCTCGCGCCTCGAGCGTTGGGCGCTGGAGCTCGCCCGGCTCACCGACGAGGAGATCCGCGAAGCGCTCGCCGGCATCCCGCTCGCGGCGAAGGTCTCGGCGCTCTTCGATCCGGCGTTCGTCCTCCGCCCGCAGCAGCAGCTCCCGCCGGGCAACTGGCGCATCTGGCTCGTGAAGAGCGGCCGCGGCTGGGGCAAAAACTTCACCCTCGGGCACGCGGTCCGCTCGTGGGAGAAGGGCGGCGAGGCTGGCCGCATCGCGCTCGTAGGTGCGACGGCGGCCGACGTGCGGGACGTGCTCGTGAGCGGCGAGACGGGCATCCTCGCCGCGTACCCGAGGCACGAGCGCCCGCGCTACGTCCGTTCGCAACGCCGCGTCGACTTCGACAAGACGAGCGGCGCGAAGGCGTTCCTCTACTCGGCGGCGGAGCCTGATCGCCTGCGTGGCCCGCAGCATCACAAGGTAGTCGCCGACGAGATCGCCGCCTGGGCCAACCCCGAGGCGATGTGGTCGCAGATCAAGTTTGGTCTGCGCCTCGGCTCGCGCCCGCAAGCCATCCTCACCACGACTCCGCGACCGATCGCGCTCATTCGGCAGCTCATCGCCGACGCGCAGGATCCGACGTCCGGCGTGGTCGTGACCTCGGGCTCGACCTTCGACAACGCGCTCGCCCTGCCGGACGACTTCTTGGCCGAGATGGTGCGCGCCTTCGGTGGGACGCGCCTCGGACAGCAGGAGCTCGAGGGCGAAGTGTTGGATCTGGTGGGCGGTCTCTTTCGGCCGGAGTGGTTCCGGTTCGCTTCGGAGCGTCCGGCGAAGATGTCGCGGATCGTCGTGTCGATCGATCCGGCCATCACGGCGAGGAACGATGAGACCGGCATCCTCGTGGTGGGCCGCTCAGGCGAGAACGCCTACGTCCTCGCCGACCTCTCGGGCGTCATGTCGCCCGACCAGTGGGCGAGGCGCGCGCTTGAGGCCGCGATGCAGCACAAGGCTTCGATCGTCGTCGAGACGAACCGCGGTGGTGACCTGGTCAAGGCGACGATCCGCAGCGTCGGACGCGCAGCCGGCGCAGCGCTCGCCAAGTACGCGCAGGACGTCGCCATCCGCGAGGTGCGCGCTACGACGGCGAAGGACACGCGGGCCGAGCCCGTCGCCGCTCTGTACGAGCAAGGTCGCGTCTTTCACGTCGGCCGCTTCGCCAAGCTCGAGCAGCAGATGTGCGAATGGGCGCCGACGTCGCAAGAGGCGCAGCGCGCACGCCGGCAGGCGACCTCACCGGATCGTATGGATGCCTTGGTCTGGGGCATCACTGACCTCGGCTTCCACATGCGGGTCTGGGATCCGTGGCACGCGCTGCGGAAGCCCGTCGGCCCGATCCTGCCTACCACCACTTACTAACAGGAGAGTCATGGGAATCATCAGCGACCACGAATCACGGCGGAGGGAAGAAGCCTTTCGCGCAAGGATGGGCGGTCGAACGCACCGCCCGACCGTCGACTACGCGACGCGTGTCGGCCCGCCCATCGAGGCGACGATCGACGGCAAGATCGGCCCCGACGGCAGCATCAGCATCCCGCTGCCGTCGATCGTCATTGCCGCGTCCGACGAGCCGCAGCCGTCGAGCGACTACGAGGCCGAGCTCGACGAAGAGCTCGCAAAGCTCGGACTCACCCGCGACGACTACGACGCGATGAAGCGCAACGAAGAGGAGAACAACCAATGACCACGAAGAAGAGCAACAACACGAACGAGGTGGCGGCCGCCGCTGCTGCCCGCGCCGCCGAGCTCGGCACCACCGCGCCGGCGGTCGACTGGTCGAAGACCGATGCACCGGCGCTCGCCGCCGCCCACCGCGCCGCCGTGGCCACCCTGACCGCGGAGAACGAGACGCACGCGCGACACACCGCCGCGCTCGAGGCTGCGCGCAACCTTCACAGCGCGGCCGAGGCGCAGCACCTGGCGACCGAAGCGCCGGAGGACTGGACGGCGGCCGACAACGCCGATCGCGAGGTGCGCCGCATTACCGCGCTCGTCGGAAAGGCGGCGCAGAAGGTAGCGGCAGCTCAGGCCGCGGAGCAGAAAGCCGCTGCGGCACTCTCCGCGGAGATCGATAGGCAGACGCTCGCCGCGATGCTGGCCGAGCTCCAGGGCGACGCCTTGCACGCCGAGACGGAGCGCCAGGCCGCCGGCATCGTGTCTGCCTTCCGAGCGCTGGACGCCGCAATCGGCGACATGGCGACACGCTCCGCAGCTCTCGAGGAGCGCCGTGCCGCCGCGGTCGCAATGGCGCTCGCGTGCGGGCTGCCCGTCCCGACGTGGCGTGAACGCCTCGACGTCGAGGTCACCGCGGTCGCTCGTGAGACCGTGCGCGGCGAGGGCGAGCAGATCGCCGCCTTCTTCGTGCACGACCACGCTTCTGGGTTGGTCAGGATGCGCACGATCGACCTCGGACGCGTCGACGTCGAGCCGGGCGCGCCGACGCCGGAGGGCGGATACCGCGTCAGCCCCACCGTCGCTGTGCTCGACCTTGCGGAAGAGAGGCAAGCTCAGCGCGCCCACCAGTCTCGAGTGAGCGACGCTCGGCGCCGCACCAAGCAGGTCTTCGAAGACTACCAGCGCGAGAGGTTCGCCCGAGCCGAACGCGCTGAGCAGGAGGGCCGCAGGGACGAGCGCCTGCGGATCGAGAGGCTGAGCGACAGCGCCTTCGCGCCGGACTGGTTCAAAGACACGGACGGCCTGCGGAAGTCCTCGGCCAAGGCGATCGAGGAAGCCGGCAAGCGCGCCCGCCGCGCCGTCGCCGGTGAGGCCTACCCGCCCGCGATCGTCGAGCTCTTCGAGCGCGCGGAGGAGCCGCTACCGCCGAACCACGTGCGCTCCGAGATGCTGGTGGAGGCGCGGAAGAAGGCAGCCGAGGGCGAGGCGACGAAGGAAGGGCGGATGCTGTCATGACCACGATCGCAGAGTGGGAAGAGGCGCGGCGAAAGGCGCTGATTGAGGCCGAAGCCCGCGAATGGGTCGAGAAGCAGGAGGTCCAGCGGGATCGCGCCCAGCGGACGCTCGACGAGACGCTCCGCCGCGGGGCAGAGCTGCGGAACAAGATGGTGACCGCGTCGGACTACACGACGAGCGAGCCGCTTTCGGCCGCGGATAGGGCAAGCGTGGCCGAGCAGGTGCGCCGGCAGATGTACCCCGGTGCCAAGCGCGCCGACGTTGCGCTGCTCGTCGACGCGGCCATCGAGGCCGGCACGGTGTCGGCGAAGCAACGCGAGTCCATCGTCGAGAAGGGGCAGAAGTACGGCCTCGAATGGGTCCGTGACCTCATCAAGAATCTCGCCAACCCCGGGCGGAGCACGCGCCGATGAGCACCGCCCGCGAGCTCCGCTCCGAGCGCAAGACGCTGCGCATCCTCATGGAGTGCCGCGATCGGCTCCTCGCGTCGCTGCGCTCGTCCGACATCACGACGCGCGACCTCGCCGAATGCTCGCGGGCAATGCGCGAGGTGCTCGAAGGCATCCGCGAATGTTTTGCGGCGCTGAAGCGGCTGGAGCCGCCGAAGGCCGCATCGGTGACCAACCTGGACGACGTACGCCGCAAGCGCGGCACGTCTGCGAATTGAGGGAGACGGACATGACGACGAGAAACGACGGAATGGTAGATCGGGTCGCCTCGCTGCTCGGCATCGAGCAACGTGCGCGCCTCATCGATGAGGGCGTGCTCCGGCCGGGCATCGGCGAATTCGTCACGCCCGCCGCAGACAGCGGCCCTTACCTCGCGCTCGACGAAGCCGGCCGCCGCTCTGCGGCGCGCTCGATCGCCCGCGCGGACGGTAGCGACATGAAATGGCTTGGCTCCCTTCGAAGTGATTGGCGGCTCGGCCGCTGAACAAGACAGACCGGCGCGGCCATGGTGCCGCGCGCATGCGTGCGTGAGTGTGAATTGAAAACGATTGCATTGAATCTGGCCGCGTCCGAACCGACGGGCGTCCGCTCCTGGCAAGACGGAGACATTTTTCGAGAGAGCAACTGCGACCTTCCGACGACGGACATCGTCGACGCGCTCGGGTGGCTGAAGACAACCCTCTCGTTCAAGGTCGCGCCGGCCGACGACGTCGACTTCAGCGGCACCATCAACTTCACCGGCGCCGTCGTCTTCGACGAAACGACCGGCCTCATCCCCGTCGAGTTCAACACCGGCATTCTCATCAATGCCTTGGGGCTCGAGGTCACGTCGGGCGGTATCACGTGCAGCGCCGGCAACATCAGCCTTCAGGGCGGCGAGCTGACCTACAGCTCGACGGTTTCGAGCGGCACGGTCCACCGCGTCACCACCGGCACTGACGCCGCTCTGACCATCACCGCGGCAGCGGACGAATACCGCTGCCCGCAGCTCACGGCGAACCGGGTTTGGACGGTGGACAACACGCCGGCGCCGACGACGGGGCGACGACTCCGCGTCTCTCGTCCGCGCACCGCGGACGCGTTCACGCTCACGATCCAGCGCGAGGACACCACGACGCTTTGCGTCTTCGCGTCGATGGCGAGCGGCTACGTCGACTTGATCTACTTCGGCGGCCAATGGGTCGTCTCGGGCCACCACGGCGGCTCGTCGGTCAACACGGACGTCTAGGAGGCCATCATGCTCAACTTCCAAGTACCCCGCACCGGACGCGCCGCCTTTCACCGCGGCGAGGATGCCGACTGCGACGTCTTCGCCGAGACCGACGTCATCCTCTGCCCGCTCACCACCGAGCCGCGTACGTGGCGCTTCCACGGCTCCGCCGCCATGCCGCTCACCGTCTCGCGGCCCAACCCGTCGCCGCATCCGCTGACGCTCGCGAGGGAGGACGGATCGGTCATCGTCGTCCTGCCCGGTGGCGAGCAGTCGTGGGCGCAGCTCACCGCGCGCGCCGGACGGTGGGAGCTCTCTTCGGGGGGCAGCTTGAAGCCGGACGGCGGGCCGGTGCGAGAACTGAAGGCGCCGAGCGGCGAGCAGTGAGCGAGCTACTCGCCGCGCTCGCAGGTGACGCGCGCTTCGGCGGTCTGCGCTTCGACGTCGCCTTCCGCCCAGACGGTGCAAGCGTACCCGCGCTCGGTCAGCCGCTCACCGAAGAGCAGAACGTCCGGGCCGGGCTCGCAGGTGCCATCGACGGGCGTCGTCTGCGGCGGGCAGGGCGCCTCGACGGTGGCGCCCGTCTCCGGCTCGAGAGTGACGCGAGCGAGCGCCTCGTCGGGGGCAGGCTCTTCCGTGGCGTCGTCGTCGGTGCACTCCACCGAGGGGACGCACGCGGCGAGCAGCAAGAGGGCAGCGAGAAGAGCGAAGCGCATCCGGTCCAGCTATCCACGCTGCGCCGCTTGGAAAGCCCCGCTCAGAGCGCCGCCGGGCTAAGTCCGCGCCCGGATATCACTTTCCGCGGAAAGTATTTTTCGTGGTCTTGCCTCCCGGCCGCCGCTGGCGTGCGATCGCCTAGTGCTGCCGCGCCGCGACGACCCGATCCCGCTCGACGCCTTGCGCGACATGATCGGCCTCGTGCGTTCGATGTGGCGGGCGAAGCAGCGCGAGAAGGCGCCGCCGATGGAGCTGGAGCGGATCGCACGCGTCGGCCGCGACCTGCGCGAGGCGTACAACATGGCGCTCTCCTCGACGCGCGGGACGATGGGCTACTGGGCCGCGTGGGAGAAGTGCGAGCGCGCGTGCTCCGCTGCCGTCCAGCTCGTCGGCTGCCTCGACATGGCGGAGCCGATCGTGACGGCGGCGAGGGATGCGGTGTACGCGACGCAGCGGCCGCGGAGGCGACGCTAGGTGGGCCTGGTGTCGCTCTTCTACCCGATGGCGCATGGTCTGCGCGCTCACGTCATCTTCGACGGATCGATCGTCTTCGTGTTCGTGTGCACGCCCGGGCGTGGCGCTTGGATGGCGAGGGGCGGCGAGGCGTAGCGCCTGAATGGCCGACGAAGTGTGAAGTTAGCTGGCAAAATGCCAGGTTTCCCCGCACGTCGGTGAACTTGGGCAGCAGCGGACCGCACGGTTACGATGCCTCGGTGTCGCTGCCGGACCACGAAGGGAACGTCCTGCCGCCGTTCATCGGTGAACCCGTCGAGCGTGCGAGCCGTGCCCCGTGGAAGACGGAGATGGTTGAGGTCGTGCGGCGCTTCGCCACATCAGACGTACGACGGCGCATCTTGGCGGGGCTGCTTCGCCATCGAGATGGGCTTCGCAAGTACGGATTCGTCGGGTTTCAGTGGCTAGACGGCAGCTTCTTCGACGTCCTCCCGAGAGAGCCGAACGACGTCGACGTCGTGACAATCTACGTCCTGGGGCCTGATCCAGCCGCTACCGAGAAGCTCTTGGATGAGCCAGAATTCAAAGAGCTGGCAGCACCACCCCTCGCCAAGAAAGCGTACCTAGTCGACCCGTACTTCATCGACGTGAGGGAAGACGCCCTGGAGACGGTCGAGCTAACTCACTACTGGTACGGGCTCTTTTCGCATCAACGAGAAACGAATCGCTGGAGGGGCATCGTGCGTGTCCCGCTGGGTATCGGCGACGATGATGATGCCGACGCCAAGACGCTTCTCGAGCAGATGAGTTCACCATGAGCAGCCAACGTCAACGCGAGCGACTGCAAGCCGAGCTAGGCACGGTCCGCGATCTGCTGGCGGAGCTGCGTCCGGGCCGGGTTCTGGAGCGTCTTGGCCTTGAGTCTCGAGCGCGCGAGTTGGAGGAGCAGCTGGAGGCGACGCCTGTCGTTCGTAGCGGAAAAGTGATCGTCGCCTTTGACGGTGAGCCCGTCTTCGGTCAGCTCGGGATCGATGCCAAGTTCGCTGGCTCCGCACTCGTGGATTACCAGGACGTCGTCACGAGAGTGCACGCGCATCATCTCTTCGGTGTGCTCAACGAGACCCGCCGGGTGCGCGAGGAAGGGCGAGCTCGACTTCAGCTGACGAGCACCCCCCTCGGCTCTTTCGGCTTTGCGCTCGAGGAAACCCAAGAGTCGCTCATCGCGACCCACGTGGCCGACGCGATCGATGCAACGCTGAGCTTGCTGGAGTCCGCTGCCGAAGATGACTCCTCGTTCATGGAAGCCATTTCCGACATGGACCCTCGCGTCCTTGCCGCTCTGACGAAGTTGATCCGCGGCCTTCGCAACGCGAAAGCGTCGGTGAAATTGTCGACTCCCGACCGCCGCGTCGCGCTCTCTCATCGCCAAGTCGACGCCGCGTTCGAGCGGGCTTCCCGGGTTCAGATTGTCGAGGACCAACGATGGCTCTCCGGCAGGTTCTTGGGAGCATTGGGTAAGTCAGGAGGCTTTGAGTTCGACGTGACCGATGGAGGCCTGATCCGTGGAAGGGTCCTTCCAACGACAGAACTGGAGACCCTGGAGAGCTGGAGTAGCCGGTTCTACGGGCGAGAGTGTGCCGCCCATATCGTGAGCGTCACGACGACCGCAGCAGGCAAGACGGCGCGGAAGCACACGCTGCTGGATCTACGTGACGAGGCTCCCGACGGCGAAATCCGCGTCTCCAGTCATCCGGAGCGTGGCCCCAAGAAGGCCGGACGGCACCGCTAAGCAAACACCCGTCGAGAACTTCACCCCGTGCGCCTTGCGCGTAAGCTAAAGACATGCAAACGTCTTACGAATGTCTCCCGCTGAACGCGAAGCCTCTGTCACGGTCCGAATGTCCGACGACGAGCGAGCCATGCTCGGTGCGCTCGCCGACGACATCGGAGTGTCTGTCTCCGACGTCCTCAGGATGCTCGTTCGTGAACGGTACCGCGCTCGATTCGGGGACAAGAAACCGCCGAAACCGAAGAAGTAAGAAGGCGGCCCCCGCCGGTGTTGCAGCACCGACGGAGGCCTACACCCACGGATGGAGTGCACCACCCATGAGCGCAAAACGAACCGTAGTACGTCAGAGCAAAAGTACGAAACGAAAGGCAGGTTCCTCCCTCGACGTGACGACACTGTCACGTTCGGCGGACGCGGAGGCAGCAACCGACGAGAAGCCTGCCTTTCTGTCGACGGTCCCCGTTCTCCCCATCGAGACGATCGAGGACGTCGCATCGCGCGTGCTCGATGGCGCAAGCTGCGAAGTCCCCCCGATGAGGGAGCTGGTAGACCGTCACGTAGAAGGCGGGCTCTGGTTCATGCGTGAAGAGACGAAGATTCTCAACACGCCGGCCTTTAGGACGTACCTCGGCCCAGGGCTCTCCGAGAAACCGGGTTGGGCGGGCTTCATCCGCCGCGACCTGGACAAGATCGCGTGGCGCGACGCGGTTGCCTGGATCGTTGCGAGCGTCGCCTTCGAGAAGCAGGGCATCAACGCGACGTATGGTGACGAGCTCTGTCTCGCTCGGGCGCTCAAGATGCCTCGCCGCATCTTCCTCGAAGTGCTCGACAACGGAGACGAGCAAGAGCTGGCGGAGGCGTTCATGGTGACGCCCGAAGAGGTGCGCGCGCGTCGCGCAGAGGTCGAAGCATGACCAGCCGCCTCTCCTGGGCCCACCGCGTGCCGGCTGGGGCGTTTCACGACAGGAGGAACCGTGCCTGACGATGCAGCAAGGTTGGCCGCGGTCATCGAACGCGTCGCGCTCGACGTGCTTCACGACGCGGAGGCGAAAGTCCGAGAAGTCTTCGGGGCTGCCGTCGCGCCGATGGGCGAGCGTGCAGATCGCGGCATGATGGTCCTGACCCGATTGGCGCTGCTCGAAGCCGCGAAGCAAGCAGAGCTGGCGGGCGGAATCATGGATGAGGACGCGATAGCTCTCGCAAGGGACATCCTCCCTGGGAAGAAAGAAGGCTAGCCATGGCCCGAGCGAACCGCACCGGCGTGCCCGGTCTCTCTCTCATCACGAGCGGCCCGCGCGCCGGGCGGTACGCGCTCGGGTATCGCTATCTCTGCCCCGTGGCCCGCGAAGAGAAGCGGCTGAACAAGCTGTACGCGGCGGATCTGTCCGTCGCCGCAATCAAGGCGGACGCTCGCGGCCTCATCGCCGACGCTCACTCGGGCGCGCTGGCGAGGCGCGAGGCCGCTGCCGTCGAGGCCGCGCACGACGCCATCACCATCGCCTCGATCGCCGCCAAGGTCGTCGCCTTCCGCGAGCAGGACGGCGGCAGCCCGAGCACCCTCTACGAATTCCGGAGCATCGTCCAAGGTGTCGAGCGTCCCGGCCGAAAGCTGCGCGGCGGCCACATCGTCCGGCACCTTGGCAGCCTCGCACCGCACGCCCTCGACTCTGCGAGGCTGGCCGCCTTCGTCGACGCGTTGAAGGTGGACGGCCTCTCGCCGCTTACGATCCGGAACGCGCTGAAGTGCCTCGGACAGTTCTGCCGGATCGCTCGCGTTCGAAAACTCGATCCGCTGCTCAAGTCGAACCCCGTCCGCGCCGCGCAAGAGGAGGGCTTCAAGCGTCCCTCCCCTCGCCGGCGTGAGGCGCCCGCGTTCATCACCCTCCCCGCCGTCGAGGCAGTGATCGCCTGCCCTGCCATCCCTGCGGATCGTCGCTTCCGGTACGCGCTCGCCTTCCTCACCGGCCTTCGGGACGGCGAGCTTGCTGCGCTCACCTGGGCCGACGTCGAGATCGACACACCCGGCGCCGAGCTCGTGCACGTGACGAAGGCATACGCGAAGATCGGCGGCCTGCAGTCCACGAAGACGACGGCGAGCGAGCGGGACATCCCGCTCCATCCGCAGCTCGTGCCGTGGCTCCGGCTCTGGCGCTCCGAAGGCTGGGCCGCCGTCACCGGGCGCTCGCCGACCGCGACGGATCCGATTCTACCCAAGGCACCGGCGCAGCCAGGGCCGGGCGTACGCGTCTTCGCGTGGCGGCCGGACTCGGCGCGCCTCATCCGCCGCGACCTCACAGCGGCCAACGTCGTGGCGCCGCGGGGCTTCAACTTCCACGCGACGCGGAAGACGTTCGCGACGGCGCTCGAGGCGGCCGGCGTGCCGCACGAGATCATCGAGCGCCTTGTCGGCCACGAGCCGGCGAACGTGCTCGGCCGACACTACGCCGCGCCGTCGATCGACGTGCTTCGAGAGGCGGTCTCACGTCTTAGGCTGACGTCTGGCGTACGGCTGCGCGCGGTGTCGTAAGGCGTGAGAAGCGCAATTGAAAGACGAGCGCGCACCGCTCTTCAAAACCGGTGTGGGGCACCCTCCGGTGTCCTGGGCAGGTTCGATTCCTGTGCGCTTCCGCCGATCCTTCTACCGCCCAGCCTAGGGGTCGTCGCGCGTGAGCCGCACGATTCGGAAGTCGGCGTGGTTGTCGAGTTGTTCTGCGCTTCCATTCGCGGATCCAGCTGTGAGATCGACCGCGAGGTCGAACGGCAGGTTGGGGCCCGTCTCGATGGCGCAGTCGGCTGCGGTGCACTCGCAGACACGGCTCTCGCAAAGCTGCAGCTTCACGCAGTCGACGGGCACATAGGTGCCGGTTTCGGGATCGGGCTGCGAGCAGCCTGCATCGCCACCGGCGGATCCCCAGTTGGGCACGCACATGTAACTCTGGTTGAAGTCGTCGAAGACCGGCGTTTGTAGATCGCACCAGGCGGTCCAGATCTCGTACCGATTCACCGAGAAGCGCAAGCGACCGTCCTCGAAGGTTCCGTCCACGAGCGTGAACTCGAAGCCCGAGTACGGATGCGAGACGGACAGCGACTCCCACGACGATGCATAGCCCGGCGGGTAGCCGGCATCGGGGTCGGTCGGCGGCGGATACAGCGCGTGCTCGCCGAATCGGATCTTGCCGCTGACGACACCGCCACTCTCGGTGACCACCGTGAGCTCTACTCGATCCGAGAGGTCGTCGAAGACATGGTTTTCGACGTAACCGGTCCACGTCCCGACCAGCGTCGCAGCCTGTGGCTGAGGATCCGGCTCCACGTCCTGGCTCGGATCGTTGCCGACCTCGGGGTCGTCTGCGGTGCATCCGAACAAGCACACACCCAAGAGCAGTGACGTTCGCCTCATGATGCCGAGCATATCGCCTCCTCGATGGCTGACGCTTCAAACGCACGCATCCAACTCTGCCCTCGCCGAGTCTCTCCCACCTATGAGCATCCGCATTGCTGGTCGGATCGTGTGTTCGATGGTTTCAGCGAACGCGACCCGCAGGGCCTCGGGCAACGCGCGCCCGTGCGCGAGGAGAACGCCTTCATCAATCCGGGCCGGAGCAGCAGGCGAAGTCGTGGACGTGAGCGATTCTTCGAATGCCGCCTCGACGGCTTGGATGACCGGCGCACCACCGGTTCGAACCGCCCAAGCGACGAAGCGCCAAGCGAGCTCGGCGTGGCGGGCCTCGTCGCGCGCGATCTCTTCGAGCGCTTTCCTAACCGCGGGATCGTGCGCGCCGTCGAGCTGCACGGCCGCTTGAACTGCTGCCAGGGTCTCGCCGACGCAGCCCTCCTTCACGGCGCTCGCGGCGATAGCGCCGAGGTCGGCTCCGATGGCGATCGAGCCGCCGAACGCAAACGGTCCCGGTCCGAGCTCGGTGCCTGCGTACGCCGACGCGAGCGCGAAGCACGCGCGCGCGTGCCTCACCTCGTCGCGAGCGGCCTCGTGGGCTGCGTCGACCAGATCGCTTGGTGCTCCAACTGCAAGGAGCTCGAGCGCGAAGCGCGAGAACGAAGCCACCGACGCGTGCTCGAGGAGCGCGTCGCGAAGCCACGCTTCGGCCAGCGCAGCGCGCGCATGCGCGTCGAGCGCCT
>JBGTSH010000270.1:0-15005 GCA_041940405.1 Polyangiaceae bacterium
GGGGGGTGAACGCCTGAGAGGCGGGCGATGGGCGATCTGGGTTTTGCTCAACCCTGGCGCGGGCCTTGTGATACGTCTTGATGCCTCCGCATGGGGGACGAGCTTTCGCTCCTACCCGAGACCCGCCCGGAAGACGTCGAGGACGTCGTGTGGGGCCTCCAGACAGCTACGACCCTGTGGGGTCGTGGTGAGAAACGCGAGGCACTCGTGTGGATGCGGCGCGCGGCCGAGGCTGCGGGCTCCGCAGGCGACGATCTCCGCGCTGTCGAGCTGGCCAAGCGCGCCATCGAGCTCGAGGTGCTCCTCTCTCTGCAGCCCGGCGCGCCTCAATCGGTTGCGCCGTCCGGCGGTGCGCCGTCACCCCAGTCCTCGTCTGCAGCGCGGCCGCCGAAGCCCCCGCCTGTCGGAGCCGCGGAGATCATCGAGCCCGACGAGGAGCTCGGCGAAGAAGAGACGACGGACCGCACCTTGCCGGGGATGACGGCCCCGCACGCGCCGCCACCTCCCCAGCCGTACCGATCGACGCCGCCTACCCCGGTGTCGCCGCCGGTCGCCGCGCAATCCTATCCGGCGCAGTCATTCCCCTCGCACCCGCCGCAGTCTCATCCGCCGCACTCTCGTCCCGCACCGGCGCATCCCGCACCGGCGCATCCCGCACCGGCTCATCCCGCACCGGCTCATCCCGCACCTGAAGCCGCACCGGCGATCCCGCTGAACAAGACGCAGCCGATGCCGATCGTGCAGGCGCACCCGCTCTCCTCTACGCAGGCCTCGGCCCCGAGCGTGCCCCCACAGTCGCAAGCGCGACCCGCGCCGACGCCCGTCACATCCTCGGCATCCGTAGTCACGTCTGCGCCTGCGATGCCGTCTGCGCCTGCGATGCCGTCTGCGCCTGCGATGCCGTCTGCGCCCACCGCTGCGCCGGCGACCAACGACACGCACGTGCCCCAGCCTGCGATATCGTTCGACGCCGCTCCGCAGACGCCGTCGCCTCCGCCTGCCGGTCCTTCGAGCTCCGGTACGGTGCTCCTCGGCGCTCCGCCGCAGACGCCGGTGCCGTCGCCGAGCGTCGCGCCCGCTTCGATGGGGACGGCAGCGATGCTCCAGTCGATGCGCGCTCTACAGAAAAAGAAGCAGCGCGCGCCGATCCTCGATCCGTGGAGCGACGAGGTTCCGGACGAGCCCGCGCCGCGCACGGTGGGCCACCGCGTCGACACGTTCAATGACGATGATGTCATTACTTCGGCGCCGAGCATCGACGCGATGCTCAAGCGGAACAAGCCGCCGCCCCCGCCTCCGCCGACGAAGCAGAGGAGCGCGACGCTCACCGGCGGGCCGGACCAGCCCACGCTCGACGCGGCGAAGTCGAAGCTCGCGAGCCTCGCCGACGACGGACAGCGCCTCGGCCCTCCGCCGTCGCCGCCGACGCGCAAGCCCACGCTCCAGCCGGGCTCCCCGACCGCGGCAGGCGGCGCGGAGCGCAAGAGCATTCCTCCGACCGACGGCGAGCGAACCAGCGTCCCGCCGCCTCCTCCTGCGCCGACCCTCACCGGCGAGCCGCGGTCCGAGCGCAAGAGCATGCCTCCGCCTCCGCCGCCGCGTCGAACCACGCCGCCGCCGGATCGGACGAGCACGCCGCCGCCGCCGCCGCAGCCTACCGCTCCGGCCGCCGCGGCCCCTCAAGCCGCGCCGCCCGTGGTGCCGCCACCTCCGTCGTCGCTGCCGCCCGCGGCGGCATTGTTCGGCGAAGGTCTTCCGCCTCCGCCTCGATCGCGCGAGGACATTCCTGCACCGACGCCCACGCAGCCCGGCATACAACCCGTCGCAGCTCCACCCGCCGGGCAGCAAGAACACAAGACGGATCCTCCTCCGGCGACGATGCCCGCCGCGCAAGTCGCCACGCGACCTTCCGCGCTGCCGCCTCCACCCAGGCCGCCTTCCGCGCCGCCTCCGGCGCCCGCGCCCCCCGTTCCGGCGCCCGCTCCGCCCGCCCCGCCTGCGGGCGCCACGAAGAGCAAGCCGCCGACGCATCCTCCGGCAGCGCGCCAGATTGGCGATCTACCTCTCGAGCGCGTCGACGCGTTCGCCGATCTCCCGCAAGGCGTACAAGCCAAGCTCGCTGCAGCGGCCGTCGTCTCGGAGCTCGGCGTCGATGAAGAGGTGAGCGGCTTCGGCGCCGCGCTCCTCCTTTCTGGCGCTGCCGCCGTGTGCGCGACCGTCGCCGACGTCGCTGCCGTCTCCCTCGCCGAGGCGGCGATCGCGCCTGCGATGACGTCGCACCCGGACGGCGCAGCGATCCGCGTCGTTGCCACCGCACCGTCCAAGGTCGCCGTCTGGGACAAAGCAACGCTCGAAGATGCTCTGGTCTCATGCCCCTGGGTGATGGAGGACCTCCTTGCCCGCGGCGATCGCATCGCCGCCATGGCCGGCGCCACGATGGGCCCGCTCGGCGATCTCGACGAGTCCAGCCGCTTCATGGCGCTCGACCACATCGCCGTTCGCACCCTCGCACCGTCCGAGACCCTCATCGCAGCCGGCGGTGAGGTCGCGGGCCTCGTCATCGTCGGGCTCGGCGCGGTCATCCAAGGCGACGGCGATCAGACCTTCAGCGCAGGCGACGTCGTCCTCGCCGGATCCGTCCTGGAAGGCGGCGCGTCGCCTACCGTCGTCAAGGCAGGCCCGCAGGGCGCGATCATCCTCGAGGCTTCGCGCATGAAGACCCTCGAGCTCTTCTCGACCGTTCCCACGCTGATCGAGCTGCTCCGCGTCGTCTAGGCGCCCTACGTGCGCTCGAGAGCTGCGCCGAGCACGCGCGCCACGAACGGACCTTTGGCCTCGGTGTACGCCTCGCGATCGTTGCGATGCACCTCCGAGAGGCGCAGCTTCAGCGCTGCGTACTCGCTCGCGACGTCGGCGTGATCCCGAAGGTGGTCCCGAAACGCGAGCCGTTCCGTCCACAGCGCGCTCTCGTATGGCACCAGGTGCAGGTGATGCGTCCGGTGCGAGAAGTCCGGCTTGCAGAACCAGTGCATCACCTCGGTGCGGTAGGGCGCGTACTTGTACCCGAGGGTCGCGACCGCTTCGAACGCTCCGCGTGATGTCGCCAGGTCGCGAACGCCCGCCATGATGTCGATCACCGGCTTCGCCGCGAGCCCCCGCACCGCCGTGCTTCCCACGTGCTCGATCGGGCCCGCGAGCCACGGAGTCAGCACGCGCTCGAGCCGCGCGCGCTCCGCTTCGAACTGCGCCGGCCAGCGTTCGTCGTACGGGACGATGTGAATGGCGGCGTCGGCGGTCATGGCAGCTGAACTTCGCCCCAATCAAGATCGCGCATCCCCTGCTTCACCTACCTGCCCCTTTACCGCGGCCAGAGCGAACCCAATATAGTCCGCCCCAAAGAATGACGACGGAGCACGACGTCGACCCGGTGATCGCCGACTCGCTCGGGTTTCCCAAGCCTCAGTACTTCGTCGTCGAGCGGGAGCGGCGTTGGCTCTGCAATGACTTTCCGCGTTCATCGATCCGACAGAGCTTCACCATCAACGATCGCTACGTCGACGGCGCCCGTTTGCGGCTGCGTGAGATGCGACCGATCGGGGACGGTCCCGCGCTCTTGCGGCTCACCCGCAAGGCCGACGTCGACAGTCGCACGCGCCTCATCACGTCCATCTATCTGCCCGAAGACGAGTTCGCGGTGCTCTCGGCCGTCCTACCGGGCGCTCGGCTGACCAAGACGCGGCACCGGCTCGAGGCACCACCGCGCGTGGTGCTTTCGGTCGACGAGTTCCATGGCGAGCTCGCCGGCCTCTCGCTGCTCGAGGCGGAGTTTCAGACCAACGAAGAGCGCGACGCTTTCATCGCGCCGTCATTCGCTACGCGCGAGGTCACCGACGATCCTCGGTATACCGGCGGGCACCTCGTTCGGCACGGCGTCCCGCCGTAGAGGAAGCGCCGTCAGTCGCAGCGCGGCCCGCACGCCACTCTGAACGTGAGCTGCGTCGGTTTGAGATCGGGACGGCCCTCGGGAGGAGGAGGCACCTCTAGCCCCTTCTTGGACTGAAGGTGCTTCGTTACGGCGAGATCGAATGCCGCGTTACCGCTCGGCCGCGTCACGAGGCACTCGAGCACGTTGAGCTTTGCGTCGATCGTGCATCGTGCTTCGACCCGAAGCTTCGCTCTCTCTTCCGGCGGCAACCCGACGCCGCTGATCTTCAGCCCGGCCTGCAGCGAGCCTATCAGGCGCGCTTGGTACATTTTGCGCATGAAGTCGTCCTGAAACCCGCCATCCGCGCCGCTCGGCTCTCCGGCCGCAGGCACCGATACTTGCGCCGTCGCGGCATTGCTCTCTGCCGGGGCCGAGCGTGCGCCCTTCACCGGATCCGGCGTCACGCCCAGCGCCAGAAACTCCCTGTCGAGGGAAGCGCGGACGTCGCGCGTCGGTACGCTGCCGATCCGCTCGTCATTCACGTAGACCTCGAGGCTCGCGCACTCGTAGCAGATCACGAGGTCGACCGTCGTGCGGTTCCGCATCGCGCGCAGGGCGTGACGCGGGTGAAAGCACGCGGCGACCGGCGCTTCCGGATCGATGCCCGCCGTCGCCGCCGCCGTGATGCGTACCCGTTGCGCCGCCTCAGACACGGCGGCCTTTCCAATGACAAGGTTGTCATGGAACGTGTCGGAGCCGGGGGGCGGCATGCCACCCAGGTCCATCGAGCCTCTGACCGCGTAGATCTCCAACGTTTCGGGCGCTTCCAGCACGGCGCGCACGTCGGCCGGAAGCGGGTTCTCGGCAGGGGCGTTTGCCGGCGCCTCGGACGGCTCCGACGGCTTGGACGGTGGCTGCGACGCCTGCTGCGCACAGCCCGCGAAGCTGATTGCCAGGGCGAGCAACCGAGCGACACCCCTCGACCGCATGCCGCACCGTACCACGCTGGCTGCGCGGGCACGGCGCGCTATCCTTTCACGTCGTGTCGCTTCCTGCGCCGGAGATTCCCCTCGTCGTGCACGCCGCGCTCTCGAGCCGCGAGCGGGACTCCATCCGCGCGATCACACGAAGCCAGCGGACTCTCGCCGACGTCGTCCGGTGGGGGCTCGCGGTCACGCCGTCGCGTCTCGTTGCCGACGTGATCAAACAAGATGAGTTCACGCAGGACGTGGTCGTCCCTTACGACGATCACCTCTACCTCGTCTACGACACCACCTGACTGGGCGGGCTCACGGCGGTCGCCGTGTACGATCACCTGCCGACTCCCGACGAGCTCCTCGATGCGCGCATCGCCGCCGGCTGGACGCCGACGCCGAGCAGCACGGTAAACGGAGGCGTCATCGAGGGCTTTGCGTGCACGCGCTTCGGGATGTGCGGCTAGCTCAACGCCACGACGTCGCATGACGAGCGACCGGATCGAGCGGCTCGAAGATCGACTCTGCCGGCGTCACGAGCTCGGTGTACGGAGCGTGCGCGTTCCCGCGCTGTGTCGCGACCAAGTGGGTCACGTCCAAGATCTCCAGGATCGCGGGTCCCGCGTACTCTCGCAGCATCGCCCCGCGCAGCCCGAGCTGGATGGCGCGACGCTCGACCGGGTTGCCGGAGGGATCGTGATCCGGATCCCACTGCAGCCGGACGTCTGACGCGCGCACCGCGTCCTGCCAAGCCTCACGCGAGGCCCAGTATCCCGCCGTGTAGCTCGATCGAACCGCGCATCCGAGCAGCCGCTCGAAGAACGAGCGCTGCAGCCGAACGGCGAGCACGTGCTCTTGATCGGTCTTCGTGGCCCAGCCGGACCGGTACATCATCCAGAGGAAGTTGGGCTTGATCCAGCTCATCCGGCTGCGGCTGAAGCTCCGCCCGAACCGCTGAAGCGCCACCGCTTCCTGCGCGATCTCCGCGCGGAAGGCTTGATAGACAATGATCGAATCCGCGTCGAACTGCGCAAGGATGTGCCGGCCACTCGAAGGCCAAGCAGGAAGCTGCGCGAGATACGGCGCAAAGCTAAGCATGGCGGCCACCGACGACGGAGGCGGGGAGCCCTGACGGTATCGGGGCGTGCGGTGAAAACATCGCCCGAATCAAGATCGACGGCCCGAGTCAGCAAATCGCCTGCTGTGAGGGTCAGGCCTACCATCATGGGAATGTTCGACGAGTACGAGCCGGACCCGGCGGTTGCCCCCGGTGCGGGACGATGCTCGACGGTCGTTGCAGTCGCTGCACCGCAGCGTGGGAGCACAGCGACGAGATCCTCCGCGCCGGCTGTCCGAGCTGCCACGCCTCACTCGGTTGGAGCCTCGGTAGCCCGGCAAACGAACTGAACTGGCACGAACATCGCCCGAATCAAGATCGAACGTTGACATTGCCGTCATCATGGCAATGGTTCGCTCTTCTCGCTTTCCACCACCGATCCCATGGTGCGACCGAAAACCGAACTGAAGCGTGGGGTGCAGCTCTCGCTGCCGGGTACATCCGGGTGGGGCGGTCGCCGTACCGGCGCGGGTCGCAAGCCGGCTCCGCCGCACCAGCGCTCGACGCCCCACCGATCACGCGGACGGCACGCAGCTGGTCATCCCGTCCACGTCACATTGCGAGCCGTGCGCGGCCTTCCGAGCTTTCGTCGCGAAGCGACGTTCTGCTGCATTCGCGATGCAATCGGCGCTTCGTCTCGAGACGCCTTCCGCGTGACGCACTTCTCGGTGCAGCGGGACCACATTCATCTCCTTGTCGAAGCATCTTCTGCATCCGCGCTCTCTTCGGGGATGCATGGCCTCGCAGTCCGCGTCGCCCGGCGCTTGAACCGAACCCTCGAGCGTCGCGGCTCGCTCTGGGCCGATCGGTGGCACGCGCACGCGCTCAGCACGCCTCGCGAGGCGCGGAACGCGATCGCCTACGTGCTCCTCAATGGTCGCAAGCACGGCGACGTGCCCTTCGGGCTCGACCCTTACAGCTCTGTCTGCTGGTCGGCGGATGCGCTTGCGGATCCTGTCTACCGCACGCTGCTGCCGGGCCTTCGCGCGAGCACCGCTGCTCCAGTACACGAGCCTCGAACCTGGCTCTTGCGCATTGGCTGGCGGCGCGGTGGCCTCTTGCGCATGGCGGACTCGCCGAGGCTTCACAGGCCGAAGTAGGCGGCGCTGGTGCCGCCTACTTCGGTCCGAGCTGCGCCTTCAACTGCTTCGCAGCCAGCGCGTACCCGCCATCGGCACCGTCGACGAAGTGAACGTGCTTGCCCTCATAAGCCTGAATGGCGCACGTCATGAGTGACGCCGAAGAGAGGTGCATTCCATAGACCAGGTCGCCCTGGCGCTGGCCGTCTCGCAAGAGCTCTTCGATCGCGCCGAGTGTTCCGGGCTCGACGTCGACGACGAGGCGAAGGGTTTCGTCGAACTTGCGGAAGTCGGTGTTGGCGACGACCTCTTGCTTGTACGTCGCGCCAGGAAAGCCACCCGCCTTCCAGCCTCTGGCCATCAAGATGGAGCCGGCGAAGGCGTCGATGCGGGCGCGCGTGCGGCGAACGGCGCGGCCGATGGCGCTGCTGCCGCCGCGAATCTTTCCCTCGGCCTCGAAGTCTCCGCCGAAGCGCTGCAAGACGAGCCTGTCTTCCGACACTGGGCAGCCGGAGCTCTCGAGGAGCGACTGGAGCTCGGTCAGGACGCGGCGATAGGTGCGGTCGCCGGCGCCGAGGTCGGGAGCCCGCGCTTGGATGAGCAGGCTCGCGACGGTGCCCCGCTGGCTGGGAATGGGCTTCCACCGGCACTCGAATCCGGTGAAGTCGGCGGCGGCCTCGCCCTCGTCGGAGACCGCGTACCTCGATGCGGTGACTGGATCTTTGACGAGGCGCTCGGCTTGCGTGAGGCCCGAGCCGCGGAACATCGCGAAGGCGACGTGCTCGCTCGTGCGATGTCGCGCGACGCGCACCTCGTGACCCGCGCCGGTGAGCTCGTCGACGCCGACGATCGCGGC
Source organism: Polyangiaceae bacterium (assembly GCA_041940405.1). Lineage (GTDB taxonomy): Bacteria > Myxococcota_A > Polyangia > Polyangiales > Polyangiaceae > Xiheicaenibacterium. The sequence goes on from JBGTSH010000270.1 coordinate 7,952, forward strand.
GCGCATCTCCATTCCGAACGATTCGCGCGCCATCTTGCGCACCCCGCGCAACGTCGCCTCGACGCGCGGTCGCGCGCGACCGGGAACCAACAGGGTGGCGCCGTCGCCCCCGAACACGAACGGCACTTCCATCCCGCCGAGCGCATTGCGAAGAGCGACGATCGACGCGACGCCGAGCGAGTTGACGTCTTTGTACCGCCCGGCCTCGATAGCCTTGGTCGATCCCAAGACGTCGGTGACGACGACGAGCCAGCTCGACGGTGCACCGCGGTAGTGCACCGGGTTCAGGACCTCTGCGAAGTCGTCGAAAGGTGCGAGCGACGTGAAGAACGCGTCGGCCTCGGCTTCGAGGTCATCCGTTCCCAGGGCTACCGCTCCTCCGTGTTGGTCCGCGACTTCGGCGCCTCGTAGGGCATCGGCGGCGGGGTCACGGCGGCCGGCGCCTTCGGCGGCGGCGGTGCGCCCGAGGAGTCATCGGTCTTCTCGGGCTCCTTGGGCCGTTGCGCCGGGCCGGCAGGCAGATCGCGATCGAGCACCCACTTCATCTCGCTGTTGCCTTGCGCGCCCGCGAACCTGAGGCCGACCCACTCGGCGTCCGGCGACACCGACGGTCTGCCGTTGGGACCAATCTGCGGAAAGCGAACGCGGAACACGAGGTGGAAGACGTTGATGTACGGGTAGTACGTCTTCTCGATCGCGTTCGGCCTCTTGATGAGCGTGATCTCTTCGGGCGCCGTCTCGTTTCCGGTGCTGTCGATGAGCCGGACGATCCATGCGCTGTCGGGCTTCGTCAGATCGTTGAAGCGCCGCTCGCCGCCGGTGATCGCCACCAAGAAATGGTGGCCGGACTTGGTCTCCTCGAGCGTCTTCTCGAGGAGCTTCTTCCGCTGATCGATGGTGAGGCGGTAGTCCTCGACGTAGCGAACGACGTAGGCCCACCGGAAGTCCCACGACTCGAACGTCGCGGTGGTCTGGAGCAGGTTGTCGAGCTCCGACAGGGTGATGAGATCCTCGGTCCGGGTCCAGCGATCGAGCACGTCCTCGTAGTCGGTCGCGACGTACTCCCGCGGCCCTTCGCGCATGCTGACCTTGGTCGGCGAGCAGGCGGCGCTCGCCATCAGGAGCGCCGCCGCGACCACCCTGCCGCAGATGACCTTCACTCGTCCAAGGTTACGTCCGCCGTATCGCCCAGCGCCAGCCGGACGTGGATCCGAGCCGCGAAGAAGGCCGTTGCGATGCCCTCGAGCGGCGTGGACAGCGGAAACAAGAACGAGAGGCCGGGCTCGATCGGACGCACCCTCAGGCGCAACGAGGGCGAGAGTGTGAACGCCGCGCGCTGCGAGTCGGGGACGTCCGCGGTGATCGAGTAAATCTGCCAGAGCTCGAGACCCGCGGTCACACGCGGGATCGGCTCCCAACCGACGTACGCAGCGATGCGCCCGACGACATCGCCGCGGTCCTCATCGAACGCGTACGACACGTCGAGCCCTTGCCGCATCTGCAGGACGACCGGCGGCAGCACGACGCGCGCGTCGAACGCCGGCCGCACTGTGAGGATGCTCTCGGAGAAGTAGCCGGTGTCCCAGGGCCGAACGACGCGCACGTAGTCTTCGAGCGCCGGATCCAGCTCGCCGCGCGGCAATGGAATGACGACCCCCAGCGAGCCGCCGCCGGCGAGCCCGGACTTGTGCCAGCCGATCCCGCGCGCCCAGACCTCGGGGTTGCCGTAGAGAAATGAGCGCTCCGCACCTTCGGCAGCCGCCGATGCGATGTCCCACGCGAGACCGGCGTGCCACGCTCGCGTGCCGAGCGGCACCTCACCCTCGAGGTGAGAGAGCCACAAAAACCCAGTCCCGACCTCTTCCCCCTCTTCGTCGAGCTTCGCGATGCCGGCGCCCGCGTACACGAGCTCGGCCGTCGCCGCGCGCTCGGTGAGCGCAGGCAGCGTCGGCGGTGCAGCGAGGTCGAGCAGCGCGTCGTCCAAGACGCTGACGTTCTACTGCTACTTCCAGAGGCGTGGGAAGTCGTTGGCGAAGGTCACGTAGAGCATCAGCCCGAGCATCATGACGAGGCCGATCACATGGATGTGGGCCTCGACCGTCGGGTTCGCGCGTTTGCGCGTGGCCGCCTCATAGCCGAGGAACATCAGCCGTCCGCCGTCGAGCGCGGGGATCGGGAGCAGGTTGAACGCGGCGAGGTACGCCGAGAGCGCGCCGAGCAAGAAGATGAACTCGGCCCACCCTTCGTCGGCGACCTTCTTCATCTCGTGAACCATGCGGGTCGGTCCGCCGAGCTCTTCTTTGCTCTTTCCGCGAGCCCACTCGGCGAGCCCGCCGAGCATCGACTTGACGACGACCGGCGGCGTCACGACCGCGTGCTTCGCGGCCTCGCCCGCCGAGACCGGCACCTTGTACGTGTAGGGCCGGACGCCGATGCAGACCTTCTTCGGATCGGTGTTGTTCGGACCACAAGCTGCCGCTTGAGCCTGAATGGGGATCGTCACCTCGGCGCCATCGCGAAGGACGACGAAGGGCACCTCTTTCTCGGCCGCACCTTGCACCTTGGCGCTGATGTCCTCGAACGATTTGACCTCGGTGCCGTCGATCGAAACGATCGTGTCGGCGTTCTTCAGACCCGCCGCAGACGCGGGCGCGCCCTCTTGGACCACGATCTGGGTCGGCTCACCGATCTTGTCCTTGCCCTCGATCCAGAAGGGAAAGAAGAAGAAGACCGACGCGAACACGTAGTTTGCCGCCGGGCCCGCGAAGATCGTCACGATGCGGCCCCAGATGCTCGCGTTTGCGTAGAGGCCCTTGTCGCGCGGGTCGGGCGTCTCGAGCGGGTTCATCCCGTCGATCTGGACGAAGGCCAGAAACGGGATCATCGCGCACTGGAAGATCGTCGGCCCGTGGCGCTCGGGATCGTGCTTGAAGAGCTTCACCTTCACGCGGTCGCCGAGCGAGACGAACGTCCAGAAGCCCTCTACGGGTTGGATCTTGAAGAAGGTGGGCCCGAAACCGATCGAGAACTTGATGACCCGAAGCCCAAAAGCCCTGGCCGCGAAGTAGTGGCCGGCTTCGTGGACGATCATGAGCACGGCCAGGCCGAGGATCGCGACGAGGTAGGTCATCCGACCCCAGCTTAGCGTGACCTACCCGAGACGCCCACCGGAGGGACTGGCAGAGGCCGCGGTTCGGCCCCACTGGACACCCGTCGGGGCCGGACCCGAACGGCGTGCTCGCGTATGCTCGCAGCCGATGGGTCGACGGGCTCGGCGCGGCGCCAACACGGTCGAGGCGGTCATCGTCCTGGCCGTGGTCTCGCTCGTGGCCGCGGCGGTCTACCAGCTCTGCTGAGGGCACCTTGGCGGCGGCCCTCTGAAATTGCCTGTCACGGAAACATTCGCCGCGGGGACGTGCTCTGAAACCTTCGGGCAGGCCTAAGAGATCTTGCCCGCGGCCCGTTCGTCCAAAGGCACTGCTCGGGAGGAAACCATGGTTCGACGTTGGGTGTGGGCAGGTCTCGTGACGACGGCGCTTGGCGCGGGGTGCGGAGAAGGGGCGCCGAGCGCAGGCGAGGCGGCGGCCGTTACCGTTGCCGGCGACGGCAAGGCGAAGAGCATGGCCAGCACTGCCGAAGCGCAAGAGCAGTCGATGATCCCGAACGAGGTGCCCCAGGCCGACGGCCTCGGCGACAAGGCCGGCTTCATGGGCCCCGGCGCAGGCCACGGAAGAGCCGGCGGGGTGGGAGCAAAGGAAGAGAAGGCCGCCCAAGACCGCTACGGCGTCCGCGGCCCCCGGATCGACACGACGACGGCGGATCCTGCCGCGCCCGCAAAGAAGCTCGACGCCGACAAGGGCGGCAAGGCCGTCGCAAACCTCCCCGCATCTCCGCCGCCTCCTCCGACGTCGGCGGCGCAGACGAACCAGCCCGTCGCGGCGCGCCCCGGCATCCAGCCGGCCGCGACGGTGACCGAAGAGGCGGCGCTCGATCCCAACGGCCGCTTCGCGACGACCTACCGTCCGGGCGGCGGGCACCTCTCGGCGTTCGAGTCGGCCGTCGCGGCGGGCATCGTTCCCGCGAGCGAGAAAGAGATCGTGAGCGACATCGGCGCGCGCTACTCGCCGGCGATCGATCCGCCGAAGGAAGGCGCTCTCTCGATGGCCATCGACTTCGAGCGCACCAAGCTCGCCCCGAGCGGCGGTCCCGTGCACGTTCGGCTCGCGCTTCGCTCCTCGAGCGAGAAGGCAAACGAGCGTCCTCCGCTCTCTGTGGTCGTCGTGATGGACGTGAGCGGCTCGATGCGCGGTCAGCTCATCGAGGCCGCGCGCACCGCGGCGAGCGATCTCGTCGACAAGCTCGACGCCAAGGACGACTTCTCGCTCGTCACGTTCTCGACCGGCGCCGAGGTGAAGATCCCGATGGGGAAGGTCGGCCCGAAGCGCGCCGAGCTGAAGAAGTCGATCGCCGAAATCAAAGAGGGCGGCGGAACCAACATCGGTGAAGGGCTGCGCCTCGGCTACCAGCAGGCGAACGACAAGGCCGCGGCCAAGGACGGCGTCCGCGTCGTCCTCTTGATGAGCGATGGTCGCGCCAACGAAGGCATCACCAACCAGCGGCAGCTCGCCCGGCTCGCGCTCGACGCGTTCCAGGGCGGCATCCAGACGAGCTCGTTCGGCATGGGCACCGACTACGACGGCCCGCTGATGAGCCAAATCGCGCAGGACGGCGCCGGCGGCTACTACTACCTCCGCGACGCGAACCAGATCCCCGGCGCGCTCAAGACCGGGCTCGAGAAGCGGCTCGATCCGGTCGCGACCGCGGTCGAGGTGCGGCTGCGCCTCAAGCCCGGCGTCGAGCTCCTCAACGTGTACGGCTCGCGCCGCCTCTCCGAAGAAGAGTCCTCGCGCGTCCGTCAGGTCGAGGTAGCGCAGGACAGCCATACGCAGAAGCGCGACGGCATCAAGGCCAACCGCCAGGACGACGTCGAGGGCGGGATGCGCTTCTTCATGCCTGCGTTCGCGCGCGACGACAGCCACGCCATCCTGCTCAAGCTCCGCCTCCCCGAAGGCGTCGGACCGAAGGACATCGCGCTCGTCGAGCTCAAGTACAAGGACCGCCTCACCAAGAAGAACGTCGTGAACGAGCAGCCGCTCAAGCTCGAGTACGCCAACAGCGACGCCGAGAGCGCGAAGTCGATCGACCAATCGGTGGCGCGGACGGTGCAGGGCTTCTCTGCAGGCGAGGCGCTCATGAAGGCAGCGACGCTCATCGGCCAGAACCAGCACCAGCGCGCGATCGACCTGCTCGGCGAGCGCGAGGGTCTCTTGCACCATGCGGCATTTGCGCTCGACGAGCCGCTCTTCGTCGACGACGCCAAGCGCCTCGCTCGGCTCCGCGTCCACGCCGCAGGCAAGGGCTCGCTCAAGGACCCGCTGGTCCTCGCGATGATGATGGAGACCGCGGGGAGCGTGCACCTGCACTAGCCCCACGACTCGGATAAGCTCCGCATCGGACCTGCGATGCCTACTCGCCCTCTCGATCTCGCCCGTCTCGCCGAGCACGTCGCCGTCGAGCCGGGCGGTGAGATCCGTCTGAAGGGCAGCTACCACTCGACCTTCGACGGCGCCGAGATCGACGCCGCGACCACGACCTGGCCAGCCGACGCGCCCGGCGGTGCCAGCATCGACGCCGGCGGCCTCATCGACTTCAAGGCGGGCGGCTTCCATGTGACCTCGCGCGATCCGAAGACGCACGAGGTCGTCGCCGTCGCCACTGGCGATCCCGCACCCATCTGCGCGAAGCTCGGCGTTCAGGCGCCCTGCCTGCCGCTCCGCATGCTGCCGCTCTCGCAGTCGCGGCTCATCACGATGGATGAGTGGCGCTCGTCGCTCAAAGGAGCGATCTCCCTCGAGGTCGTCGCGCCGCCCCCGCCCGCTGCCTATGCGCCCGTGGTCGACGTCGCCACGCACCCCGCGACGCTCGGCGCGGTCGGCGCCCTCGGCCTCGCAGCGATCGTCGGCCTCGGCTGGATGATCCGCAGGCGCCAGAAGCTCTCCCCGGCTGGGCAGCTTCGCGACCTCGTCGCCCGCGTCTCGAAGAAGCTCTCGACGGCGGACGCCGTCTTCATCGCGACCGTCAGCCCGGCGCTGAAGCGTGCGAGCGCGATCCTCGACGAGCGCCGCGTCGATCCGACGAGCAAAGAGGGCCAGCGCGTGCGAGAGATCCTCCTCCGCGTCGAGTCGCGGCTCGATGAAGCGGCCGCCGACGCCAAAGCAGCGAAGGAGCAGGCCGCAGCCGACGAGCTCGCAGCCGAGATGGAAGCGGCGCTCGAGGCGGCGCGCGAAGCGGACGCGAGCGCGCGCCGGGTGTGACCAGGGAAAAGACCATGGAGCTCAACTGCGACCTGGGCGAGCTCGAGGACGAACCCGAGGACCTCTTCGCGATCGCGACGGTCGCGAACGTCGCCTGCGGCGGCCATGCAGGCGGCGGCGACTTGATGAGAAGGACGCTCGAACGGGCCCGCGTCTTCGGTGTCCGCGTCGTCGCGCACCCGTCCTATGCGGACCGCGAGCAGTTCGGGCGCAGGGCGAGGTTCTCGACGCCCCTCGCCACCGCAGCCGCAATCGAGGGGCAGTGCGTGAAGCTCGCGATCGAGGCGAAGCGCTTCGGCTTCACGATCGACACCATCAAGCCGCACGGCGCGCTCTACCACGACGCAGCCGGCGATCCGCTCTATGCCGGCGCTCTCCTCGATGGCGCCTTTCGCGCGCTCCCCGAGTTTGGCGCGATCGTCGGACCGCCGGACTGTGTGCTCGAGGACATCGTGAAAGGCCGCGGCCTCCGCTACGAGCGCGAGGGCTTCGTCGACCGCCGCTACGACGCCTCGATGAAGCTCGTCCCGCGCTCGCGCCCGGACGCGCTCCTCACCGATCCCGAGGATTGCGTATCGCAGGCGCTCTTTCTCGCCCGGCTCGAGAAGTTCGACACCCTCTGCATGCACGGCGACACGCCGGGTGCGGTGAGGATCGGGCGCGCCGTGCGGCGCGCGCTC
>JBGTSH010000271.1:0-14871 GCA_041940405.1 Polyangiaceae bacterium
CATCGTGCGCGCCAAGGCATGACCAACCCCAACGACACTCGCCGTCAACCTGACAGACCGGTCAGCCATTCTCCTCTTCGCCTTTCCCTCTGACCCTCTGCCCTCTTCGCCTTTCCCTCTGACCCTCTGCCCTCTGCCCTCTGCCTCTCCCTGGCCCTCTCCCTCTCCCTCTCCCTCAAGGGTCAGGGCAACAAGACGAGCTTGCCCGTCGACGATCGGCTCTCGAGATCCTCGAACGCGCGCTTGCCCTCTCTTAGCGCGTACCGCCCCCCAATCACGATCCGCAACCCGCCCGCCGCCGCGAGCTCGCACATCTCCGCCAGCGGCGGGGCACAAAGCTCGCGCTCGTGCAGCAGCGGCGTCAGATGATAACCCGCGAAGCTCAGGTTCTTGCCCATGAGGCCGATCGGCTCGAACGTCCCGCGCGTATCCCCGCTCGCGGCGCCGAAAATCACGACGCGCCCACGCGACCGAAGGGCCGCAAGGTCCTTCTTGTACTGCTCGGTGCCGCCGATCATCTCCAGCACGAGGTCGACCTCACCAACCGAATCCTTCAGCTGACGAAGGACGTCCTCGCGCGAATCGATGACCGCGTCCGCGCCGAGCTCCCGGAGGAGGGCGTGCTTGTCCTTTCCCGCGCTCGCGACGACGCTGGCTCCGGCGCGCTTTGCGAGCTGGACGGCGAGGGTGCCGACGCCGCCGCCGGCGGCTTGGACCCAGACGCGCTCGCCCGCTGCGAGCCGGCCGACCAAGAAGAGCAGGTGATGCGCAGAGAGGCCCTGGATGCCGATCGCTGCGGCGCGCTCGAAGTCGAGGCCGTCCGGGATTCGGTAGGTCGACTTGGCGCTCGCAGTCATGCGCTCTGCGAATGCGCCGCGGCCGATCGCGATCACCCGATCGCCTGGAGCGAGCCCGGTCACATCGGGCCCGACGGCGAGGACCACGCCGGCGGCTTCCATTCCGGGAACGTCGGGAGGTGTCGGACGAACGAAGTACTGCCCGCGGATGAAGCGCGTGTCGGCGAAGTTGAGACCGGCGGCGCGCACTTCGACCAGCACCTTGCCCGGACTCGCCGACGGCTCCGGAGCGTCCTCGTATCGAAGCACGTCGGGACCACCGAGCTCGTGGATGGTGAGCGCCTTCATCCGGGCGTTCTCGGAGAAATGCGGGCTCGGGTCAAGGAGGCCGGTGCCCGCGCGGCTCGTGAGCGCGACCGTCAGGCGTCGAGCGCCTCGAGAACCCGAGCGGCTCGCTCTGCCACGACGGCATCGAGCGCGGCCCACCGCGGATCGCTCCGAGCCTCCGAGAGGACGGGACAGCGCCTCATCCAGCAAACGTCGTGAAGACCGCTGTCGACGGCGGCTTCGGTGAGCTCGATGACAGTGTCGACTTCGCCGGCGTACGCGAATGCCTCGCTCACGAACTGGCACCTCGCGCATCGCAGCCGCCCGCGAGGCATGGAGAGACCGAAGGTGCGGAGCGCTGCGTGTTGCTCCCTTCCCAGCGGCGTGGCGTGCATGGCGCCGGCCGACGCTTCGAGGAATGCCCGGACATCGGGCTCGAAAGGAACGTGGGCTGGGACCTCGATGGGATCAGCCGGTCCCCGCCATAGCCGAGCGCGGATCGGTACCCAGGTGCGTCGCAACGCGGGGACGTCATCGCCTGCCGCACGTGTCTCGGCGTCGTGCTTGTCCCAATCCCCCTTGATCGCGTGGCAACGTGCGAGCTCGAGCCGCGCGAGCGCAGCCGAGGGATCGATCGCGAGCGCAGTGCGGTAGCGAAGGATCGCTTCGTCCACGCGGTCCGATTCGAAGAGCGCGGCGGCGATGTGCTCGTGCGCGCGAGCGAGAGACGGCGCGTGGTTCACCGCCCGTTTCATCGCGAGCATCGCCGACGGAACGTCTCCGGCATTCCAGCGCACGGTGGCGAGCGCGAACCAAGCGTCGCCGAGTCCCGGGGCGAGCTCGACTGCGCGCTCGGCAGCAGCCAGGGCGCGCGCGCGGATGGGCTCGTCGGCACCGCGCGCGAAGAAGCTCCGCCGCGCCATCGCGAGCGCGTAGTGCGCCAAGAGCCCCGGGTCCTCGGGCGCGAGGGCGAGGCCTCGTTCGAGAAGGCTCAGATCGGCGTCCCCCTTTTCCCCGCCGTACCATTGGGCGCGAACTGCGGCGCGAGCCCGAAGATAGAGATCGATCACTTCGGGGTTGGTTGCGGGCTTCCGCGTGGCGGCCTCGAGGTCGACGTCGAGCGCTCCGGCGATCGCGCGCGCGATGGCGTCGGTCGTGACGAGCGTCTCTGCCTCGCGGCACTCGAAGCGTTGCGCCCAGATTTGAAAGCCATCTGCGCAGCCGATGAGCCGGGCGTGGATCCGGAGCTTGTCGCCTGCCTTGCGTACGGAGCCTTCGGCGATTGCGCTTACACCGAGCAGCCTGCCCACTTCGGCGGGATCGTCGTGCTCTAGCGCAGCGGTGCGAACCGATGCCATCGGTCGTACCCGAAGACCACGGGTCATCGAGAGGGCGTCGACGATCTCTTCGGTGACACCGGTCCCGAAGTACTCGTCATCGGCGGCGCCCAGGTTTCGGAATGGAAGCACGGCGACGCTCGGAGCGCCGGCCACCGGCATCGCGCCCGCGCTCGGTCGGGCGGGGGCCGTGACCGGAGTCGTCGTTTCACCGACCGTGAGGGCGCCGAGGGCAGTCGCGACATCGGCGGCCGAGGCCGGGCGCTCTCGCGGATCGCGCGCCATGCACCGGACGATCAGATCCGCGAAGCCGGGCTCGACGCTCATCGCGCTTCGCGGGTCCGGCGGAGGAGCCGACAACCTCGCCATCGCCACGGCGATCGGCTCATCACCCGGCCATGCGCGCAGGCCGGTCAGCATTTCGTACAGGATGGCCCCCAGCGCGTAGAGGTCGGCGCGCTCGTCGATCGCCGGATCGGTGATCTGCTCGGGCGCCATGTAGGCCGGCGTCCCGACGACGCCGTTCGTCTTTGTCGGATCGCCCATCGGGCGCGCGATCCCGAAGTCGGTGATGACGACCCGGCCGTCGCGCGCGATGAGCACGTTGTCGGGCTTGAGGTCCCGGTGCAAGACGCCCGCCTCGTGCGCCGCTCGTACGCCGGCGGCGAGGGCGAGACCGATCTCCTTGCACTGCCGTACGCCGAGCCGCCCCCGCTCTGCGATAAAGCTCGCGAGGGACTGCCCCTCGACGAGCTCCATCGTGATGAACCGGTCGGTGCCGCGCTCGCTCAGATCGAAGACCCGAACCACGTTCGGATGGCTGATGCGGCGGGCGAGCTTCACCTCTCTGCGGAAGCGGGCGAGCATCCCCGGTGCGTTCGCGACGTCGTCCCGAAGCATCTTGAGGGCGACCACGTCGTCGAGCTCGCGGTCGCGCGCCCGGTACACCGCGCCCATTCCGCCCTCGCCGAGCAGGCCGAGGATCTCGTACCGGTCATCGAGCGTCGTCGGTCGTTCGCCGCTGACGACTCCGGCGTCCAACGTTTCGCTCTCGCCGCGGCTGGTCGAACTGAAGTCCTGCATCCGTGCTCCTTCGAGATGCTCAGGCGATCGACGCATCTCTGAGCGCTTGCTCGAGCAGCGCTCGCGTCGACCACTTCATGAGGTCGGTGGCCTGTCTGCGGGTGAGCCCGGCGACATCGACGAGCCAGACGAGAGCTTCGATACCCGACGCGCTGCGGATCGCGAGGGTGAGCCGCCGAAGCTCCTTGTCGGGCATCTTTCCTCGAAGCGGCGCGAGCGCCTCCTCGAGCCAGCCGATCGCGCGACCCTTGCGAAGGGGGAGATCACGACGTGGGCCTTCCTCGAGCGACAGGCGCAACATCGTGCGTGACTGGTGCTCGGTTCGGAGGATGATGCGGAGCATCCCGGCGATGGTCGTCGCCAGCCGCTCCCTGGGATCCGACGAGGCGTCGGGCGGCAGGAGCGTCGTCAGCGCGGTGTGGGGGTGAGCCGCCGCGAGCAGATCCTGTCGTGTCGCGAAGTATCGATAGGCCGTCGTCCTGGAGATGGACGCGGCTTCGGCCGCCTGCTCGACGGTCGGGGTGATACCGCGCTTCACCAGCTCTCGGGCGGCTTCGACCAGCGCGTTGCGCGTTCGGACCTTCTGGTTGGTGCGGCCGGCGGCTTCATAGCCGGTTGACATGGTTCATGAGCATACCGTACCTTCATGGGACTTCGGTCCCATATTGAAGGGGCGCAGGGAAAAGAGGGAGCATGAGCGCGATCATCCGCCGGCCCGGCGAGGGCGAGTCACGTTGGTTCTTCGGCGGCGGGCTCCACCAGTGGCGGCTCGCATCCACCGAGACGAACGGCGCCTTCGGCCTGATGGAGGATGTGATGACCCGCGGAAAGGTCACGCCCCTTCACGCCCATCCCGGGAGCGACGAGACGACGTACCTCCTGGAAGGAGAGCTGCTGTTTCGCGTGAACGAGCTCGAAGAGACGCTCGGCGCCGGGACCGTCGTGATGGTCCCTCGTGGGACGCCGCACGCCTTCAAGGTGCTCTCCGAGCGCGCCCGCATCCTGGTCGTCACGCCCCCGCCGGTCGAGGCGTTCTTTCGTCGAGCGAGCGAGCCGTCGAGCCCCGGCGGCGATGGCCCGGTGGACTTCAAGAGGGTCGGTGAAGCGGGCATGCATACCGGGGCGATGCAGATCCTCGGCCCGCCGCCATTTCGCAACTAACTCCCCGTCTTCGTCGCCCCGTCGATCCTGCATCCTTCGAGGTCTGCGGCGCGGACGAGCAACGCAGCGCCGGGGGCCAGCCGCAACCAGCCGTCCGGCGACGTGATCGCCACGACATCCGGACTGAGCCCGTGCGGCTGCGGCTCCACACGCGAGAAGTGGGCTTTGGCGACGATCCTGCCGATCTCCGCCCGCTCGTCGCCCACCTGTGCCATGACGGTAATGTCCTTCTTGCAAGTCGGAGAGCCGCCGAGGCCCGATCGCATGGCGAGCAGGCGAGCCCGCCCGATCGTCCCGAAGTGCGTTTCTGCGGAGAGATAGTGGCGCGGCATCCATCCGACCGCGTGGTAGCTCGACGTGGTCATCACGACACGGCGAACGTCGTCTCCGCTCGAGCCCACCACGGTCGCTGCCGCTGCCCGCGAGAGGCGGCCAGCCGACGGACCCTTGGGTTCGAGCCGGAGCTGGCTGCCTACCATGGCTGCCATCGGGTCCTGGGTGCCCAGCCCGACGAACGCAGCCGCGTCGTAGTCGGCGCTCACGCCGGTGAGGGCGGAACAAGCCAGCTCCTGCGCCACCACCGGAGGGAGCTCGAACAGGTCGCTGATATCGAGGGAGACGTTCAGATGTCCGGTCTTGTGCGGCCCCGCGACGGTCAGGCTCGTCTCGGCGAACGGCACGATGAATCCACCGAGCGCGATGGGCTTTGCCAGGAAGATCTCGGGCGATGCCGCAACCGCAAGGAGATCGATCCTGCCCCGAATCTTCACTCGAGCGGCCTTGCCGTCGACGGGTATCGAGAGCGACGCAGGTGCGCCCTCGATGTTGGCGAACGCAGGACCGTCCGGACGAATGTGAACCGTGCCGGCCCACTCTTCGTGCTCGAACACACAAGCGGCTTCGCCGGCCGGCTCGATCGCGATCCATTTGACGCCCGGCTCCGAGGTCGTGGGCTCGACGCCGGCACTCGGGCCGGCGCTGGCGAGCGGAGCCTGCGCGGCGCGGACAGGTCGAGGCACGTCCGCAGGCGGACCGCTGCATCCGAGGAGCAGCAAGAGCGGCGACGTGCGTCGCACGAGCGGGTTCAAGGCGACGAGCGTAGCTCAGCAGAGTCGCGTTATGCTCCCGCCCGCATGGGTCGTCGCTTCGTCGTCGGTACCGCAGGTCATGTCGACCACGGCAAGACGACCCTCGTCCATGCGCTGACCGGGATCGACACCGATCGGCTCCCCGAAGAGAAGCGGCGGGGCATCACCATCGAGCTCGGGTTCGCCGGCTGGGAGCTCGACGACAGGACGTCGATCAGCTTGATCGACGTGCCCGGGCATCGCCGGCTCGTCCACACGATGATCGCGGGCGCGACGGGCATCGAGCTCGTGCTTTTGGTCGTCGCCGCCGACGAGGGCGTGATGCCCCAGACGCGGGAGCACCTCGCGGCCTGCGAGCTCCTCGGGATCCGCCGCGCGGTCGTCGCGATCTCCAAGATCGATCGCGTCGAGCGAGACCTCGCCGAGATGGCGGGCGAAGAGGTGAGCGAGCTCTGCTCCGGGCGCTTCGAGCACGAGGTGGTCCTAAGCTCGGCCAAGACGGGAGAGGGGCTCGGTGACCTTCGAGCCGCCGTCGTTCGCGCGCTCGCGAAGCTCGACGCCCCCGATGCAAAGGCGCCGGCTCGGCTCTCCGTCGATCGCGCCTTCAGCGTGAAGGGCGCGGGCACCGTGATCACCGGCACGTTGGTTCGGGGCGCGCTCGCCACGGGTGACGTCGTTCGGCTCGTCGGTCCGAGCGGGATCCGCCAAGCCACGGTTCGCGGTCTTCACGTTCACGATCGCTCCGCGGCGCGCGCCGAGGCGCCGACACGTCTCGCCGTGAACCTCGCCTCGATCGCGCTGGAAGACGTAGCGCGCGGCGACCTCGTCACCACCGACCCGGGCATCGGGACGTCGCGTCGCTTCGACGCGGAGCTCGTGCTTCTGCGTGACGTGAAGGCCTCCGCGACCGTCGACGTTTACGTCGGCACGGCGCGCGCTCCCGCGAGGCTCCAGATCCTCGGGCGGGTGGGCGAGGAGGAGCGGCCGCGCACGCTCGCTCGACTGCGCATGGATCGTGAGGTGGCCGTCGCGGGAGGAGACCGCTTCGTCGTGCGCGCTAGCACGCAGCGAGGCACCGGCGGCTCGGTCATCGGCGGCGGGGTGATCCTCGACGCAGCGCCCGGCGCGCTGCGCGACCGAAAGCGGCGTCGCGCTTCGCTCCAGAGCCTCGCGGCGCGAGATGCGACCGCCGCGTTCAAGGCGCTCGTGTTCGAGCGGGCGCCGCGCGCGCTGCTCTCCCGCGACGTCGCGTCGCGCTTCATCGTCGAGACGCAAGCGCTCCTTCGCGCCGGCGAGAAGCTCGCGGACCGTGGCGACGTCGTCAGGATCAAAGACGAAGGCTTCGTCGATCGGAGCGCGCTCACGCAGCTGGCGCAGTCCGCCCGCGCCGAGGTCGGGCGCCACCACGCGGCGTTCCCGTTCGACCCGGGGCTGCGCCTCGAGACTCTGCGACAGAAGCTCGGCGAGCGATGCGGCCCTGCCGTCGCAGCCGAAGCCATCCGGCTCGCGGCGAGGAAGTCGCTCGAGGGCACGCCGCTCGTCGTCGAGGCCGACGTCGCGAAGCTCGAAGGCTTCGTCGAGGGGCGCGGCGCACCTCCAGGAGGGCCGATCGATCGCGCGCGCCTCGCGCTGGAAGACGCGGCGCTCAAAGGAATGGGCGAGTTCGCGCTCACCGAGGTGATCGGCGAGCCGCCGAAAGAGGTCAGGGCGATCCTGGCCAAGCTCGTCCGCGACGGCGAGGTCGTGGCGACCGGCGGCCAGTGGTTCTCGAAGCGGTCGATCGACGACCTTCGCGACGCAGTAACCGGACACCTCGCGCGCGAACCGATCCTCACGATCGCACAGTTCAAAGAGATGAGCGGTCTCGGCCGAAAACAGGCGATCCCTCTCCTCGAGCTCTTCGATCGAGAGGGCACGAGCCTCCGCAAAGGCGACGATCGCGTCGCCGGTCCACGCTTCCAACGAGCCGAGAAGTCGAAACTAAACGGGCAATAGATTCGTGCGTTCGCGCGGGCGTTTCGTGTAGCCTGCAGGCTGTGCGAGGCATTCTTTCGTTTATCTCGGCGACTTGGCTCGTCCTTTCGGCGACGACGGCGATGGCGGTCGAAGAGCCGTGGACCGACGCGGACCCGGTGGCGCCGCCCGAGCGTCACGCGGTGGGCGACTTCGGGTTCAACCTCGGCGCCGAATACCGAGCGCAGGGCACGTACATCAACCCGATCTCGCTCAACACGATCAACGAGCGTCGCCTCGGGTTCATCGAGCACCGCCTGCGCCTCGACGCTGCGGCCGACTACGACGAGAAGGTTCGCATCGTCACCAGCATCGACATCCTCGACGGCGTACTCTGGGGAGATAACGGTACTGTCGGCACTGATCCCGAGCCCGAGAACGGCACGACCGTCAACGCCAAGAACCCGAACGAAGCGACGCCTTGCATCGGCTACAAAGGCGGCGAGACAGGCGATCCGCTCTCCGCAGACGACTACGGCTTCGTCCTATGCGACGCAGAGGTCTTCGCGGTGCGGCGCCTCTACGGCGAGGTGGTGACGCCGATCGGTCTGCTCCGCGTCGGCCGGCAGCCGTTCACGCTCGGCTACGGCATGCAAGGCGCAACCGGTGACGGCCGCGCGAACCGGTTCGGCATCGCGCGCCGTGGCAGCTACGTCGACCGCATCGTCTTCGGCACCAAGCCGCTCGAGGCGCTCAAAGACGAGAAGGACCGTGATCTGTCGATGGAGGAGGGGTTCTTCGTCACGGTGCTCTACGACCACTTGGTCTCGGACGACCTCCGCCTCTTCAACGACGACGAGCGTCAGGTCGGCGGCGCCATCTTCTACAGGGCCAAGGACTACGGCATCGGCAAGGACCTCGACCTGCTCGGCTACTACGTCCATCGCTGGAGCGACGAGCAGTCGACCAACGTGAACATCTTCGGCGGGAAGGCCGTCAGCCGGTTCGGTCCGGTGTTCGTCGGGCTCGAGGGCGCGGCGAACATCGGCTCCACACGCGAGATCGCCGAGGCGTACAAGGTCATCAACAACGACCCCGTCGTCGACCAGCAGATCATCCAGTGGGGTGCTCGCGCCGTCGCACACTACGATTGGCCGGTCGTGCGCGCCGGCGAGCCGCGCGAGCCGGGCATCTCGGTGTACCTCGAGCTGGACTACGCCTCGGGTGACGGCGATCCGGAAGCGCGCACCGATCTGTCGCAGTTCGTCTGGGCGCCGGACATGAACGTCGGCCTCTTGATGTTCGAGCACGTCTTCCACTTCCAGACGGCGCGCGCGGCGGCTGCGGCGACGGAGACCCTGCGGCGCCTGGGCGCGAAGTCGTTCCCCGTCGACTCGATCGATACGCGCGGCTCGTTCGTCAACGCCTTCGCCGTCTTCCCGCAGTTCGACTTCCGGCCGCACCCCGACATCCTCTTCCGTCACGGCGTGCTCCTCGCCTGGGCGCCGGAGCCGGTCGTCGATCCGGTCGCGTCGCTCCTCGGCCGTGACGGCGTCGAGATCGAAGACGACCTCGTGAACTTCGCCGGCGGCAAGCCGGCACAGTTCTATGGCGCCGAGCTCGACTTGCGCGCCCAGTGGCGGTTCCTCGAGCATTTCGCCCTCGATCTCGAGGGCGCCATCCTGTTTCCAGGGCCGGCGCTCCAAGACGAAAACGGCGACGCGGTCCGCAGCGTGCTCTTCCAAGGCAGGACGTCCTTCTTCTTCTAAGGGGCTCTCATGAGAAAGCTTTTTGCCACGGCTCGAGCGCTCTTTGGGTTGGGGCTCACCACGCTCCTCGCCGTCTCGGCCACGGCGAGCTGCGAGCTCTACGACTCGCCTCCGCGACCTTCGATCCAAGGCCTCGTAGAAGGCGTGCTGCCCGACCGCAGCCAGCCGATTGTGATCCGGTTCAGCGAGCCGATCGCGCGCGAGTCGCTCGTCGCCAGGATCGTGAAGCTCGAGACCGACGAAGAGGGCAACCTCCTCAACGATCCCGAGAACGAGCTCTTCACCTACGATCCCGTGAACGCGGCGAACCAGGGGGGAGAGGGCGTGTTCGCCGACGGCGACAGGACCTTCGTCATTACGATGATCAAGCCGCTCCCGATCGGCTCGGCGCTCGCGTTCGTCATGGCCCCCGGGCTCAGCGATCTCGAGGGCAACAAGCAAGAGAACGAGCTCGTCCTGCCGTTCACCTACAAGCTCTCGTGCGAGGACGCCGCCGGGACAGAAGGCTTTCCGAGCGGGACGTACTTCTTTCTCGCCGACGTCGAGAAGCCGATCATGGTTCAGGTCCAGCTCTGGGGAAAGATCATCGTCGACCCCGCAACCGGGACGTTCAAGGGGCAGTTCACGAACGCGGATCGCGATCCCGATCCCAACCGCTGCTCACCGCCGTGCGCGTCGAGTGAGGCGTGCCGACTCCTTCCGGCAGAGGAGTGCGTGATCCCGTCGATGAAAGCGGCGACAGAGGACGAGTACTCGGACTTCATCGTCAACGCGACGCCACCCACCGGATACAGCTTCCGCGTCGACGGCTGCCTGTCGGCTTCGGAAGAAGGCATCGCGTTCGTGAACCTGCCGGCGGACGTCGTCATTCAGCAGCCCGAAGTCACCATCAAGGGCATCACGCTCACGGCTTCGTTCTCCGAGACCGACGGCAGCTTCCGCGGGACGGGCGGCGTTCGCGCCGACGACGTCCTCATCGGCATTTCACCGAGCGGCCCGGCCGTCGGCACGGTGCTGGCCAGGCTCGTACCGGAAGGCGACCCGCGCCTGCCGGCCGACTTGCCCGGTCCCGAATAGCTGGCCCCGAATAGCTCAGCCCCGAATAGCTCAGCCGCCCGGGCAAACCACCGTCGGCCCGTTCGGGCCGTCGGTGCACGTACCGCCGCAGCCGTCGATGATCTCGGTGAGGCAGGCGCACGCCGCCGGATCGCATCCCTGCGGCGCCATCGAGCACGAGACGTAGGGAGGGCCGCCGGTGTCGTTGGCCGTCTTGCGACAGTAGTCGGTCGTGCCCTGATCGCAGACGAGATGTCCGCAAGCGAACGCGGTAGCGGGCAAGGTGCACGCCGTCCCGGTCTCGTCGAAGTCTCTGCCCATCCAGCCTTCGCAGCCGAGGTCGCCATCCATCGTTATGGTGCCGTCGCAGTAGCAGACGGCGGGCCCGTCGCTGCAGACCATGGGCTGCGCGATGCACACGCCCGGCTCGCCCGCGCCGCACTCGCCGTCGGGAAAGTTGCAGAACTGGGTCGCGCCGCACTCGGCGTTCGAAAGACAGGTGCCGGGCGTGCTGTCGGTCGCGCAGATGATGGTCGAGCCGCAGGCCGAGACGTTCTCGCACGTGGAGGCCGGCGGGCAGGTCTGGACCTCGATCGCAGGCGGCGTGCACATCGGCGGCGCGAAGCACTCCTCTCCCTTTTCCTGGCAGAAGATGGTGACGCCGCAGAGCTCGTTCTCGCGACAATCACCGCGGCCCTCGCAGCTCTCGACCTCGATCTCGGTGGCCTCGCAGGTGGGGACGGCTTCGCAGTTGGCATCGTCGCCGCAAGCGGGTGCGATGAAGGCGGCCAGGATGGCGACGGGAGCGAGGAACGTGGGAGCGAAGCGAGTAGGAAAGCGCATGCCGCTAGTCTAGCGGCGCGAGCGGCTCTTTGCAGGCGCCGGCCCGGATGAGGCGGTCCGCTTCGGGATCCGGTACGTCTTCTTCTCTTTCAGGGCATTCGACTTCAGGCCGTTGGCCTGTTTGATGTCCTGTACGGTGCAGCCGTACCTGCGGGCGAGGGCGTCGAGCGTGTCGCCGCTGCGCGCGCGGTGGAGGAAGTAGGCGTCGTCGGCCGCCTCCTTCTTTCCGGGGTTGCGCTTGGCCTGATCGTGACCCGATCCGGCGCTCGCGTGCATGTTCTCTCGCTTGCCCGGCTTGCTCTGCCGCTTCGTCGGGGGAGGCGGCTTGGGGAGCCACTGCGAAGCGAGCCGCGCGCTCAACTGCGCGTTCGGGCTGAAGAACCGAACGTGGATGTGCGTCGCGTGCCCGCGGACGTGGCGGATGATCGGGCGCTTGCTCTTGCCGCCGAACTGGAAGATGCGATCGACGAACTCGGCGTCCTCACCCTGCTCGAGCGCGTACGCGCGAAGGATCTTCTGGATCGAGGTATCGACGAGGATCATCTCGACGTTGGGATCGAGGGCGAACGCACGAACGAACGCCCAGCTGCGCGCCTTGTCGATGTTCCGCTCGGTCGCGACCGCGTACCAGGCCTTGTTGTCCTTGTAGAAGTAGGAGAGATCGACGTCGCGCCCGGCTTGGTGGCTCTTGTGCGGCTTGAGCCGACCGCCGCCCTTGGCCGAGATGTGGCCGATGATCACCTTCGGCGTCCCCTCGGGGAACGCCTCGTTGACCTTGTCGATCGCCTTCACGATCGAGTCGATCGTCTCCTGCGTTCCGTAGGCGTTGCCCGGATCGGTCATCTTCCACCGATCGCCTTCGGGCATTCGCACGCCGTTGAAGAGCCGCCCGGCGTTGGGCGGACCCAGCGACATCGGGCCGAGCGACTGCATGTCGTTCTTCACCCGCCGCTCGATCTCGCTCGCCGGCATGTCGGTCAGCGGCGACTTCACCGTGAACTGCGGACAGTCGGGCGGCGAGCTCGGGCCGCGGTCGAGACACGCGAACAGATCGATCCGCTCGCCCTCGTCCTCGTGATCGTCCTCGAGGAGCTCGTCCCCGTCCTCATCGAGGGCAGGCTCGTCCTCATGCACCGCGGTCGTCGCCGCCGCAGGATCGTCTTGTCCCGAGACGGGGGTCACGGCCGCCGCGGGCTGCGGCCCAAAGCCGTACGCGGGCGCCGGGGTCCGAGCTCCCGGATGCACCTCGGCGCAACCGACGAGCACCGGGACCGCCAAGAGGAGGAGGAGCCAGCGCGAGCTACGAGGCCGCTCCGGGCTACGCGGCCCCCCCGGGCTAACGGCGTGATGAGGCACGGAGGCCCGACCCTACACGAGAGGGTCTGTGGAGGCGAGCAAAGAGCGAAGTGGCCTTCGCACCCGGTGATTCGTGCCGATCGAGCGCTGTCAGAAGCTGTCTCGTCGGTGCGTCGCTCGAGCACGCCGTGGCCGAGGTTCGAGATGGGCTTGCAATGCTCGCCCGTTCGACTACGGTCCACGCGCCTCGGGGCGTAGCGCAGCCTGGGGGGACTCCGCGTCCGTCAGACCCGTCGGCTACCCTCGTCGGACCTGTATGGCCTCGCGCGTCCGATCTCCCGAGCTCGCTCGCTGGCTTTCGTCATCGGCAAGCGAGACCACGCCCGATCTCCTGGAGCTCGCACGTAACCAAGCGCGCAAGCGCCGGCCCGCGGACCTGCTCGTTCAACGGGAGCGCGACGCGTTCGTGCAGCCATCGGAGGTCGAGCAACGGATCTTGCACCGGCTCGACGGGCTCGCGCTCGACGCCGCTTCGCAGTTCGAGGCGCTCCAGCTCTCGCCCGTCGCGCCGCTCGGCGTCTGCTCCGCCATCGCGCCGACCTCACAGGATCGAACCCTCAGTGCGAACCGCGGGACCGAGGTCGTTTCGGATCCGACGAACGTGCTCGCGGTCGAGTGCGCGACACGGCTCCAGAGCGATCCGACTCGGGTCGTTCGGTTGTGCACGCTCCATCAGGTGCTGCGCGCGCAGCCGCTGCCCAAGCACGCGGGCTTCTCGCGCCACTTCCGGCTGTTCACACCGGTCGTCGGCGGTGCCGCACGTCCCGAGGACGGCCTCGAGGTCGAAGCGATCGCCGAGATCGTCGGTGTCTTCGATCGGCTCATGAACGCGTGCGAGACGATCGGCAGCTCGTTCCCGGGGCGCCGAGCGCGCATCTTCAAGTCCGAAGCGCGTGCCGTGCTCGCCGCTCGTGTTCGCAAGGCGCTCGAGACGTCGTACCCGCACCTCGGGCTCGAGGAAGTCTCGCTGGAGTCGACGTACTACGCCGGGCTCCGGGTGATGCTCTTGGCGGACGCGCCGGCGGCCGCAGGCATCAACATCGCGGACATCGGCGTCTTCGACTGGATCGAGAAGCTCCTCTCGAACCGGAGGATGCGCTTCGTCGCCGGCGGCTTCGGCCTCGAGCTCGTTCCCAAGGTGTTCGGCAAGATTCGCTGAGGCGGGCGTGCCCGCCGGCGTGTGGCACTTCGCCTCGGACGCCGCCGATCGCGCGCGAGCATGCGCACAAAAGCGCGCGGCACGTGGCGTGCACAGGTCCGGCACGTGGTGAGAGCATCCCTCTTTGTTCCCGTTCTTGCGGTCCTCCTGGGCTGCGGACCCGCGCTGCGCGATGTCGCGAGTGACGCCACGCCCGGCGTCGTCGAGGGCACCGTCGACGGCGTCGTCGATCCGGAGAACCAGAAGAAGCTCGCGTACGGGATCGACGACGCGCTGGTGGCGGAAGCCACCGACCGGATGGTCTCGGGCATCGTCGACGGTGCCATGCAGTCGCTCGAGGATCCGAAGCGCCGGGAAGAGCTCCGAGCCCTGGTCGGTGAGCTCGTGGGTGACGGCAGGGTGCCGCTCACGTTGACGATCGACAGCATCAACCGCAGCACCGTCGGCGATACGGTCGACGAGGCGATTACGCGGATGAGCTCCGAGCCGAACCAAGAGCAGGTTCGCGAAGTGACGCGCCTCCTCGTCAAAGAGGTCATCGGAACGGCCGTTCGGTCGGCCCGCCAAGAGGTCGATACAGAAGGCGTCGGCGAGACGCTCTCCGCGGCCACGCGCGAGATGGCAAAGCAAGCGACGCTGGGCTTTCAGGACGCGATCGATGAAACGCGAGCCAAGAAGGACGCCGGGCACCTGCCCGAAAGAAAGGGCAACGTGCTCGATGCGGCTGCTCGTGCGGCGGAGCAAGGTTCGAGCTACCTGACGCTCGCGGTGGCGGCTCTGGGTGGCTTCGCCGCGGCGCTGCTCGGTGCAGTCCTTCTCGGGACGCGCCGCTCGCGCGCATCGCGCGGCGAGCTCGCGCGCCGCGACGAAGCCCTCTTGATCCTCGCGCGCGCCATCAAGTCGACCGAGGGCGAGGCTTGGTCGCCCGCTCTTCGCCGCGCG
>JBGTSH010000272.1:0-14819 GCA_041940405.1 Polyangiaceae bacterium
GTCGTCGCGAACGACGGCGAGGAGCTCGCTCGTCTCTTCCGGGAACGGAACGCCGACGAGCTCACCGAGGAACGCCGTGACCCGATCGCGATCGGCCCGCCGCACGTGGCGGCCGACGCGCGCGCGGACCCGGTGCCTCGAGACCTCGCCGCCTTCGCCTTCGCGGATGCCGAAGAGCTCGATGATCGCGGAGGCCGCCGCGCCGAGCGCCGTCGCTTTGCGGGTCGGATCGCCGCCGCCGACGAGGACGGTGGGCGTCGGCAGGCGCGTCTCGAGGACCCGGAGCACCTCTTGCCGGAGCCGCGACTTTCCGAAGCCGGCGGGGCCCTCGAGGAGCACGGCCGCCGCGCGCTGCTCGCTGACACAACCGTCATACAGCTTCGTGAGCATCGACGTCTCGCGGTCGCGACCGACGAAGGGGGTGGGCTTTCCCAGGAGCGTCCGCTCGAGCGCCTTGGCCTCGCGCTCGCCCACGAGCACGAGCCCCGAGCCCTCGCCTTCGAGCGCGAAGCGACGGTCGAGCAAGCCCGCGGTGACGTCGTCCACGGCGATCCCGCGAGCGCGGCCTGTGGCCGGCGGTGCGTTGCGCGTCATCTCCGCCGACAAGAGGCGCACGCCGCGATCGATCACCTCGCCGACAGGAAAGCCCTCGCCACGCCCGGACGTCCTTCCGGTGACGAGCGCCATCGGATGCGTCGGCATCGCGCGGCGAACGGTCAGCGCGCACTTGGCGGCGGCTGCTGCTTGATCGCCGATCGAGCCGCGGCCCGGCAGCGTGATCACGATCGTTCCCTCGACGAGGCGCTCGGCCCAGCCGCCGTACTTGAGCACCGCGGCGAACACCGAGTCGATCTCGCCCGATGACGCGTCGGCAAAGAGCGTGGGGTTCGCGGCCTCGTGGGCCTCGGCCACCGTGTCGGCGACGCGCCCGACGAAGACGACGCTGAGGAGCTGGCGCTCGCGCGCCGCGAGCGATGCCGGACCGGTCGACGGCGGGGCCGACGACATCGGCGTCTCGGTCGGCGTGCGCGGCTTCGGTCCGGCGATCGCCTCGAGGGCGCTCAGGAGCTCGGACCCGTTCTTCGGACGCTCGTCGGGCTCCTTCGCGAGGAGGCGTTCGATGAGCGCTACGAGCGCCGGCGGCACGTCGTCTCGAGCGAGCTTGGGCGTCGCATCGAGGAGGATCTTCGCCATCACTGCAAGAGGATGATCCGCCCAGAACGGCGGCTTGCCCGAGAGGCACTCGAAGAGGACGCACCCGAGAGAGAAGAGGTCGGCGCGCGCGTCGACGGTGTTTCCCTTGGCCTGCTCCGGCGCCATGTACGCCGGCGTTCCGAGCGCTTCGCCCGCACGCGTGAAGCTCGCGCCGCCTTGCGTCCGTGCGAGACCGAAGTCGAGGAGCTTCGCCCCCGCGACCTCTTTCCCCTGGAGGTAGACGTTCGAGGGCTTGATGTCGCGATGCACGATGCCGATCGCGTGCGCGGCGGCGAGCGCGCCTGCGATGCGGGTCCCGACGGTCAGCGTCTCTTCCACCGAGAGCGGGCCGCGAACGAGCCGGTCCGACAGATCCTCGCCCTCGAGCCACTCCATCGCGAGGTACGGCGTTCCGTCCTTCGCGAAGCCGTGCGCGACGTGCGTGACGATCGCCGGGTGCTCGAGCCGCTGGAGCGCCTCGGCCTCGCGCGAGAACCTGCCTGCCGCCTCGGCGTCGCGCTCGGTGAAGAGCTTCAGGGCGACGTCGCGCGAGGTCGTCTCGTCACGCGCACGGTACACCTCACCCATCCCGCCCTTTCCGGCGAGGGAGATGATCGCGAAGCGCTTGTCGACCACTTTGTCGTTCGTCATGCCCAGGGACTCGTCATGCGTCGCGACTCGTCACGGCGCGACCGACCAAGAACCGCGCGAGCGCGAGGGCCTTGGGCTCGAGGCTGTCGATCTCGATTCGCTCCTCTTTCGTATGAAAGCCCGCGCCACGCGGGCCCAGCCCGTCGATCGAAGGGATGCCGATCGCCGCGGTCGAGCTCGCATCCGAGCCGCCGGCGATGAGCGCCGCCTCGTCCCCGCCCAGACCGGAGGCGCGCGCATGCGCGGCGTACTCTTCGTAGAGCGCGACGTTCGCTGCCGTCCGCTCGAGGGGCATGCGCTGCGGTCCGCCGCTTACCGCGATCGCGGATCCGGGCAGCGTCGCCGCCGCGTCGTTCGCCGCTTGCTCGAGCGCTGCGAACGTCGCTTCGGCGTCGGCGATGCGCTCGAACCGAAAATCGATCTGGCACTCGGCGCGATCGGGCACCGTGTTCTTCGCCTCACCGCCTTTGATGACGCCGACGTTGACGGTGACGCCGCGCGCGTAGTCGGTGAGCGCCTGCGCGCGATCGATGAACCGCGACAGCGCCCAGATCGCGTTGACCCCGCTTTTGTGATCGTTCGCCGCGTGGGCCGCCTTGCCCGTCGCTGTCGCGACGACCGATCCGGTTCCTTTGCGCGAGGTGATGATCTTGTCCGCGGCGCGTCCGGCTTCGAAGACCAGCGCGCACGCGGCACCTCGCGTCTCCGTCTGGATCACCGGGCGGCCCTCGGGCGATCCGATCTCCTCGTCGCCGACCAGAACGATCCGGAGCGGGAGGTGCTGGATCAACGGCGAGGCAGCTCGAATCGCCTCGAGCATCACGACGATGCCGCCCTTCATGTCCAGGACGCCGGGCCCGCGAGCGATGCCGCCCTCGCGGGTGAAGCCCTCGAAGGTTCCAGGAGGAAACACGGTGTCGTGGTGACCGACGAAGACGACCGCGCCATCGGGCGACGCGAGACCGCTCGGCGTCGAGAAGACCAAGTGATCGGCGTACTTTTCGCTCGGGATCCGGCGCGACGCGAGCCCGATGGCCATCGCTTCGCGCGCGATCACCTCACCCACCGCGTCGCCCCCCGCCTTGTTCCCTGTGTGCGAGTTGATCGAGACGAGCTCGCGGATCAGCTCGAGCATGCTCTCGGCCCGCCCGGTTACGGCGCGCTCCAGCGTTTCGGCCTGCTCCGGCGTGATCACGTCCCCACTTTGTCATGCTAAGCCCCCCGATATGAAGAGGTTCAAGGCCGCCATCATGGGCGGCAGCGGTTACGGCGCGGGGGAGATGATCCGGCGGCTCGTCCTTCACCCCGAGGTCGAGCTCGTTCGTGTCGCGTCGATCGACTTCGTCGGGGAGCCGCTTTCGGCCGCTCACCCGAACCTCGAGGGAATCACCGACCTCAGGTTCGAGAACCTCTCCCCGGCAGAAACCGCCAAGGGGATGGATGTGGTCCTTTTGGGCCTACCTCACAAGGTGGCGGCGTCGGTCGTTCCGCCGATTCTCGAGGCGGGCGCCAAGGTCGTCGACCTCTCGGGCGACTTCCGGCTGAAGAGCGCTGCTGCGTACGAGGCGCACTACGGCGCCAAGCACCCACACCCCGAGCTTCTCGCGACCGCCGTGTATGGCCTGCCGGAGACGAGCCGAGAAGCGATCAAGAAGGCGCGGCTCGTGGCGTCACCGGGTTGCTTCGCGACGACGATTCAGCTCGGCCTCCTGCCGCTCGCCAAGATTGGTCTGCTCAAGGGCGCGGTCGAGACGGTGGGGATCACCGGATCGAGCGGGAGCGGCGCCGCCGCACAAGCCGGGACGCACCACCCCGTACGCGCGGTCAACCTCAAGACCTACAAGCCGCTCAAGCACCAGCACCTGCCGGAGATCCTCGAGTCGCTCGCGACGCAGGGCGCGACCGATCTGCAGATCCATTTCGTCCCCGTGAGCGCCCCGCTCTCGCGCGGGATCTTCGCGACGAGCTTCGTCAAGGTCGACGCGTCGGTCACCCGAGAGAAGATCGCCGAGGCGTTCCACGCGACGTTCGCCGGCGAACCGTTCGTCCGGGTTCCGCGCTCGCGCCTGCCCGAGGTCGTCGCGGTCAGCGGATCGAACTACGCCGAGGTCGGCTTCGAGCTCGGCCCGGCCGAGGGCAAGACGCGCACGCTCGCCTGCTTCAGCGCCATCGACAACCTCATCAAGGGCGGCGCCGGGCAGGGCGTTCAGAACATGAACCTCGTCCTCGGCCTCGACGAGACGCTGACGCTGAAGGACCCGGGAGGGTTTCCGTGAGCGATCCGGGCGCCGGGCCCGCGGTCGTCAAGCTCGGCGGTGAGGTCATCGCCGGCGCCGAGCTCCCCGCGATCGCCGCCGACCTCGCCGCGCTCTCGAAAGAGCGCGCCGTCTTCGTGGTGCACGGCGGCGGACCGCAAGCCACGAAGCTCCAGGAGCGTCTCGGTCAGAAGCCGGTCAAGATCGCCGGCCGCCGCGTCACCGACCAAGAGACGCTCGACGTGATGAAGATGGTCGTCGCCGGCAAGCTCAACGTCGATCTATGCGCGGCCCTCGTCCGCGCGGGCGCCAAGCCCGTCGGGCTGCATGGCGGCTCCGCGCGCGTCATCGCGGCCGAGAAGCGCCCGCCGCGCGTCTACGCCGGCGCCGGCCCGGATCCGGTCGATCTCGGCCTCGTGGGCGACGTCACGGGCGTGAACCACGACCTCTTGGGCCTACTCGCCAAGAGCGGCTACCTCCCCGTGCTCGCGTGCCTCGGCGCGGGTGAGGATGGGGCGATCTTCAACATCAACGCCGACATCGTGGCAACGCGCCTCGCCGTCGCGGTGGCCGCGGCGAGCCTCGTGCTGGTGAGCGATGTCCGCGGCGTGCTGCGCGACGTCAACGATCCATCGAGCCGGATCGGGCGCCTGACCGTGAGCGAAGGCAAGCAGCTCATCGCCGACGGCATCGCCAAAGAGGGCATGATCCCGAAGCTCGAAGAGTGCTTCGCGGCGATCGGGGCGGGCGCGAAGCAGGTCCACATCGTGGGCAAGCTCCAGGCCGGCGACTTGGCGCGCGAGACGAAGGCGCCCGGCAGCGTGGGCACGGTCATCGTGCCGGCGTAACGCCGTCCGGGAATGCGCGACGCCCGGCGGCGGTCTACCCTCTCAGGGTGACGGGAATCGCCGCACAGATCGTGGAGCGCGTAGCAGCGGCCTCTGCGGGGGAAATCGCGCTTGCCGTCGTGCTGTCGGCAGGCACGGTGCTCGTCTCGATCGGCGTCACCGCCCTCTTGCTCGTGCGGCTCCCGGCCGACTACTTCGTCGCAGAGAGGCGGCCGCTGCCCCTCGCCGGACGCTCGACCGCCCTGCGGGTCGCTGCGGCCGTGGCAAAGATCCTCGGCGCACTGCTCTCGCTTCCAGGCGTGCCGGGACAAGGGATCCTCACGATCCTTCTCGGCATCATGCTGATGGACATTCCGGGCAAGCGGCGGCTCGAGGGTGCCATCGTGCGGCGCCGGATGGTTCACCGTGCCATCAATCGGCTCCGCTCGAGATTTCAGAAGCCCCCGATCGTTCTGCCGCAGATCCGACGCGCAGAGAGCTGCTAGAGTCTGCCGTCATGGGGAGGCTTTCCTCTGATTCGCACCCTGATGGGCGCGAATTGCCCGGCGGTCCCGACTCCTTGTCGTTCCTGGGTACCCGGCTCCGGCTGGCGCGGCTCGACGTCGGCGACGAGGCGCTGCTCGAACGCATCCTCGAGCACGCGGCGAAGCTCACAGCGGTTCAGCTCGGGGTCGAGCGGGTCGGGATCTGGCTGTTCGACGCGGAACGCGAGCGCCTCGGGCAGCGCTTCGTCTACGTCCACTCGCTGGGTCTCTACGACCGGCAGCCGATCGAAATCGAGAAGCAATCGACCCCGGAGTACTTCAGTCTCCTCGAGGAAGAGCGCGTCCTCGTCATCGACGACGTGACGAGTCACCCGGCGACCGCCGACATCGTGCAGAGCTACCTCGGCCCGCTCGGCATCACCTCGATGCTCGACGCGCCGATCTTTCGTCGCGGCGAGATCATCGGCGTCGTGTGTCACGAGCACGTCGGTGAAGCGCGCCGCTGGAAGTCGCGAGAGATCGAGTTCGCTGCAGCCGTCGCGGACATGGTCGCGATCTACTTCGAGCAGGCCGACGTCTCTCGCACGGAGAAGCTGCTCCACCAGCGCGAGCGCGAGCTCCTCACAGCGGAGCGCCTGGCGTCGGTGGGCATCCTCTCGCGCCACGTCGCCCACGATCTCAACAACGCCGTCGCCCCGATCCTCATGTGCGCCGCGCAGCTGCGTGCGTCGTCCGCGCAGAACCCGTCGGCTGTCGAGCGCATCGACATCATCCAGAACGCGGCCGAGCACGGCGCGTCGCTCGCCAAGAAGCTCCTCGCCGCCGCGGGCGGGGCCACGCCGACCCGCGAGCCGATCGATTTCGATCTTCTGCTTCGCCATGCCGAGCCACTGCTCAAGACGATCGCGATGCCGGCGGAGCTGCGGCTCGACCTGGGCGCGACCGAGATCCGCATTCCGGCGGACGTGACCGATCTGACGCGCGTCGTCATCAACCTGGTCACCAACGCGCGCGACGCGATGCCGACCGGCGGCATCATCGTCCTTCGTACGGGGGTAGAGGAAGGCGACGTTGTCTTCTCCGTGACCGACACCGGCCACGGCATCGACGAGCCCGACAAGAAGCGGCTCTTCCAGCCGTTCTTCACGACCAAGCCCGGCCGCGGAACTGGGCTCGGGCTCGCGGGGGTGCACTCGGTGATGGAGTCGATGCGCGGGCGGGTCGACCTCTACAGCCAGGCCGGCCGGGGCACGGTCGTCACGCTGACGATTCCGATGGTCCGGGAGGGTCTGCCGACCCCTCCGCCTCCCGTGATTCGGTAGCCCCATCACGCACCGGCACCGTCGTTGTGCTTGATGACGTTGGTGCTGCGCTTTCACCCCCCCGGCCCCCCTCACTGCGTGAGGGGGGAGATGGGTGCGTCGACCTGTCGCGCCGGCGCAGCACCAGGTGCCAGACGAGCGTGCCGAGCGAGAGCGCGAAGCAGATGCCGGCGCTGACCACCTGACGGGGCAGGAGCAGCATGACCCCCGCGCTGGCCGTCAGCCAGATGAAGGCGACCCGGACGGACCCCGGGGGGTCGTCATCCAGGATCGGGGCGGCTCCGTCTGCTCTCTGGTCGTCCACGGGGCGAGGTATGCTACCAACCAATCGGCAACCTTCCGCCGAAACCTGCCATGAACGCCATCTTCGCTTCTTCTGCGCTTACGGCCGGCGACTTCATCGCTCCGGCGATCATCCTCGCAATCATCGTCCCGGTCGCCCTCTTCATCTACGCCGTCGACAAATCGTACTTCGCGTTCGACCGGCGCACCCTCGGCCTCGTCCGCATCCTCCTCGGTTGGTTCCTCATCGCGGACCTCTTCCGCAGGGGCGTCGATTGGGAGGCGATGTTCGGCGACAAGGGCGTCCTGCCCAGCTGGGTGATCCTGAATCGCCCGCAGGCCGGCGGCTTCTCGATCCTTCACGGGTTCACGACAGGTCCCGAGCTGTGGGCCCTGTTCTTCGTGATCCTCGCCACGTACGTGTGCCTCTTCGTCGGCTACAAGACGAAGATCGCCCAGTGGCTGTCGCTGCTCTTCGTCACGAGCATGAACGGCCGCGTCCTCCTCATCGAGAACGGCGGCTACGTCGTCCACAACCTCTTGCTCCTGTGGACGTGCTTCCTGCCGCTCGGCGACCGCTTCAGCCTCGACTCGCTCCTCTCGTCGATGCGTCGCAAGCGCGAGCGCTCCGCGGCCGAGCTCAACGATCGCTCGGATCTGCTCGAGGAGCACCAGACCAAGCCCTTCTACTCGATCATGGGGCTGGTCATCGCCGCCCAGATCGCGGCGATCTACTACTTCAACGTCGTCCACAAGACGGGCCCCGCCTGGAAGAAGGATTTCACGGCGGTCCACTACGTCATGTACGTCGACCGGATGGTGAACCCGCTCATCGGCGTGGTTCGCGACTACGTCCCCGGCTTCGTCTGGCGGATCATGACGGCGACCGTCGTATTCGCCGAAGCGGCGCTGCCCTTCTGCGTGATGCTCCCGCGCGTCATCGCGTTCGATCTCGACGTGCGCGTCTGGCTGCGGCGCTTCGCGATCATCCTGATGAACTTCCTCCACATCGGGTTCGGATCGACCTTCGTGCTCGGGCCGTTCGCGTGGGCGCTCTGCGTGATGAGCGTCGTGCTCGTCTCCTACGACGACTGGGAGGTGAGCATCAAAGCGATGCGCAAGACGTCGCGTGAGATCACCGTCGTCTTCGACGCGCGTTCGGGCGCCGCCCTCTTCTTCTCGCGGCTCCTCGCGCGCTTCGACAAGTTCGCCCTCATCGGCTTCGACGAGGCCAAGGCCGACGAGCGTGCCGAGAAGATCCTCGTCCTCACGCGCGACGGAAAGACGCTCACCGGCGCCGCGGCCATCGCAGCGATCGTTCGTGCGCTCCCCATCGGTCCGGCGTTCGCGTGGATGTTCGACGGGCGCTTCGCCCCGCTGCGCGGCCTCACCGACCGGGTGCTCGATCGCTCGCGGGGCAACGCTTCGCGCTGGTTGGGCCTCAGCCCGGCCCTGCCGCCGGCGGTCGCGACGCCGCCGCTTCGCTTCCACGTGCGCCGCGTGGGCAAGGTCCTGAGCGAGGTCGTCTGCGGCATCTTCTTCCTCGGCGCGCTGAACCAGGGGCTCGTCGAGCTCTGGTCGACCAAGAAGCCGTGGGGCCAAGCGATCAAGTGGGTGGGCGCGAAGCTCGACGTACAGGCCGACACCCAGCCGGAGCCGACACGGCTCGTCACGCACAAGCTGCGCTTCCTCCAGGGTTGGTTCATGTTCTCGCCCAACCCGGTCATGGATGACGGAACCATCATCGTCGACGCCATCACCGTCGACGGCCGCCACGTCGATCCGTTCTGGAACGCGCCGCCCGACTTCGACCTACTTCACGCGAAGAGCTTCGGCTACAACCAGATCTGGAGCGACTACTTCAACCGCATCCACATGGGCGGCAACAAGCAGTTCCGCGACTCGATGGTCGAATACATGCGCCGCCTGCCCGAGCGCACCGGCAATCCCAACGACCAGCTCGTCTCGGGCGACGTGTATTGGGTGCGGGACATGAACCCCCGCTTCGGCACCACCGAGTCGTTCGCCCAGGCCAACGATCTGTTGTTCTCCTTCGGCGAAACCGGCGGTGCCCGCGATCCCAAGGCAGCGGTCGCGGACAAGCCCGACAGCTGAGCTCTCCGCTCCTCCGGCCCGATGTCAGACGATCGGGCCGGGCGTACCGGTCGACTCGTCGCGGTCCGACTCCAGTCCGATCTCGCTCCCCTGGCCCTGCTGGCCGTAGGTCGCTCCCTCATGGAGGGCATCGCTCGCCTGCGCCTCGGTGCGGCGGATGGCCCGGCTGGCCACGCTCTCTGCCTTGCGTAGCGCACGCTCCTTCGACTTGCCCATCATCCGGTCCTCGACCTGCGTATGCGGCAACGCCAGGCCGACGGCCGCCCCGACGGCGAAGACGATCGCACCGAGGACGAGCGGATTGTCGCGCGCGACGGTGCCGATGCGATCCTCACCACGACGCACGGCGTCCACGCCGACATCGCGCGCGTGCATGGCGCGCTGGCGCGTTCGCCCCGCTACCTCGCGCGTCCGCTGGCCGGCTTGTCGAACCCGCCCCTTTGCTTCGGTGGAAAGCTCGTGCGCCTTGTCCTCGACGCGATCGACGGCCTCGGCGACACGCTCCTTGCCTTGCTCGACGAACGACCTGCCCTGATCGACGAACGATCGGGCCCCGCCGCCGATTTCGACGTCCTCTTCCCAGTCGTCGTAGACGCCGCGCGCGGTGATGCGCACGTCTTCCGTCGCACTCCTGCCGTCTTTGCGCGACGACGCGAGGAGCCAGCCGACGCCGAGGCCGATCATGGCGAACGGCAGCGGGTTCTCGCGCACCGCGTCGACGACGCTCGCGCCCGTACCCCTCACCTTCGCAGTTGTTCTGTGCATCATGTTCTCCATCCTTCCGATCGTTGCCTCTCGCATCTCTTCTTTGACCGTGCTGACCTCTTGACGGATCTCTCCCTTGACCCGTTCCTTCGCGTCTCGAAACTGATCGAGCGCGTCCTCTTTCATGATCTGAAGCTGCTCTCGAAAGTGCGCCGGGCTGAGGCGTTCCTCGATCGCCTCGACCACGTTGCCCATCCGATCGCGCGTCACTTCGATGTCTCGAAGCACGGCGCGCTTCTCGTCTTCTACCTGGATAGCTCTGTTCGCAGCCATTGCGAGTCCTCCTTCAATGTCCGGACGGTCTCGCGCGGCGCGAGGTCGGACGTTCGTAGCGCCTTGATCCCCGCGCTGGCCGCGATGGCGCCGGCGGCGATCAACAGCACGCCCATCACGAGCGCCGAGAGCCACAGCGGGATCAGCTTTGCGAGCAACAGGGTGCACGCGACGACGACGAGCATCGCGCCCAGCGTCGCCGCTGCACCCCCGACCGCTACCGTGGCCGCGTTGCGGCTCGCGGTGCGCGCGCTCTCCTTGAGCTCGCAGCGTGCAAGTCGGATCTCGTGCGAAACGAGACGTCCGGTTTGCTCGCCGAGCTCCTTGAAGAGCGTGCCGAGCGTCGGCTCTTCGGGCAGACGCGCCGGCGCTCCGGGAACGCGGGCGGTCATACGGCGCCCCAGCCTTCGGACAGATCCGGCTCGGAGGAGGCGAGCTCGGTCTCCCTGGACGTATCCTTCGGAGGGGACGTCTCTCTCGACGGCGAGCTCTTCAGAAACCGAGCGGCAACGACGCCGAGAGCGAACGCACCTCCGAAGAAGAGGGCCGGCTCCCGACGGGCGAAACGCTGGATATCCTCGACGATCTCGCCCGCGCTCTTGTCTTTCAGGAAGCCGGCCAGCTCGTCGATCGTGTCGGCGGCGCGCTCGGCGTAGTCGCCGACGAGGGGCGCCCGCTGGCGGAGATCGTCGCTGGTGTCACGCAGCGCTTCGGCGACGGACGACAGCTCGTCGCCGGCTCGCTGCTTCTTACCAGCTACGCGGGCGTCTAGCTCTGCCCGAGCGTCGGATGCAAGGTGCTGAGCGGCTTCCTTGGCGGTGCCGCCGATTCCGGTCCGCACATCGCGACCGGTGTCTTCGTTGGAAACGTTGTTCTGGGTCATGGCGAACCTCGCCATGTCCCGTTGCGAACGACGTACCGCACACTTACGAGCGCGACGACGGCGCGCGGGTCTGCAGCCGTGCCTCGACCGAGCGCTCGGGCGCGGCGCGGTGCGCGGCCCCCGCTATTTACACTTCATCTCGGTGAACGAGGTCTGCACCGGATCGCCCATGGTGCAGTTCGCGCTCACGACGAGATCATCCGCCGATTTCGCGGGAAATGTCTGCCTTTCGCGGCCTTTCGCCTCGACGAGCTCGGTGGGCGTCCGACAACGCAACATCATGAAGGCGTCGCACGTCAGCGGCGCCTCGCAGTCGTTCTTCATCTTGATGGTGCACGACCCGCCACCGCATTCCGACGTCGCGGTGGCGCAGGCATGACCTGTCTCTACCGGCTCCGGCGGGGGCGGCTCGCTCGGGGGCTCGGGCTCCGGAGCGGCGACCGAAGCCGACGCCGCAGGCGTCTCGCTGGTGGTCGTCGACGAGGAGCAGGCCGCCAAGGAGAGGCAGGAGAGAAAGAGGAAGGGATGGAGGACGCCCCCGACGCGCATGAGCCGAGGCTACGACGAAAGTGAGGCGCTGAGAGCGCGGAAAGTGCCCGGGGCCGGTCATCGATCCTTGGGCTAGGATGCCGCTCCGGGAGGGTCGACGATGAAGGTCACGACGGCGTCCGGCCAGACGGCCGAGCTGAAGCAGGACGCGTTCGACGCGCTCAAGACGCGCCTCAAAGGCCCGATCGCGTTCCCGAACGACGCCGCATTCCAGGAGGCGCGCACGCTCTGGAACGCGATGATCGACAAGAAGCCCGCGGCGGTCGTGCGGTGCCTCGGGACTGCAGACGTCCTCGCGGCGGTTCGCTTCGCGCGCGAGCACGATCTACTCGTCTGTATCAAAGGCGGCGGCCACAACATCGCCGGCCTCGCCGCAGCGGACGGCGGGCTGATGCTCGACATGTCGCTCATGTGCGGGGTCTGGACCGATCCCGAGGGCAGGCTCGCCCGCGCTCAAGCAGGCTGCCTGCTCGGCGACGTCGACCGCGAGACGCAGCTCCACGGGCTCGCCGCCGTCCTCGGCTTCGTCTCGCAGACCGGGATCGCGGGCCTCACCCTCGGCGGCGGTTTCGGGTACCTCACGCGGCGGTGGGGGTGGACCTCGGACACCGTCACCGGGATGGACGTAGTGACCGCCGACGGCCGCCTCGTGCACGCGAGCTACGACCAGAACCCCGACCTCTTCTTCGGCCTGCGCGGTGGCGGCGGAAACTTCGGCGTGGTGACCGGCATCGACTACGCGCTCTTTCCCGTCGGGCCCGAGGTCGTCGGCGGCCTCGTCGCGTGGCCCGCGAGCGAGACGGCTTCGGTGCTCGCGCTCTATCGCGAGCTCGCCGAGACGGCGCCGCGCGAGCTGACGCTGGTGGCGCTCATGCGCCCCGCGCCGCCTGCGCCGTGGCTGCCCAAGGACGTGCACGGCAAGCCCATCGTCGCGCTGCTCGCTTGCTACAGCGGCGAGGTCGCCGAAGGCGAGCGCGCCGTCCTCCCGATCAAGAAGTTCAAGAAACCGATCGGCGACGTCTTGGTCCGCCGCCCCTACGTCCAGATGCAGTCGCTCCTCGACGCGACCCAACCGAAAGGTCGCCGCTACTACTGGAAGAGCGAGTACCTCGCGCGGATCGATCAGGCAGCGTGCGACAAAGCCATCGAGCACGCGGCGAAGATCAAATCCCCGCACTCCGCGGTCATCTTCTTTCAGATTGGCGGCGCGCTGAACGAGGAGGACGACGATCACTCCCCCGTAGGCAACCGCAACGCGCGCTACGTGCTCAACATCGCCGGCTCGTGGGAACGGCCAGAGGACGACGCCGTCAACATCCAATGGGCTCGCGACGCGTGGAGCGAGCTCAAGGCGTTCTCCACCGGCGGCACGTACATCAATTTTCTCACCACCGACGACGGCGCCGACAGAGAACGCGCCGCGCTCGGCAACGCGATCGAGCACCTCGCGACGATCAAAGCGAAGTGGGACCCTGACAACTTCTTCAGGACCAACCGCAACATCAAGCCGACGTGACGGCGGCGCGTCTCACATGCAAGCTTCGTTGTCGCAGGACGCGCAAGCGCAGAGACACTGGAGTACCGCGGCGAAGTCGTCGACCTGGTTCGGTGCCATCTCGGCGATCGTCTGGAGACAGCCCGGCGTCGCCTGCGTCTGGCACTCGGTGGCGAGCGCGTCGAGCATGTTCTGACAGGCGGTGCCGCAGCCCTGCAGCACCATCTCGCAGCCGCCACCCTTGGCGACGGCCATGTCCCAGCAGTTGGTGCAGAGCCCGACGCCGCCCAGGTTGTCGGTGATGCAGCCGCAGTACGGCAGGAGCGGCTCGTTGAGCATCATGCCGGTGCTCGAGGACGACATGCTGCTCGACGAGGCCGATGAAGACTGTGTCGACGAGGTCTCTCCCCCCGTGGTCTGTCCCGAGGTGTCTCCCGACGAGACCTTGGTACCGCCCGGGCCGGCCGAGACCTGGGAGATGACGCCCGGCGTGTAGCCCCCCGCTCCCGTCCCGTTGCCGTCGTCACCGCAGGCTGCCAGGACGACGATCGAGCCGGTAAGCGCAAGTAGAGCGAGAGCTTTCATCGCATGAGCCTCCAAGATTCAGGAGGATAGCGCAGAACGGAACGCTCTCGGAAATGAGCTGCGGCGGTGGACCTGGCCGGGATCGAACCGGCGACCTCTAGAGTGCGATTCTAGCGCTCTCCCAGCTGAGCTACAGGCCCGTACGAGGACGGGGGCGTTTCTACCCCGGTCGCGAGGTGCGTCAAGGGATTTCACCTTCGGACGGCCGGCAAAGCATTCTCTGACGTGGCTGCTGGAGGCTGTCAGCTCGGCGGGGCGCCGTCCGACCCAGAGTGGTAGGTTGCGAGCCCCATGTCGACCGATCCCTCGGCGAAGACAGACTTCATCCGGCAGATCGTAGAGGCCGACGTCGCCGCCAAGCGGCGCGGCGGACGCGTTCAGACGCGCTTTCCGCCGGAGCCGAACGGCTTCCTCCACATCGGTCACGCAAAGAGCATCTGCCTCAACTTCGGCATCGCCCGCGAGCACCAGGCGCGCTGCTTCCTCCGGTTCGACGACACGAACCCGGCGACCGAAGAAGAGCTCTTCATCCGCTCCATCCAGGAGGACGTGAAGTGGCTGGGCTTCGACTGGGGTGAGGATCTGCGCTTCGCCTCCGACTACTTCGAGCAGATCTACGCCTACAGCGAAGACCTGATCCGCCGCGGCCTCGCGTTCGTGTGCGATCTCGACGGCGACCAGATCCGCGAATACCGCGGCGTGCCCGGGCAGCCGGGCAAGAACAGCCCGTGGCGCGACCGGAGCCCGGAGGAGAACCTCGACCTCTTCCGCCGCATGCGCGCCGGTGAGTTCGCCGACGGCTCGCGCACCCTGCGCGCGAAGATCGACATGGCCTCGCCGAACTTCAACCTTCGCGATCCGGTGCTCTATCGCATCAAGCGCGAGCCGCACCCGAAGACCGGGACGACGTGGGTCATCTACCCGATGTACGACTACGCCCACGCGCTCTCCGACGCGATCGAGGGCACGACGCACTCGGTCTGCACGCTCGAGTTCGAAGATCACCGCCCGCTCTACGACTGGTGCATCGAAGCGATCGGCGCAAAAGACCCGCCGCAGCAGATCGAGTTCGCGCGCGGCGAAGTGACGTACATGGTCACCAGCAAGCGCAAGCTCA
>JBGTSH010000273.1:0-14800 GCA_041940405.1 Polyangiaceae bacterium
CGAGTTGGCGATTCGCTCGGCAGCGCGCCGCAGGCGCTCCCAGGTCGCCTCGTACCGCCACGACGCGAGACCCACGACGAAGCCGGCGGCCACGTCCACGACGCCGTGCATGCCGACGCCGATGCACGCGACGCCGACGAGCAGGGCCCACGCCCAAAACGCGATCGCTGTCCGGGGAAAGCGAACGGCGAGTGCTCCGGCTGCGAGGCACGCGAAGATCACATGGAACGACGGAAACGCGGCGCGCGCCGAGTCGAGCGCGCGCTCGAGCTGGATCATCGCGTAGAACGGCGCGCCGTCGGCGAGTGGCTTCGGCGGTGCGGTGAAGGGGAGAAACCAATAGAGCGGGAAGGTGATCGCGCAGGCGACCAGGCCGCTCACGACGTACTTTCGAATGGCGGCAGCGTCCGTGAGCACGAGCGGAACGCCGAGCGCCACCACATAGACGCTGGCGTAGACGGGATAGAGCTCCGTTACGAGCGGCCAGCCGCCTTCGAGCTCGAGGTAGGTCTCGATCGCGCCGCGAGGCGGTCCGAGCCGCGTGACGCTCTCGTAGAGCACGGCCCACGGAAAGAGGAGGATGAAGTACGCCGACGCGCGATGGGTGAGCTTCGCCGGGCCGGAGCGGGGCGGGATGGCGAGCGCCGGACGCTCGCGATCATCGCCGAAGCGGTCGGCGAGCGAGCGGAGCTCGTAGCCATAGAGGAGCGCCACGCTGCCGAGGGTGATGACGGGCGCGATGAGCCAGAAGAGGGCGGCCGAGCCGATGATCATGGCGAGCCCGAAGAGGCCGAGGTCGAAGCCGACGTAGATCGGGTGCGAGACCAGGGCGTAGACGCCCCTGGTCGCGAGACGCGGAGGAGGAAACGCGTTCATCGGCAACCCGCCTGCGTGGACCCACAGGCCGTACCAGCCTCCGGCGATGAGGGCGCCGCCAAGGGCGACGAGCACGGCACCGAGCTCGGGCAGGATGACCGGCGGCGCGACGATCATCGGCTCCGTCGCCCTCATCCAGAGCCAGATCGCGATCGGCAGCGCGACGACGAAGAGCGCGCCGTACGCGATCTTTCCGATCAGGCGCGCGCCGGCCACCGTACCGTCTCGTGGATGGCGCGGCCGCCTGCCTGGGATCGAGCGAGCTGCTTCGTCTCGGAGAGCCCGAGGATCCGGCCCGGCAGGCGCTCGAGGCCCGGGATCACCGAGAGGACGGTGTCGCCGATGCGTCCGGAGCGCAGGAGCGTGATCTCGCCGAGGTCCGGAACCGTCTCGCCGGACGCCAGCTCGGGGCCGCGGGCGAAGTAGGCGCGGCCGGCGCCGCCACCCTCGAGGACCGTCCAGACGACAGAGCCGTCAGCATCATGCAGCCTGCCCCAACGGAGCTCGTCCCACGGGTATTCCCAAGGCGCGATCGTCGTCTCGAGCGTCTCGGCGTAGCCGGTGCCATGCAGGATCTCGTCTCGATCGCGGAAGGTCACGCGGGCGCGCAGCGTGTGGCAGTCCCAGCGGAGCGCGCCACCAGGCAGGATCTCCACGCGAGGGCCGGCGAGCGTTCGCTCGTACGTGCACTCGAACCCCAGGGGGGCCGAGCCGAAGCGCAGCGTCCGCCCATCGCGCACCGGCTCGGTGGCGCCGCCGAGCTTCGTCTCGGTTCGCGGCTGCCCGCCGGGATCGGCGCGCAGCACGGCGCAATATCGCACGTCGAGCGCGCCGAGGCGGAGCTCGGCCGCGTAGACGATCCGCACGCGATCATCCGAGGTCACAAGGTCGAGGTAGTGCTTGCGGAGCAGCACGAGACGATGAGGATGCGCGGTCAGTCGCCGCGCGCTTCGCGCATCTTCTTGACGGGGTCGATCGGGATCGAGTCTGACGACAGTGTCATCCTTGATCGGATGTGCTCGCGGACGACGGCGGCGCGCGCCAGCTGGTCGGGCCGCAGCGGCGGGGGCGGCGAACGCTTCGCCGCAGGCTCGGCAGGGAGCAGCGTGGCGGCGTCGACGAGCACGTCCCACTGGTCGACCTCGATGTAGAAACAGATCGCGCGGGTCGATGGATCGATGGGTCCGGCGATCTCGCACCAGCCATCGGCCGCGGGAGCAGCCGCCGCTTCGAGCTTGTCGCCGAAGACGAAGTTGTCGCACGTGACGACGCGCACGTCGGCGAGCGCGCAGGGATGCTCGCTGCCGCGCTCGGGGCCCTCTGCGATCGGCTTCATCCAGACCGAGCCGCGATGCGGCGACATGTCCGGCGCGGCGGTACCGCGCACGAACAGGATGCTCTCTCCCGGGACGCGCCCGCAACGGAGCCCGCTCTTGCAGAGGCCCCCGGTCTCGGCGTTGAGGACCACCGGCGAGCCGCCACCGCTGAAGGCGAGCCAGCCGTACTGACCGTCCGAAGGGACGATCGAGAGCTCGAGGTCGCCGTCCGCCAAGAGGTTGTCGAACGGGACGCCTACGGTGTTTCGGTAGAACACCTCGCGCACCTTCGGCCCGGTCTCGCCGTTCCCGCCGGTGCCCGTGCCGCCCCCGCTTCCGGAGACGGTGGGCGTCGGCTCGGGCGCTCCGTCGACGGGCGAAATCGTTTCCTCGGAGCAGCCCATGACGAGCTGAGCCGCGGCGAGGGTCGTGGCAAAGAACGAGATCGGCGTCTTCACGGCTTGAGCTCCTGTCGCACCCACGCGAGCGCCGCTTCGTGAATGGTGTCGACGCCGGCGAGCAGATCGCTCTGCTTTTGATCGACGACGAAGTCGGGCATGACGCCCCGACCGATCATCGGCTCGCCGTCCTTGGTGATCGTGTCCCCGGAGGCGATCTGGAACGACAGTCCGCCCCAGTAGTTGAATTGAATGTAGGTCGAGAACGCGCCCGCGGTCGGGCCCGGTCCGAAGAGCTTCACCTTGGGCGCGCCCTTCATTCCGAGCGGCATGTAGTCGGACGCCGATCCGTCGCGGTGGAGGATGAGCGCGACCGGCAGGTTGGGGTCGTGGCCGGGATCACCGACTTGGTACGGCGTCGCGAACATCGAGTCCTCGAAGAGCGCGATGCCCTCTTCGGCCGTCGATGGTCCGTCGAACGCGGCGACCGCGATGGGCATTCGAACGACGGCGAACGTCTCGGCCGGACGCACCAGATCGGTCATGTACTCCGGCGCGTCGAGCGTGCCGCCGTTGCCGGCGCGATGATCGAGGATCACGCCGCGCGCGCTCGCCTTCCATTCGGCGCTGCGAAGCTTGATGTTGGAGTTGACGTAGCCGTTCGGGTCGTTGCCGCCGTAGAGGGTGTCCCACACCATCCCGTAAATCTGCTCGTCGTCGGCGGTGTCGGCGATGCGGCCGTGGAAGATCGTCGAGAAGACGTAATGGTTCGTCGCGTCCGGGCCGCCCGAT
Organism: Polyangiaceae bacterium; assembly: GCA_041940405.1. Taxonomy (GTDB): domain Bacteria; phylum Myxococcota_A; class Polyangia; order Polyangiales; family Polyangiaceae; genus Xiheicaenibacterium. Next base: position 3,383 of record JBGTSH010000273.1, read on the forward strand.
TGAAGGTGGTAGGTCGGACGGTTGTCGCAAGCCAGATCCGCCCCGCCGTTGATCACCGGGATGTCGTCGATCTTCACCGTCTCGATCGTGTCATTGCACGTGCCTGTCGCGGGGTCGCACCGAATGACGCTGATCTCGCGCGCGTACCGAAGGATGGCGCCGCCCGCCCATTGGGGACCGCCGAGCCCCTCGACCAGGTCGGCGTACGAAGCCGAGTCGGTCGCGACGTGGTAGGCCCAATCGACGTCGACGAGCTTTCGTGCCCAGGCGATCGGGTGTTCGCCGTCGATCGCGACCAAGCGGTCGCCAGCGCGCAGGCCGAGGCCGTCGATCCCGGCGTGCGAAACCAAGATGTCGTCGTAGAGCGGATGCTTGGGCCAGACCGCGTGCGTGAGATCCGCGTCGCCCTCGATGAAACAGGCGTTGAGGCGGCCGCGTACGCCGCCCTCGAGCATCGCGCCGCCGACGCGCGTATGCCAATCGTGGAGCTGGCGTCCCGCGGTGGCGAACCCGTTCCAGTACTCCCACGCCGTCTTGGCATCCTTCATTCGATCGATGGTGGCGAGCGCGACGGGAAGGTCGACGAGCCGCGTCTTTCGTCCGCCGAAGAAGAGCCGGAAGCGTTCGCGGAGCGCGAACGCCGTCTCTTCGCGAAGCTCGGGCGGCGGCAGCACGGGGACGCTCAGACGGCCGAGCCTGCAGGTGCCGCCGATGCACAGCGCTTCGGGGCCGCAGACCGGATCGCGCACGCCTTCGCAGGTCGACGGCGGGTAGTACTCGCCGGCCGGCACGACCTCGAGCGCATCGACGTCGACGCCATCGGCGCCGGCGAAATCGACGAGGCGCGCGTACACGCGCGGGAGCCTGGTACCGTCGACGGGGAACTCGTTCGACGCCATTTCGATCCAGCCGTCGCTCGTGGCTCGGCCGGTGGGCGACATGCGAGCGTTCTGGATCTCGGTGCCGCCTTCGCCGTCGTAGGCGACGGTCATGCGCGCGCCGATCGAACCGTGACGGACCCAGAGGGTGGCCTTGTACGAGGCGCGCTCCGCGGGGAGGAGAACCTCGAACCGCTCCGCGCAGTTCTCGGCGACCTGAAGGCGCGCGAAGCTTCCGGTCTCGAGGGCCTCTCCCGTGACGACTTCGTAGGCGGCTTCTTCGCACGCGGCGTCCACGTCGTCGGGGAGAAAGCGGACCGGCGAGTCGAACGGCTCGAACGCGACGGCGGCCGGATCCGGAACGAAGTTGCCGAGCGCATCGAAGTCCGCAGCGCGTGCGACGGACGACCATGTGACGGACAAAAGGAGCGCCGCCCCGAGCGGGGCGACAAGGTTGCGAGCTCTCACCAAGCACGCTGATTAGCGCTGCGGCCGTGCGGCGAGAAGGGCCGTCGACCAGGGGGTCCCGGCGACCCGCTGCGTCAGGCTTCGTATTTGGCCGCGAGCGCCCCCTGGGCGAGCTCATCCATGCTGCTGCTTTTGGCGCGCTCCCACTCTTCGGCGGTGTAGAGGTCGCGAAGGTACTCGCCCGGCACCCCGACGATGCGCTCGGCGATCGGGCCGAGCACGCGGTGCGTCGCAGGGTTCGCATAGAGAAACTGCAGCGTCCGGAGGAGGCGTGAGAACGGCCGCGCCGCCACGCCGGGCTTCGCCGAGAGGAGCTGCATGCGCTTGAACGCTTCGCGCATGCGGCGGCGGCGCGGGTCGACCCGGGTCATCGGGACGACGAACACGTCACGGATGAAGGGCTTTGCCGCGAGCATCATCGCCGAGAAGGCGTAGGCCGATCGGGCGAGGTCGGCCGCCGAGAGCGATCGCGATCGCCGCTCGCGCTCCCACGCAGGCGACGCGTAGTAGTCGATCATGTAGTAGTCGATCGCCACGTGGCGCGACTCGTCGCGGTTGATGAGGTGCATCACGTCGTGGCACGTCGCATCGTCGAGGTAGTCGTCGATCGATCGCAAGAGAGCGATGTCGAGGAGGAGCTCGCCGCCGACGATGTAGGCGTTGGCGACCTCGGCCGAGACGTACTTGAGGGCCGCCAGGAATCGGGGTCGAAACCGGATCAGGCTCGGGCTCGGCTCGTAGCGCTTGAGCTTGCGGGTGTCGAAATGAAGCGCGAGGCGCTCGGCGGCGCGCGCGTGCCGCTGCTCGTCGACCACGAACGTCTCGAAGATCGATCGCAGCACGGGATCGGTCGCATGGCGCAATTGCTCGGCGAAGAGCGCGCCGGCGAGCCGCTCGATCTGGGCCATGTCGGTGAAGTACTGGACGACCTGGGTCTCCTCGGTCGCCGACAGCGGCCTCGGCGGCCGAGTCCAATCGACCTCGTCGAGCCTCCATTGGCCCTTGTGGCAGCGCTCGAGCATGAGGCCGAGGTCCATGTGCTCGACAGTTTACCGCCAGGCTCAGCCGTTTCTAGGCCGATCCGGTCGTGGCAGAAGCGCCTCAGTACTTGACGCTGCAGCCGTAGGCTTTGGTGCTCGGCGTGGCGACGGCGCGTTTGGCGTCCAGCGCGGCGATCGCGTCGGTCACGTAGTTGACCAGCTTGCCGCCCTCGGGGCTCTCGCCCTCGCCGTCGGGCGAGTTGTCGATCGCGCCCGCGTAGACGAGCACGCCGGACGGGTCGATGACGAACATGTGCGGCGTGTTGGTCGCGCCGTACATCTTCCCGACCTCGCCGCTCTCGTCGAGGAGGATGGGGTTCTTGACCGCGAGCGCTTCGGCGCCCGTCTTGTTCTTCTCGACGCCGGCACCCTGCTTCCCGGCGGCGCCCGAGTTGATCGCCAGCCACACGACGCCCTTGTCGGTCATCGTCGAGGCGAGCCCCTTGAGCGAGCCCTTGGTGTGACTCTTCTTCACGAACGGGCACTCGGGGTTGAACCACTCGAGGATCACCGTCTTGCCCTTGAAGCTCGAGAGCGAGACCTCTTTGCCGTCGAGGTCCTTGAGCTTGAAGTCCGGCGCGGGCTTGCCCACCTCGGCCTTCGACTGTGCTTGGCCGGCTTCCTTCTGACCTTCGGCGGCGCCCGTCGGTGAGCCCGCCCCCGCAGCTTGCGAGTCGGAGCAGCCGGAGACGACACACATCGCGGCGAGGAGGAGCAAAGAACGCATGGGCCGGGTATGGCATCCGCGCGCCGGGGGCGCAACCGCCCGATCAATGACGCTTCTGTCGCTCGAGCGCGTCGCGCGCAGGGTTGGGCGCGCCTTCGCCGCCAAATCGCACCTTTCGTACGGCGGCCTCGATGCGCGCGCGCGTTTCGGAATCGATGGTGCGCTTCGGCTGTTGCGAAAACGCCATCGTCTCGGTGCGCACGAGCACCGCGTCGTCGAGGAGCATCGGCGCGTCGGCCTCGTTCTCGACGTAGAGATAGGTCTTGTTGTTGCGCTGCTCCGAGGTGGCCGTGAGGTGGCACCAGCCCGACTCGTCGGGCGTGTCGGAGACCGGCAAGAGCTCCACGTCTTGGTCGCGCGGTGGAAGGCCGGCGGCATCGATCAAGAAGGCGAGCACGTCCGTGCACGCGGGCGCCGGTTGACCCTCGATCGGGAGGAACCGAACCCAGATCGACGCCTCGAGACCCGAGGTGGCTGACGAGACGGCGATGCCGAGCACCTCATCGTTCTTTCCGAGCCGCGCACACTTCACGCCGCTCCTGCACATGGGACCGATGACGATGTCGGTGAGCGTCGGGCTCGCCGGCAGCTCGATCCAACCGTACTGGTCGGTGAACGGCGACGACCACTCGAAGTCTCCGTCCCAGAGCAGGTTCTCGGTCTCGGCGACGTTGCCGAACGGGTTGCGCGAGAAGACGTCGCGCTTCTTCTCCTTCGGCGGGTTCGCCGGCGGAAGCTCGGTCGTGGGCGCGGGAGGCGGATCCGGGACGGAACCGTCATCGGACGGTGCAGGCGCCACGACCTCGTCCTGGCAGGCGAGGAGCAGCGTCGCCACAGCGAGCGCGAGCGACCTGGGCGTCACTGCAGGCCTCCTCGCACCCAGCCGATCGCGACATCGAAGAGCGTGTCGCGCCCGACGAGAAGATCCGACTGCTTCGGCAGCACGATCTGGTCCGGCTCTACACCGTGGCCGCCGAGCGAAAGGCCGGTGGGGTCGAAGGTCTCGCCGACCGCCATGACGTAGCTCATCCCGAGCCAGTACCCGAAGCCGTAGCGGGTCGAAAATCCGCCGTTGGTTTGGAACGGCGCGAAGATGCGCACGTTGGGAAGCTGGCCTTTGAGCCCGAGCGGCAGCCAGTCGCTCGCGGAGACGTCGCGCGTGAGGAGCAGCGCGACCGGCATCGACGTTCCGCTGCCGGCCCCGCCCCAGTCGACGAACCCCTGCTCTTGGAGACCGGCATTGAAGAGCGCTAGTCCCGCCGTTTGATCGATCGCCTCGTCCTCCGCGCGCTGGCGATGGAGGTAGAGGCTCACCGGATGGCTCGGCACCGCGAAGGCCCAGATCTTCTGGGGTCCGAGGATCGTGCCACCGTTGCCCGACCGGTGATCGAGGATCACGCCGCGCGCGTCCGCTTTGAACGACGCGATGGCCTGGTCGAGCAGCGGACCGACGCCGTCCGATCCGCCGGTCGCGTAGAGCGACTCCCACTCGGCGCCGTAGATGCGTTCCACCGCGTCCGACTCGTTCACGATGCCGTGGTAGACCGCGGACCCCGTCGCGTGATTGACCGGTGACGTGGGCAGGTGGCGAAGGGGGCGATTGTCGCAAGCGACGCTCTCGAACGCCTCGTCGGGCGTGATCGCCGGCACAGCCGAGAGGTCGACGGTCTCGAGCATGCCGCACGTGCTGGTCGCCGGATCGCAGCGAACGACGGTCAGGGTGTGGGCGTAGCGCGCGATGAGTCCGCGCAGCTGCTCGGCGATCTCGGCGTAGGTCTCGTGGTTCGAAGTCGGCGACGAGGACCAGTTGTGCTCGACCTGGGCGCGCCCCCAAGCGATCGGGTGCTCGCCGTCGACGTAGACCAGCCGATCGCCCGCCTTGAGACCGAGGTTGCGCGACGACGCCACGTGCGAGACGAGGATGTCCAGGTAGAGCGGGTCCTTGGGCGCGCGGCCGTGCGACAAATCCGCGTCGCCTTCGAGGAAGCAGAGCCCCAATGGCTTCTCGTTCTCGAGGACGAAGTCCGCGACGCCGCTCGTCGTCGTGTGACCGTCATGGAGGCGCCGCACCCCGAGCAAGAAGGCATTCCAATACGTCCACGGATCCTCTGCATCGCGCATTCGATCGAGCGTGACCAATGCGATGGGCAGATCGACCTCGCGATTTCGGAGCGGTCCGAACAAGAGCTGCATGCGCGCGGCGAGGTACGCGGCGACGTCGTCACGATCGACGGGGATGGGCGGCACCCAGCCGCCGACGTAGCGGCATTGCGACGCGACGCAGACCTGGCCCGTGCCGCAGACGGGATCCGCCGAGCCTTTGCACGCTTGCCCCGAGAGGTCTTCGGGCCCGAGGCTGCGCTCGCGGACGATCTCGAGCGCGTCGACGTCGCTTCCCGAAGCCGAGAAGAAGCCGACGGTCACCGTCGCGCCGCGGGCCGCATCGACGCGCACGCCGGCGGCCGAGACCTCGACCCAGCCGTCGCTCGTCATCCGCCCGGTTGGATAGAGCACCGCGATCTCGTCGACGCCCGGATGAGGGTTGTCCGCGTAGCGGATCTCGACATCGGCGATCGTCTCGCCGCCGCGGATCCACGCGCTTACCCGATACGCTTGTGCACCTTCTGCGACCGTTACCGGAACGTCGACGCCCTGAAACGGGCCGAGCCGGAGGACGCGAGACTTCGAGAGCGCGCCGTCGTCCTCGACGGTGAGCGAAGCCGGTGCGCCGCCGCCGCCTCCTTCGCCTTCGCCTTCGCCTTCGCCCTCGGGAAAGAAGTCCTCTTCGAAGTCGTAGGTGAAGACCGCCTTCGGATCGAAGAGGTGCTCGCCCTCGGGCGTGAAGTCGGACGCGGCCGCATCGAATGCGATTGCGAGCGAAACGTTCAGCGCCAGCACGCCGAGCACGAGCCGTCTCTTCGGATGCACGGGCGGTGGATCCTACGCGATTTCGACGAGCACCGGCGCGTGGTCGCTCGGCACCCGGCCCTCGCGCTTCTTTCGAAAGTCGCGGTCGATGCTCGCGCCGGTGACCCGCTTGCGGACGTCCTCGGTGCCGAGGAGCAAATCGATCCGAAGCCCTTGGCCTTTGTGAAAGCAGCCCGCTCGGTAGTCCCACCACGAGAAGACCCGTTCGGTCGGCAGGTGCTCGCGGAAGAGGTCCTTGTAGCCGAGCCCGAGGAGGGCCGAAAAGCGCTGCCGCTCTCCTTCGGTGTGAAAGATGCGACCGACGTGGCGCTCGGGGTCCCATGTATCGAGATCGCCCGGGCACAGGTTGAAGTCGCCGCCGATGATGCAGTTGCCCGCCGTCGCCAGCCCGGCCGCGTACGCGACGAGCGAGTCGAGCCAAGCGAGCTTCGCGGCGAAGTCGGGGTGGGTGATCGTCTTGCCGTTGGGAATGTACGCCGACGTGATGGTGAGCCCGAGCGCACGAACGGTGATGAGCCGGCCGCCTGCGGCCTCTTGACCGGGGAGGCCTCGCTGGACGATCTCGGGCGCCGCGCCGGCCTCTTTTCGAACCAGGACGCCGACGCCGTTCCACTGGCGCTGGCCGAATGTCGCTGCGTGGTAACCCGCCTCTCCAAACGTGGAGAGGGGGAAGGCGTCGTCGTCGACCTTGAGCTCCTGCAGGCACACGACGTCGGGCTCTCGCGTTTTCAGGAAGTCGAGGACGAAGTCGAGCCGAGCCGAGATCGAGTTCACATTCCACGTGACGACGCGCATCCCTCGGCCCATACCATGTCCCTGGGCCTCGTTGCCGCTAGCATCCCGAGGCCTCTGCTGTAGTAATCTGACGCTCGACATGCCGGCGACGCGACCACGAGCCAAGTCGACGGAGCAGCGCCCCCACCAGGAGCGGCGGGTTCGATCGCACGCGCGGATCCTCGGTAAGGCGGCTCGCATGATGCGCGAGCGCGGCCTTGCCGGCGCCAGCGTGAACGACGTCATGGGGGCGGCCGGTCTCACGCGCGGCGGCTTTTATGCGCACTTTCCGGACAAGGATCAGATGGTCGCCGAGGCGCTCGATTGCGCGTTCGCCGAGGCGATGCAGCAGCTCGTCTCGTCGATCCCGGAGGATGGCGAGGCGTGGCTGGAGCGGGCGCTCGGCCGGTATCTCTCGGAGCGCCACGTCGACAGCCCGGGCACGGGATGCGCGGTGCCGTCGCTCGGCGCCGACGTCGCGCGCAGCGCCCCGGCGGTCAAGCGGGCCTTCCAGCGAGGCGTCGCCAGCATGCTCGAAGGCATCGAGAAGAAGCTCGCGACCGGAGAAGGCCGGCAGGAGGCGATCGCCCACCTCTCGACCTGGGTCGGCGCGCTGACGCTCGCGCGCGCGGTTCACGACCGGGCGATGTCGCGCGAGATCCTCGACGCCGCCAAGCGCGCGACGCGCGGCCGCCGCGGCCGGAAATAATCGACTGGTCTACGGGGGCTGCCCCATCCGCTCGCGCGCGCGGACCATCTGCGGCGTGATGGCGCCCGCGCGATCGCGGACCACGAACTGATGGACGGAGGCGTCGCCCCGGACCTCGTCACGATGGGCCGCGGTGAGCACCCGAAAGAGGACGGGCTTTCCTTCTCGAGGGACGACGTCGAGTCGCGAGATCACCTCGAGCCCGGCGGCGCGCGCAGCGTCCTCTCCGCGCCGCTCTGGCCATACGCCATAGCAGGCGACGAAGCGGCCGCCTCGCGCGAGCAGGCGAGCGGCGGCGACCGCGTAGTCCTCGATGCCGCCGCGGGTCTCGAAGAAGCAGGGCTGACGCTGGTGTTTGCTCGAGACGAGGCCGCTGCCGATCCGGATGTACGGCGGCGTTCCGGTCACCAGATCGAACGAGGAAGGAGCGAGCTCGGCGTGATGGTCGCGAAGGTCGCCCTCGACGAGGACGCAACGATCCTCGATGCCGTTGTAGGCGATCGATCGACGCGCGAGCCTCGCGCTCACGTCCTGTGCCTCGACCCCGGCGACACGAGCTTCCGGCAGTCCCCACGCGAGCATCATCAGCACCGAGCCGATGCCGCACCCGAGGTCGGCGGCGCGCCGCGCCGCGGGCGCGGCCTCGAGCGCGACGTAGCCCGTGACGAAATCGTCGAGCGACCAGCGATGGCCGACCTTGAGCTGGAAGATCCGAAAGTCGCCGGTGAGAAAGGCAAGGTCCTCGTCAGCGCTCGGCTCGAGCTCCGGACGGCCGAGCGCGCCCGCCGGGCGAGGGCCGGGGGCCACCCAACCCCCGCGGCGGATGCGCGAACGCTCGGTCGGGTCGGACGTCGTCACGTCCGACCCGATACCACGCTTCGATCAGGTCGCGTCGGGCGTGAGCACAGAGACCGCCGCCGGGCGCTTCTCTTTCTCGCCGCCCCAGCCGCCGCCGTAGCAGGTCGTGGTTGCCCACCCGTCCTTGCTCGTCGCGCAGCTCTCGACCCACTCCTCGACCGAGACGTCGTTGCCGATCGGATAGACGAGCGGCGAGAGCGGCAGCGTGCGCGCCATGAACCAGTTGAAGCGATCGACGTAGTGGCTGCCCCCGCCGAGGCTTTGCGACAGGCTTTCGGCCTCGCCCGTGCGCCGGCGCTCGATCTGATAGGGAGCCGGGGCTTCTCCGGACGGTGCGCCGGGGCGCGTGCCGGGGACGTTGCCGCGCTGACCTTCGTCGCGCAGCGGGTCGTACGGATCGCGGTCTTGCATCATGGGGTCGTTCGGGCGGTGGGAATCGGGCGGGTCGTCCGCAAATACCGAGGGGGCGACGAGCGAGACCGCAGCGGTCAGCGCTGCGAGAACGAGGGACGTGCGCGTGCGAAACATCGAGAGATCCTCCTCGGCCTCGGAATTGAGGTCCGCACTAGCTGCGCAGCATGCACCGTGCCGCTTTTGGGGTGTCACTCCGGCACGATCGCGCGAAGGCGCCTCACGCCTCGCGGCGATCCTGCACGGATCGATTGGCACCGACGATGCAACGGAGCAGTGAATGAGCCGTGAAGGAAACGGCTCGTCTCCCGGAAGCCCAAGATGCCCCATTTTCGGAAACACCTCCCGGAGGCGCCGCAGAGCGGCCTCCAAACGCACCCTGCAAGCTTCGCGGCCGCCGTCGAGGTTCGCCGTGCGGGTGTGTTGGTCGCCGTGCCTGATGCCGACACTGGCCGCGAGATGATCGGCGCGCTTCAGGCGGCCGGCTTTGCGGCGCTGTCGGCGCGCACGGGGAATGAGGTTGCCGACATGCTGTCGAGGAGCTTCGCCCCCGACGCCGACGAGCTGCCGGAGGTGTGGGTCATCGACGTCACGATGCTCGACGCCGACCGCGAGCACCTGCTCGACGCGCTCGAGGAGGCCGGCTGCATCGAGAACGTGATCGTGATCCTGTCCGGGCTCTGGCCGCGAGGCCTCTGCCCGACCTGGCTCGATCGCGTCGTGTGTCTCCACGAGCCGCTCCCGATGCCGGTCTTCGTGGAAGAGGTCGCACGGCTCGCTTCGCCCGCTTCGATGCGCACCGAGCGCCTTCAGTCGGCGTGACCTACTCTCCCCTCACGAAGTGAGGGGGGCCGGGGGGGTGAAATTACAGGAGCTCCCCTCACCAGCCAGCGTGAGGTCTCAGCTTCAGAACCAGGTCAGACGTGGAGGTTGCGCGCGACCAGGACCGAGCACTCGGCGTGGTTGACCACCTTTGCCGCGGTCGTTCCGAGGAGCCTGTCGAGGCCACCGTAGCCGTGTGAGCCGATCACGATGAGGTCGGCGTTGCACTCCTTGGCGGCTTCGCAGATGGAGGCCCACGGCGTGCCGACGCGCGTGTCGACGCCGTCGAGGAGCTCTTTGGGAACCGACGCCGACATCTTCTGAACCTGCTGCTTGCCCTCATCGATGAGCATCTGAAGGAAGCCCTCGGGCGTCACGCCGAACGGGCTCATCGGGATCTCGGGCGGCAGGCCTACCGCGCGTAGCAGGCGCAGCTTCGCACCCGTTCTTTTCGCGAGGTCGATCGCCGTGTCGAGGACCTTCGGGGCGCGCTGAGACGCGTCGAGCGCAACGAGCAGGAGCTTCATGCGGGGGACTCTAGCAGGGAGATGCTTGACGCGGGAGTCGGCCGGCGCCAGGCTTCTATCCGCTCATCCGGATACACAGATGCAGGACCTGGCAGCGACCGTCGGAACCCTGAACCTCCTCGGTGACGAGAGCAGGTTGCGGCTCTGCGCGCTCCTCTCGCAGCGTGAGCTTTCGGTCTCCGAGCTCGTGCGCGTCACGGGCATCTCGCAGTCCCGCGTGTCGACGCACTTGGCTCGGCTCCGTGAAGGCGGCTTCGTTCGCGATCGCCGCGCCGGGCAGAGCGCCTTCTACGCGCTCTCGGCGGCGACGCTGCCGAAAGCCGCGCGGGCCGTCCTCGATGACGCGTCGGCTTCGCCCGATGCGACGCTGGAGGGCGACCGGCGTCGCCTGGCCGAGCTCGACGCCGAGAGGCTCGGAACCTTGCCGGAGTCGTTCGCCGGCGAGATGGAGCGTCACTATTCGCCCGGCCGGACGTGGCAATCCCTCGCCGCGGGGATGGCCGCGCTCCTCGATCTCGGCGACGTGCTCGACGTCGGATCGGGCGACGGCGCCGCGGCGTCGTTCCTCGCCGCAGGGTGCAAATCGCTCACCTGCATCGATACGAGCGCAGCGATGATCGCCGCGGCGAAGAAGCGCCTCGCCGACCACGCGCACGTTCGGAGCCTCGTCGCCGACGTGCACGATCTGCCTTTTCCAGAGGACTCCTTCGACTCGGTGCTGCTCTTTCACACGCTCACCTATGTGGAGCGTCCCAAGCGAGCCGTCGCCGAATGCGCGAGGGTGCTTCGCCCCGGCGGCCGCCTCGTCGTGCTCTCTCTCGACGAGCACGACCACGCGAAGATCACCTCGGCTTATGGCGAGCGGCACCCGGGGTTCACGGCGCGAGCCCTCAAGGCGCTGCTCTCCAAGGCGGCGCTCGAGCCCATCTCCTGTCAGATCGCCTGCCGCGAGACCAAGAAGCCCCACTTCGTCGTCCTGAGCGCCGTAGCACAGAAGCCTCACGCAACTCCCAAGAAGAAGAGCCTGCCCCGATCATGACCATTCCGAACCGGCACCCGCTCGAAAAGCTCCTCGATGAGCGCATCGTCATCATCGACGGTGCGACCGGCACGACGATCCGCAGCTACGAGATGAAAGAGGCCGACATCCGCGGCTCTCGCTTCGCGGGCTCGAAGAAGGATCTCTTGAACAACGGCGAGCTGTTCTCGCGGACGCAGCCGAAGATGATGGGGGACATCCACCGGCGCTTCCTCGAGGCGGGCGCCGACATCATCG
>JBGTSH010000274.1:0-14784 GCA_041940405.1 Polyangiaceae bacterium
GGCGCGCGTCCGGGCGATCCACCGGCGCGCGGCAAACACGCTGCCCGCGGCGGAGTCGCCGGCGTCGCTCGTCGTCGACGACCTCGCGCTCGCGCCGGCCGCGCGTCGCGTGATGATCCGCGGCGAAGAGGTCAAGCTCACCACCGCCGAGTACGACCTGCTCGAGGTCCTGGTGAAGGCGGCCGGCACAGTCGTCTCGCGCGAAGAGCTCGCGCGCGTCGTGCTCGGCCGAAAGGTCGGAGCGTTCGATCGCGCGATCGACATGCACGTCTCCAACCTGCGACGAAAGCTCGGACCGAGCAGGAGCGGGAGCGACCGCATCAAGACGGTGAGGAACGCGGGGTACATCCTGGCGCGGGAAGGGCAGTGAGACTGGAGAGAACGGAATGAAGAGCCTCTTCCTCCGCCTCCTGGTTTCGATGTGGGTGACCATGGCGATCCTGGTCGGGGTCTTCGCGATGATCCACGCGGCCGCGTTCCCGAAAGAAGGGAGCGCCGCGCGCCGGCGGTTCGGAGCGCGCATCCTCGAGCTTCGCGCCGATGGAGCGCTCGCGTGCGTCGAGCGCGGCGAGGAGAATTGCCAGCGGCGCCTCGCCGCGATGGACACGCGCGACGACCGCATCGCCATCTACAAGAACGGCGAGCTCATGATGGGCGTAGAGGTGCGCGGCGCCGCCGAGCTCGATCGCGAGGCGCGAGCCGCCGAAGATCGCGTCGCGTTTCACACCAACGGCGAGGACATCACCGCCGTCGTCATGGGCCGCGACCCTTCGCTCACGGCGATCGCGATCGGTCCGGCCCGCTCACCGTGGACGTTCTTCATCGGTCCGGACACGCTGCCCTACAGGTTGGGCGCGATCGTCGCGGTTACCGGCATCGTCTCGTTCCTCTTGGCGCGCTATCTGTCGAAGCCGCTGCACGTGCTTCGTGGCGCGGCGCAGCGCATGGCGTCCGGCGATCTCTCGGTCCGCGTCGCCGGCGATCTCGAGGGCGCCGACGGTGAGACGCAGGCGCTCGGTCGCGACATGGACGGCATGGCCGAACGAATCAGCGATCTGCTCGACGCGCAGCGGCGCCTCCTTCGTGACGTGTCGCATGAGCTTCGCTCACCCCTCGCGCGCCTCGCGATTTCGCTCGAGCTCGTGCGGCGCAAGTCCGCGCCCGACGTCGCGCCGGCGCTCGATCGCATCGAGCGGGAGACCGAGCGGCTCAACGCGATGATCGGCGAGCTTCTCACGCTGAGCCGCCTCGAGTCGGACCGTGGCCTCGAAGAGACGTCGCCCGTCGATCTGGGGGCTCTCGTCGCGTCCATCGCCGAGGACGCATCGGTCGAGGCCGAGTCGCGCGACGTTCGCGTCACGACCGAGCTCGCTTCGCCGACGATCGCCGGTAACCCCGAGCTCTTGCGACGAGCGGTAGAGAACGTCGTCCGCAACGCGGTGCGCTTCAGCGACGCCGGCAGCTCGGTCGACGTCTCGGTTCACGAGGACGGCGAGCGCGCCGAGGTGAGGGTGCGCGATCACGGACCGGGCGTTCCCGACGAGTCGCTCGCGCGGATCTTCGAGCCGTTCTATCGGGTCGAGACGGATCGCGCTCGAACGCGCGGGGGCACCGGCATCGGCCTCGCCATCACCCACCGTGCGGTCGTCCTGCACGGTGGGTCGGTCGAGGCGAAGAACGCTCCGGGGGGCGGGCTCGAGGTGCGGCTCGCGCTCCCCGTCAACCCAGGTACTTCGCGCAGAACTCCAATACCTTCTTCCAAGCGGCATCCGCTGCCGCCTGGTTGAAGCGCTTTCCGGTGTCGTTCAAGAACGCGTGATCCGCGGCGGGGTAGGTGACGATCTCGTGCACGAGCTTCGCCTTCTCGAGGGCCGCTTTCGCGGCGTCGCGGGATGCGTTCACCCGCGCGTCCAGCTCGGCGTACACCCCGAGCACCGCTGCCTTGGACCCGGTGAAGTCGGCGCCGTCCGGAAGCGATCCATAAAAGGGGACCGCTGCGGCGACACGTGCATCCTTGGACGCGACCATGCGCCACGTCATGCCGCCGCCGAAGCAGAAGCCGATGACGCCGAGCTTCTTCTTGGGCGTGCGCTTCGCGATCTCGTCGAGGCCGGCGCGCATGTCGGCGACGAAGCGTTCGGGCGCCACCTTGCCGAGCGCCGCGGTCGCGTTCGCGGGATCGCCGAGCGACGCGGTGCCGCCCTCTTCGGAGAGGAGATCGATCGCGAGCGCCGAGTACCCTGCCGCCGCGAAGCGTCCGGCGACGTGGCGCGTGTGATCGTTCAGGCCCTTGTTCTCGTGAATCACCAGCACGCCGCCCTTGGGGCTGTCGGCGGCTGCCCACGCGCCCTGGAGCGTGCGCTTCTCCGGCTCTGGGAAGGTGATCGCTTCGGTCGCTTTCGAGGGCGGGAGGACCGGCGGCGGTCCCGGAGGCTCGGCCGACGCGCTCGCGGTGGGTGCCGTTTCCGAGGCGGTCGCCGTCGGCGTGGCGGTGACGTCGGGCTCGGTGCTCGTCGGGTCCGGAGATGCGGTGTTCGCCGGCTCGCCGCCGCACGCCGTCGTCAACAGCGAGGTCGCTGCGGTAGCGCCGAGGCCCATCAGACCGAGGCGGCGCAGCGCTTCGCGGCGCGAGATGTGACCGTCGCGGAAGTCGAGGGCGATCTCTTCGACCAGGTACCGTTCGATGTCCGTCATGTCGTCCTCCCCTTGGGTCCGGCGATGTCGCGCTCATCGCGCGCCGGCGTCAAGGAGCTCTGCCACAGGCAAGCTTTCGCTCGCCATCTACGAAGCGAGCGACGATGCGCTGGTCTTCGATCGCGGTAACGACGGCGCGGCCGAGCTTCGGGTGCTCGAGCACGTCCCCCACGAAGAAGCTGCGGCTCGGCGTGTAGGGGACGGGATCGGCTGCTCGGAGCTGCGCTTCGAGGACCGCCTGTGCGGCGTCTTCGTCATCGATCCAGGTGATCCCCAGGACCGCCTCCAGAGGAATCCGACCGGCATCGATGACCTGCGCGAGGGGTGGCGGGCCTGGATAGAGCTGTCGGAGGCGCTCGAGGAGCTCGAGCTGATCGGTGTCGCGCGCGACTTGCATGAGGGCGTCGAGCCGGCCCTTGCCGTTCTTGGTTTGGCGGCGGCGCTCCGCAGCCTCGAGCGAGGTGGCCACCATGCGCGAGATGCGCAGGACGACGCCGCGCTCGAAGCGGATCCCGAGCGCGTCGGCCACGCGCTGGGCGACCCAGGCCTTTGTCGTCGAAGGGCGGCGCTCGTACAGCCCGTCGCGGTCGAGGAAGCCCTCGGCGAGCGTCTCGGCGGTTCGCGCGAACAGTTGCTTCGAGCCGAGCCGATCGCAGAGACCCCGATCGAGCGACTCTCCGTAGACCTCGGTCAGGAAGCGCCCGAAGTCGTCGAGCGTCCATGCCAATACTTTCGGGCCACCGTGCTCCCTCCAATCCGACTCTCGAAGCGCGTGGGCTGCGGCTTCTTGCAAGGCGGCACGGGCCCATGCCGGCAAGGTCAGCATTCGCGGACGATAGCGGAGGTCACGAGCGTCTTCTTGCCGGATCGGGCTACCATCGCGAAGTGGAAGGCCAACCGGCCAAGGTATCGGGCGTCATGGTGCGCGCGCACATGGAAGCGCTGCGCAAGCGTGTCGGCACCGACGCCTTCGATCGCATCATCGCCGAGCTTCCCGCCAGCGCCCGCGAGCAGGTAACGCTCGTCACGGCGCTCTCGTGGGTGAGCTTCCCGATCGTCGAAGGGATCTACGAGGCCGCGGCCAAGCTGCGCGGGATGAGCGTCGAGGAGCTTCACACCGACATCGCCTCGCGCGTGACCGGCCAGGCGGTCTCTACCGTTTGGAAGGCGCTCCTCCGCGTCGTCGGCGACGAAGCGTTGATCTCGAGGGCACCCAACCTGTTCAAGAAGGCCTACGCGCAGGGCGCGATGGAGGTCATCAAGTCGGGCAAGGGCTTCGCCGAGCTTCGCGTCGTCGAGTGGCCGCAGATGAACGAGTTCCACCTCCGAGGATTGCGCCTCGGCATCGAGAGCACCCTCCGCAGCGCCGGACGCAAGAACCCGAAGGGCTCGGTGAAGCGCACGTCGGACGGCGCTCTCTTTCGTTTCGATTGGAGCGACTGACCCCGCGATCAGCGGAAGATCAGGCCGGCCGCCACCACGCCCTCGATGAGCGCGAAGCCGAGGAACGCAACCGTCGTCGCGCGGAGGACGGAGCGGGCTCGTCCGCCTGCGCCGAAGCCGCCCGAGAACACGAGGCACGCCACCGTGATGGCGAGCAGGGTCGCGTAGAGCCCGGCCCAGAACGGCTCACGCCACTTCGTGAGGGCGACGACGTACCCGGAGAAGGCCGCTGCGTTCCCTGCGATGACGGCAACGATCGCGAGCACGAGCGGCCGAACGGGCAGCGGGATGCCCGCGGCGCTCGCACCCCAGAGATCCTCGAGCGCGACACGGCGGGCGTTGACTTGGGCAAGATGCTGCTCGAGCGCGCGCAGCGCGGTCTTCTTCTCGTCGCGGAGGCGCCTCTTGTCCTCGAGCTCTCGCTCCAGCGCCGAAGTCGAGCTCATCTACTTCACCACTCCGGTCAGGCCGATCATCAGAAGCGCGCCGATGAGCGCGACGAGGATCGAGCCCGCCCAAACGGCGTGTGCGTACGCTCGGTGCAGGCTGCGGTACGGGGTCGCGACGAGCGCGGCGAGCAGCCCGGGGCCCGATAGGAGAAGGAGTGGGACGACCGTCTCGTCTGGGTCCTTGTGGACGTAGCCGGTGAGGTAGATCTGGAACGGAACCAAGAGGACGGCGACGACGAGCAACGTGATCACGATGAACGGGATCCTCAGGATGCTCGCGCCGACCGCGCCCTTGCCGGGGCCGTCCTCGGCGAGCGAACGCTCGAGCTCCGTGGTCTCTCGCTGGAGCGTGCGGATGCTCTCCTCGATCTCGATGCGCGACCGGTCGAGCGCCTCGACCTCCCCGTCGACCTCCTCGATGCGCGCGCGGAGCGCGGCCTCTTGGCTCCGGTAGTCCACCGACCGTCAGCGTAGCAGGCCGGTGCCGGGCGGCTCGTCCTCGGTCCCTTCGTCAGGGAACGCGATCAATCCGAAGCGAGGCGGATCGAAGTCCGGGACGGCTACGAGCGCGCGCGCCCGTTCGAGCGAGGCGCGCGGTACGAGCCGGGCGCTCGCGCCATCATCTGCTTCGCGAAGCATCACGAGATCGGTCTCCGGAAGCAGCGCTTCGACCCCGCGCACCGCGACGGTGCACGTCACGACGCCCAGCTCTTCGTGGGGCGCGATCTCGAACGGCGCGAGCAGCGGTCGGTCGTCGGCGCCGTCGAAAGAAGCAGCCTGGTCGGCGTACACCGAAGCAAGGAGCACCGCGGCCGCCCGCCGCGCAGCCGCGGTCGCCGGGTGGCCCCCTTCGAGCGCCAGCGGAGCAAAGCCTTCGCCGGACGGCTGGTAGACGACCGGCGAGAGCGGTGCGTCGCTCTCGCGCCAAGCGTCGAACGCCGCCTCGTACAGCTGAACGACAGCATCGTCATCGTCACTGCTGGCCAGGAGGCACGTCCCCGCATCGGGAATCGCGCAGATGGGCCGGCCTCCGACGACCTCTTCGAACGCATCGAAGAACCCTGGCAGGAGCACGCGTGCCGCGACTCGTCCGTCTTCGGCCTCGAGCCGTGCGAGGCCGTCACCTCGCACGAGCTTCGGCGGGGCGTTCTCCAGGTTTCCGATCGCGCGCGCGAGGATCTCGGCGAACGTCTTCTCGAAGCCCGTCGCGATCGCAGCCGGCAGGAGCGAGCCGCCGAGCGTCGCGTACGCCATGACGTGCGGCGCGACCGCGACGCCGACGAGCGGGGCGCGAAGGCCCGTAAGAAACACGGGGTTTCTCAGCACCACCTCGAGGTGCTCGGCGGCGTCTCGCCAGCTCGGGCGCTCGGCTTCGTCTCGCTGCGTCACGCGCGTCGAAAATAGCGCGCTTGCGGTGCGGCCCTCCATCGGCATATTGCATGAGAATGGCGGCCAACGTCACCGTCTACACGACCCAGTACTGCGGCTTCTGCGAGCGCGCGCGGGCGCTCTTGCGTGGCAAGAACGTCACGTTCAAAGAGATCGATGTAGAGGATCGCCCCGATCTCCGGCGCTGGCTCGAAGCGCGCTCCAAACAGCGCACCGTGCCGCAAGTCTTCGTGAACGGCGTTCCCCTCGGCGGTTATACGGACATCGCCGCGCTGGACCGTTCGGGCAGGCTGGACCCGTTGCTCGCGGCCGAGCCGTCGGCTTCCGACCCCAAGCTCGAGACCTGAGGGCCGGCAAGCGGGGCATAACCTGCTAATCTGCCGGTCCCATGGGCCGCGCCGAAGCGCACGGGGACGACAAGGACGACCTGGTGGGTCAGTCCGTGGGGAAGTACTCCCTGGTCGGTCTCCTCGGGGTCGGGGGGATGGGGCGCGTCTATGAGGGGGTGCACGGCGCGATCGGAAAGCGCGCCGCGCTCAAGTTCATCGATCGCGAGAGCGCGACGCCCGAAGCGGTGCAGCGCTTCCAGCGCGAGGCGCAAGCCGCCGGCGCGATCGAGAGTGCGCACATCGTGGAGGTCTACGACGTCGGTGAGACCAACGACGGCAGGCCGTACATCGTCATGGAGCTCCTCCGCGGCGAGGATCTGGGCCATCGAATCCGGAGGCTCGGTCGCCTCGAGCTGGGTGAAGCCCTCCGGATCACCGCGCAGGTGCTTCGCGGCCTCGCGCGCGCGCACGACGCAGGGATCGTCCACCGCGATCTCAAGCCGGACAACGTGTTCCTCGTCGAGCGCGACGACGACCCGAGCTTCGCCAAGATCCTCGACTTCGGCGTCTCGAAGATCCAGCGCCGCGGCGACACGACGACCAAGACGATCACCCGCGAAGGCGTCGTCCTCGGAACGCCCATCTACATGTCGCCCGAGCAGGCGCAGGCGCTGCCCGACGTCGACGCCCGCACCGATCTCTGGTCCGTCGGCGCCATCCTCTACGAGTGCCTCGCGGGCACGCCGCCCTTCTCGGGTGCCACGTACGAGCAGGTGATCGTGACGATCTGCACCCGCGACGCCGACGACATCCGCATGCGCAACCCCGCGGTTCCCCCCGGTGTGGCGCAGGTGCTCGCGCGGGCGCTCGCGCGCGAGCGCGAGGATCGCTTCGCTTCGGCGCGCGACATGCTCGACGCCCTGGTCACCGAGTCGGAGGGCCTCCTCTCCGACTCCTTCAAAGGCGACGCGCTCAAGAGAACCGTCGTTCGTCCCGTCGAAGGCGGCGTCGGCCCACGCACCCTCGCCGCCGTCAGCACCGTCGCCGCCACACCCGCGACGCCCGGGATCACCGGTCAGGTGCCGAGTGGTTTCCGTCGCACCTACCTGGTCGTCGGCGGCGGCGCCGTCATCCTCGGTGCAATCTTCGCAGGCGTCGCGCTCGGCGGCAGAAACGATCGCTCCGGCAACGCGGTCGTCGGAGCACCCGTCCCCGCGATCACCTTTGTCGTCGTCAATTCGTCCGCACCTGCCGCTGCTCCCTCCGAAGTCGAGGTCGAGCCCACCGTCACCGCAACCGCCGTCGCCTCCGCCCCCGAGCCCGAAGTCTCGGCGACCGCAAAGCCCCTCGTTCCAAGGGCGAAGGTGCAGCCCACCGCGACGGCAAAGGCCGGGAACCTGGGCGACGGCCTCAAGCTCCGCGAGAAGTAGACCGGGCGACTACGGGGATACCGTCAGATAGCAGTACGCAGGATCAGCCTTCGTACACACGAACTCGAACGACCCCTTCGGCCCGGTAAACCTCCCGAGCCCCGTCTCGACATACCCCTCTTTGAGGATCCCCGAGTTCGCCTTGCCATACGCGGCGGGATCGAAGGGCTCCTTGTAGAGGATCTTGTATTGGATGTTGCCGGAGCCCTGCTTGATCTTGTCGATCGTCGCGACACGCTCGGGGTTCGGCGGAATCCCCATCGCCTTGTACTCGTCCGGGATGTCGGTGCTGCAACCGGTCAACAGGACGAGGAGCGCGGGAAGCCGGATCGACATTCGGGGCAGTATAGCGAAGCGGTGACGGCGCTCCAGGTGAGGGGCCGGCCCTGGTAGTCTGCCGCCCCAGGTGCGCCGGGCTCTGATCAGTGTCTTCGTCGCTTTCGCGCTGCTCTTCGCGGGAAGGGGGGCGTTCGCGCAGCCGAAGCCCAAGCCCAAGGGGCCGCCGAAGGAGCAGCCGCAGCCGAAGGGCGCGAACGACGCGGCCTACGACCGCCACATGAGCATCGGCGTGAGCCTCTTTCGGGCCGGCGACTTCAAGGCCGCGCTCGCCGAGTTCGAGGCGGCCTACGAAGCCGTCCCCAAAGCGAGCCCGCTCATCAACCAGGCGCTCTGCTACCGCCAGCTCAACAAGTTCACCAAGGCCGTCGCCAAGCTCGAGCTCGCCCTCTCGAAGCACGGTGCAGAAATCAGCGAGGCCGACAAGGCCGAAGCGACGCGCGCGATCGAAGAGATGCGCGCGGTGTTCGGCTTCTTGACGATCCGCATCAAGCCCGAGTCGGCGACGGTGCGGATCGACGACGAGGACGTCGCTGCGGACGCGCTATCGGACAAGATCCCCCTCACGCCGGGCGAGCACACAATCGAAGTCTCGGCGCGCGGCCACGTCACCAAGAGCGAGAAGGTGCGCGTCGTCAGCGGGAGCGATCAGACGCTCGACTTCGATCTCGCCCCTTCGACTGGGATCCTGAGGGTCGTCGCCGCGAAGAAGACGACGCCGATCGAGGTCGACGGAACGATCGTGGGCACCGGCACGTGGCAGGGGCCGCTCGGTGCGGGGCCGCACGACGTACGGGCGGTCGGCGAGTCGGGCGTCGGGCGCGTCGAGATCGCAGCTGGCAAGATGGTGACGCTCGATCTGAGCGTCGATTCAGGCATCTCGCCGCTGCCTCCGGTTCCCCCGAAGCCCGACGCGCCGAAGAAGAAGGACCCGGAGCCCGAGGTGAAGCGCGGCTTCTACGGCACGGTGAACGGCGGCATCCTCTTTCCGTTCAAGCATCCGCAGTACTTCGACCAGCCGTTCGACGGGAAATTCCTGGAGGGCATTTCGAGCGGCGGGTATGTCGGTCTGCGTCCCGGCTACCGGGTCCACACCTACGCGGGCTTCGAGGGCCTCCTCGAGTACGGCAACGTTCAGGGGCCGGCCAACGGCACCGAGGACAGGTCATACTCGCTCACCTCTATCCACTTCGGTCCGGTGCTCCGCGTGATGAGCCCCGGCGAGATCATCCGCTTCGTCGGCACGCTCGGTGGCGGCTTCGCCGTTCACCTCATCAGCTATGAAGGCGTCCCCGCGGCCGTCGCGTGTCCGGGCCTGGAGAGCGACGACTGCTCCAGCTCGGGGGTCGACTTCCTCGCGATGACCGAAGCAGGCTTCGAGGTCGACATCGACAGGGTGCTCATCGGGCTCTCGCTCGCCTTCTATCTGTCGGGCACCAAGGGCATGGACGACTTCGATCGGAACAGCGCGCTCGTGAGAGACGAGATCGAAGAGCCTTACGAGAACGGGGTGCTTCCGATGATCGGGCCCCGCATCCACATCGGTTACGGATTCTGGTAGGAAGGCATCATGTCGAGCGAGTCGATCAAGAGCGTGCTCAAAGAAGACCGGCGCTTTTCGCCCAGCGCAGAGTTCGTCTCGGGTGCACGCATCAAGTCGCGCGAGGACTACGATCGTCTCTATCGCGAGAGCCTCGATTCGCCGGACGCCTTCTGGCGGCGCGAGTCGGCCGACCTCGTCTTCAAGAAGCCGTGGACGACCACGAGCCGGACGAAGGGCGGAAGTGAGCCGGCGAAGTTTCCGTTCGTCGAGTGGTTCGTCGGCGCAGAGCTGAACGTCACCGAGAGCTGTCTCGATCGCCATGTGAAGACCGAGCGCCGCAACAAGGCCGCCATCATCTGGGAAGGTGAGATGGGCGGCACGCGCACGGTGACGTACGGCGAGCTCCATCGGGAGACGATCCGGCTCGCCAACGCGCTCGTCGAGCTCGGCGTGAAGAAGGGCGATCGCGTCGCGATCTACATGGGCATGGTGCCCGAGGTCGCCGTCGCGATGCTCGCGTGCGCCCGGCTCGGTGCGGTTCACACGGTGGTGTTCGGCGGCTTCGCGGCCGATGCGCTCGCGAACCGCATCCAAGACTGCCAGGCGAAGCTCGTCATCACCCAGGACGCCGGCTACCGCCGCGGCAACGTGCTCGCCCTCAAAGAGGTCGTCGACAAGGCGCTCGCGCAGCCCGAAGGAAAGAGCGTCGAGAAGGTCGTCGTGCTCCGTCACCTCGGCGAGCGCGGCCCGAACGTGAGGATGGTCGAAGGGCGCGATCTCTGGTGGCACGAGGTGCTGAGCGACACCACCGCCGGTCCGGGACGCGAAGCGACGCCTGTCGACGCCGAGCATCCGCTCTTCATCCTCTACACGTCAGGCTCGACAGGAAAGCCGAAGGGCGTCCTTCACTCGACGGCCGGCTACCTCGTCGGCGTGCACGTCACGTTCAAGTACGTGTTCGACATCCGCGAGGACGATCTCTACTGGTGCACCGCCGACGTCGGCTGGGTCACGGGCCACAGCTACCTCGTGTACGGACCGCTCTCGAATGGCGCGACTTGTCTCATGTACGAGGGCGCACCGAACTATCCCGACTGGGGACGCTTCTGGCGCATCATCGAGAAGCACCGGGTCACCATCCTCTACACGGCGCCGACCGCCATCAGGGCATTCCTGAGGCAGGGTGACGAGTGGCCGAACAAGAGCGATCTGTCGAGCCTGCGCCTGCTCGGAACGGTGGGTGAGCCCATCAATCCGGAAGCGTGGATTTGGTACTACGAGACGATCGGCAAGAAGCGCTGCCCCATCGTGGACACGTGGTGGCAGACCGAAACGGGCGCGATCATGATGACGACGCTCCCCGGCGCATCGTTCTCGAAGCCCGGATCGACGGGCTTGCCGATGTTCGGTGTCGAGCCGGCGGTCGTCATGAAGGACGCGTCGGCGCCCGGCGGCTACAAGCGGGTCCCGGCGGACGAGGGCGGTCTCCTCATCCTGGAGCGCTCCTGGCCGAGCCAGCTGCGGACGGTGTGGGGCGACGACGAGCGCTTCGTGAAGCAATACTTCTCGGAGATCGAGGGCCGCTACTTCACCGGCGATGGCGCGCGCGCCGACAAGGACGGCTACCACTGGGTGGTCGGCCGGGTCGATGACGTCCTCAACGTCGCCGGCCACCGCATCGGGACGGCGGAAATCGAGAGTGCTCTCGTATCCCACCCGGCGGTCGCCGAAGCGGCCGCCGTCGGACGTCCGGACGATTTGAAGGGCCAGGCGCTGGTCGTCTTCGTCACGGTGAAGCCCGGCAACGCGACCAACTCGGATCTCGCGGCACGCCTCGGCGAGCACGTCGCGACCGAGATTGGCAAGTTCGCTCGGCCGGACCAGATCCGCTTTGCCGACGCCCTGCCAAAGACGCGCAGCGGGAAGATCATGCGGCGTCTGTTGAAGGATGTTGCAGCAGGTAAGGAGTCAAAGGGCGACACGTCGACGCTCGAGGACCTGTCCGTCCTTGCGAAGCTCCGCTCCGACGAGGAGTAGCCGCTCAGGAGAGCGGATCCGCACGCTTTCCCTCGCAACCTGAGAACGGTACTCTCCGCCCCATGCTCCGCGCTTCTGCGCCGTGGTACGCGTTGGTCTTCTTCGCGGTGGTCAATCTTCTATCCACCTCGGTGGCGTTCGCGCAACCGGGTGGGCCTGGTTCTCCGAAAGGGGCCGACCCCGCGAAGCTCGAGCAAGCCAAGCAGCACATGGCCGCGGGCAGCGCGTTCTACAACGACCCCGCCGGACACAAGTGCGAAGAGGCGCTGCGCGAGTTCGCGAAGGCGTACGAGCTTTCGGGATCGTGGAAGGCGCTCCGCGCGATGGCGATCTGCGAGCTCGAGCTCGAGCGCGACGGCGACGCGATCAAGCACTACGACGAGGTGCTCAAGCTCGGCGGCGCGCAGATCGAAGCCGCAGACCGCGCCCAGATCGAGCGCGATCTCCAAGCGTTGAAGTCGGCCGTCGCGGAGCTGACGATCCGCACCAACCGGCCCAACACCCGCGTCGTTGCGACGCGGCAGCCATCGCAGGGCCTTCCCGTCACGAACCGCTACCTCGTCACGCTCGAGGGCGGCACGTTCGGCATCCATCCGGGCCAGTACAGCTTCACGGCATCGGCCGAAGGGTTCGGCGACATCACCTGGCAGGCCGACGTTCAGAACGGCGGCAAGTACAACAAGCTCCTCGAGTTCAAAGAGGCGCCTGCCGGCGGCGGCCCCGGCCCCGGACCGGGCCCCGGCCCGGGCCCCGGCCCCGACAAGCCCGAAGAGACCGAGCGGCCCGTACCGGTTTACGTGTGGGTGATGACCGGCGTGACCATCGCGTCGGCGGGCGTCTGGGGCACCTTCATGGGTCTCTCGGCCGTCGCGAAGAGCGACTACGACGAGAAGAACGGCACCGGAGCTCCCGCTGCAGAGCTCGAGGACATGCGCAGCGACGTGGTGACCAAGAACATCGTCGCCGACGTCTTCCTCGGCGTGACCGCCGCGTCGCTCGGCACGACGCTCATCCTGTATTTCCTCCGCCCCGAGGTCCCCGTCGAGAAAGATACCGCAGTGACCATCGTGCCCGCAGCCGGGCCTGATTTCGCCGGGGCAACCGTGGTCGGAACCTTCTAGGAGCAAGTTGGAGCTCGAGCCCGGAGTCGTCGTCGCGCAGCGCTACCGCATCCAGCGGCAGCTGGGCCGCGGCGGCATGGGCGAGGTGTTCGCGGCCGAGAACATCCGCACCGGCCGCACCGTCGCGGTCAAGGTGCTCCGCGCCGACTCCAAGCAGAAGAGCTCGGCGGTCGCGCGCTTCCGCCGAGAAGCGCGCGCGGCCGGCGCGATCAACAGCGACTACGTGACGCAGGTACTCGACGTCGAAGAGGATGCCGATCACGGTATCGTCATCGTCTTCGAGATCCTCGAGGGCGAGTCGCTCATCGATCGGCTCAAGCGCACCGGCCCGATGACGTTCGACGAGCTCTTCCCGATCGTCGAGCAGGTGTGGATGGGCCTCTCCGACGCGCACAAGGCCGGCGTCATCCACCGCGATCTGAAGCCGTCCAACGTCTTTCTCGAGCGCCGCAACGACGGCACGACCCGCGTGAAGATCCTCGACTTCGGGATCTCGAAGCTCCCGAAAGAGGTCGGTGGCGACACGCTCACCGAGATGGGGCAGAGCCTCGGCACGTTCTCTTTCATGCCGCCCGAGCAGATCGGCAAGGCGAAGACGGTCGACCACCGCGCCGACATCTATGCGGCGGCGACGCTCATCTACCAGGCGCTCTCGGGGCAGCTGCCCTACGCGGCCAAGAACATCCTCCAGATGGTCGACCTCAAGACCAAGAGCGAGCCGCGCGCGCTCTCGTCGGTGCTCGAGGGGCCGGTCGATCCGCGCCTCGAAGCGTTCTTGCGGCGCTCCCTCGCGCGCAGCCCGGACGATCGCTACCAGTCGGCGCAAGAGGCGCTCGACGCTTGGCGTGAGCTTCGCGGCTCGGGATCCGCGCGCGCTTCGGCGGCCGGCGTCGGGCTTCCAGGTCAGTCGCAGTCGGGCGGCGCTTCGAGCGGCACGATGGGGATGCCCGCCGTTCCCGCGCAGGGCTTCGCGCCTCCGATGACCGCGGCAGGGCAAGCGGCGCAGCAGGCTGCGTACGCGCAAGATCCGTCGCGGCGCATGTCGCCTTCGCCGCAGCCGGCTTACGGCGGGCCGCAGTACGCGGGCGCTGCCGCTTACGCGCAAGCGCAGCAGGCCGCGCCGCAGCAGCAGCAGGCGAACCGACCCATCGCGACGGTGATGATCGCCGATCCTCGGAGCGGGGCTGCGTCACCCATGGCTGGCGCACAGTTCGGTCAGGCGCCGGGGCAACAGCAAGCCCAGCAGCAGCCGAAGTTCGGCGGCACGATCGCGATCGGCGGTGGCGCCCCGGGACGGCCGCCTTCCGGTGCCTACCCGGCGATGCAGCAGCCGAAGGGGCCGATCAACGTACCGGTGGTGAGCAGCGACACCACGAGCGAGGGTGGATCCGATCAGGCAGCGACCGTGGCGATGCCGCTCCGGGTTGCGATGCAGGCGCAGTCGGGCTCGCTCCAGCAGAACGCGCGCTCGTCATCGTCCGCGATCCCCCGCGTGCACGACGACAATCCGGATCACGGCGGCACGCAGCTGATGTCGCACGCGATGCGGCAGCAGCAGCAGCAGGCTCGGATTTCTGGCCAGATGCCGGCGGTTCGTCCGGACGTGCAGCCGCCGCCGCCCGTGCCGGGTGAGGCGGACCTGACGACGGTTTACCGGCGCGAGAAGCATGGCCCGCCGCCGACGCAGCCGGGCAACCAGCTCGAGGCGCCGCCGCCCGCACGAAGCGGCATCGGGATGATCCTCGGCGTGTTGGCGTTCGCGCTGGTCGGCTTTGCGGTGGCCGCGGCGGTCATCCACTACATGCAGACCGGCCGCATGATCTGGGAGTAACCGTAGCTCGAGGCTGGCGACGTCAGCTTTCTTGATGACGGTAGTGCGATGGATTCACCCCCCAACCCCCCTCACTTCGTGAGGGGGGCTCAGCTTAGGGCGAGCATTCTGTCGATCGGCACGCGTGCCTTCTCGCGAAGGACAGGATCCATCTCGATGCGCGGCGTGAGATCGCGGAGCGC
>JBGTSH010000275.1:0-14614 GCA_041940405.1 Polyangiaceae bacterium
CGACGATGACGAGCCGGTGAGCGGCTGCACGGTCGCGTCGTCGCGCTCACGACCGGACCACTTCTTTGCCGCGCTTCTTGCCGCAGCGTGCGCGCTCATGCGCGGTGTTTCACGAAGGAATGGGGAGAAAAGATCATGATTGCGACCAGGTATTGGCTTCCGGTGCTCGTCCTCGGCTCGTTCATCGCGTGCAACGCGGTGCCGGAGGGGGAAGACGACGACGGCGACGGGGGCAGCGACAGCGACGACGACGATGACGACGAGGACGGGCCGCCCAAGACGACGACAGGCGGAAGCTTCAAGAACAGCAGCAGTGTGGGTGAAAACTCGGTGACGACCGAGTCCGGCCAAGCTCCCACGACTGCTTCGAACAGAAACTGCGACACCGGCAGCTGTGACAGCTGCGTTTCGTGCGCGTCCGAGAGCGTGTGCGCGCAGCAGACGCAGGCGTGCAACTCGGAGCCGCAATGCGCGCCGGTCTACGAGTGCGTGCAGGCCTGCCAGGACGACGCATGCTTGCAGAACTGTCAGGCTCAGTACCCGCAGGGCTACGACGCTCTCTTCAACCTCCTTTCGTGCCTGTATTGCCAGGGTTGCTACCAAACCTGCGACGGCGCGTCGGTCTGCGGCTGAACCCGGGAGAGCACCATGAAGAGGCCCCTCTTGCCGTCGTTCCTTGCGAGCTTCGTCTTCCTCGTCGCCGCCGTCATCGGCTGCTCCGGCGGAGGGGGCGGCGGCGATGACGATGATGACGACGACGACGATGACGACAAGGACAAGGTGACCGAGGTCGCCGAAGAGGAGCCCAACGACGGACCGGACGCTTCGGGCGCCCAGGACATCGGTGCGCTTCCGGCGGCCGGCAAGATCGTCATCGAGGGCGAGCTCTCCAGCGGCGGCAACGACGCGATGAAGTACACCGGGGACTTCGATCTCTTCGCGATCGAGGTCTCCGAGCCCGGTGCGATCGACGTCACCGTCGAGTGGAGCGACGAGGCGGACGTCGATCTCGGCGTCTACGACGCGGAGCTGAATCAGGTCACCGGCGAAGGTGCGCAGGCCTACCCGATCGAGAGCTCGCTCGCCTACGCCGACGGCAAGTACATCGTCGCGCTGTTCTCCAAAGACAACCCGACCCCGTACAAGGTCACGATCACCTACAAGGAGGCGGAGGAGGGAGGCGAGTGCCCGACGACGCCCGTCCGTCCGGCGGCCCCGAGCGGCGGCTGCACCATGAGCCTGGTAACGCCGGTCTGCTCCATGGCCGACCTGACAGGCGGCAAGGTCTTCGAGCTCGCATGGTCGACGAACATGACCTTCTGCGAGGGACCGCACACCCTCTACATCGCCGGCGATCCCCCGAGCAGCTGGGAGACCGGCAACGTCGTCGAGTTCTCGATCGCCTCGACGGTCGGCCCGAACAACCGACAAGGTATGACGCGTAACATCGGCGGCTACCTCAACATCAACTCCGCGGACCTGGTCGGGCTGACGTCTTCGACCGGGATCTACTACTACCTGGTCGCGAGCTATCACGGCTCGGCGTCCGAGTCGCGCGCCTTTCGTGTGGTGAAGTAGCAGGCGGTTGCGAGCCGGCTCCTCTTCTGCTGAAGTTCAGAGAGAGGAGCTGCTCATGCGCGACTCTTGGCTGAACCTCGTCGGCCGGCTGTTTCTACCCGCGAGAGCCCGGCTCGAGACATGTCTCGAGGCGCAGGAGGCCTACGCCGAAGCGCACCGCCTCGCCGCGGAGCGAAGAGCGCGCGCCGTCTCCGACTGCGTGGCGCAAATCGAGGCGGCCCGCGCCGCCGTCTTCGCCGCAAATGACGGTATCGTCACGTCGAAGATGACCGACCTCGAGCGGCAGTGGCGCTGGCTCTCGCGCACCGATCCCGAAGCCGCGTTGATGGACGTCTGGGCTCGGATCGCGCCGGCGGCGTGGGTCGACCAAAAGCGCTGGCGCGACGTCGAGCCGGCGACGCGGCTCGACGCAGCGATCGCCTTGGCGTCGGACGCCGACGGCGTCGAAGCCGCCGAGGCCGCGGTGCGCGCGCTCCGAACCGCGCTCGCCCCGTGGGGCCGGACGATCGGCGCTCGCATCAGGTGGCGTTGGTTCGACGCCGACTTCGAAGGCACCGATGAGCTCTACGAGAACGCGCTCGACGCCGCTACCGAGGCCCACGCCGCTTCACCGCGAGCGGCGGGGGCGCTCGAGCGGGCGCGAGAGATCGGCTGCGAAGCTCGCGAGCTCGTCTTGGCTCGCCTCCCCGATCGACAAATGCTGGCGGCCGCGGTCGCCCACGCAGCGTTCATCGACGCTCTGTGGCATTGCGCCGCGCTCCGCGATCGCACGAATCCGGTCGCTCCGCTGATCGATCTGTGGGGTTCTGGATATGTCCTCTCCACTGTCGACGCCGAGGGCGTGACGCTCGCGATCCCTCCGCTCCGATTCAGGTCTGGACCCACACCGTGACTACGTCCTCGTGTACCTTGGGCGCATGCACAAGGTGGGCGTGCTCCTCGCCGCGTTCGGCGTAGCGTGCAACTCGGCGGCGCCGACGGCTCAGGGGCCTGTCGAGACTGCAGCAGTCGTTCAGACTTCGTTGCCGCCGGATGCCACCGCGGCCCTCAGCTCGACGGCGACACCCGTCGATGCAAGACCAAGCGGAGCACCCGTGTCGTTCGAAGACGATCTCACCTTCCTGAAGAAGCACGGCGACGTCATCGTCCTGACATCTCCGTCAGGTGGAAAGGTGATCGTCTCGCCGAAGTACCAAGGCCGCGTGATGACGAGCGCGGTCGAGGCGGGCGGCCGCAGCCTCGGCTTCGTCTTCCGCAAGTTCATCGAGGCCGGGAAGACCGGCACGCAGTTCGACAACTACGGCGGCGAAGACCGGTTTTGGATCGGACCCGAGGCGGGACAGTTCGGCTTCTATTTCCCCAAAGGCAAGCCGTTCACGATCTCGGAGTGGAAGACGCCTGACGCGTTCCAGACCGGCACGTGGGAGCCAATCAGCTCGGACGCGCAGAAGGTCGTCTTCAAGCGGCCAATGAAGCTCGAGAACTATTCGGGCGCGACGTTCGATCTCGAGGTAACGCGCACGGTGTCGCTCTTGGACGAGAAAGCCGTCGAGACGAAGCTCGGCGTCAAGCCGGGCGCCTCGGTGAAGTGGGTCGGCTTCGAGACGACGAACCGCGTGGAGAACACCGGTACGAACGCCTGGAACAAGGACACGGGCCTCCTCAGCGTCTGGATCCTGGGCATGTACAACCCGTCACCCGACACCCGCGTCGTGATCCCGTTCGAGAAGGGGGGGCAAGGCGACATCGTCAACGACAAGTACTTCGGCAAGGTGCCGGCCGAACGCCTCGAGATCGACGAGAAGCTCGGCGTCGTCTTCTTCAAGTGCGACGGGCAGGAGCGAGGCAAGATCGGCATCGGGCCGAAGCGCGCCAAGTCGGTCGCCGGGAGCTACAGCGTGTCCGCCAAGCTCCTCACGATCGTCCATTACGATTTTCCGAAGCGCGGCAACTACGTCAACAGCATGTGGGAGCAGCAAAAGGACCCGTACGCCGGCGACGTCGTGAACAGCTACAACGACGGTCCGACGGAGCCCGGCAAGCCTTCGCTCGGCGGCTTCTACGAGATCGAGTCGAGCTCGCCGGCCCTCGCGTTGAAGCCGAAGGTCGCCGTCGCGCATGCGCACCGGACGTATCACTTCGTCGGCGAGCCGGCGGATCTCGATCCAATCGCGAAGAAGGTGCTCGGCGTGACGATCGCCGACATCACCGCGCCCTGAGGGCTCGCTCGATCAGGGCCAGGCGCCGACCGCCGGGCCCTTGCCGTACCAAGCGTCCACCGCCGTTTTGTTGTTCTCGATGGTGAGCGCCTCGGCCTCGCGCCTGCGATGCAGGCCCTTCTTGGTCTTGGGGTGCTGGTGCTCGACCTTCATCTTGCGGATGGTGGCCGCGATCGCCGTGGTGTCGCGCTTCACGACCGCCTCTTTGATCTCCATGAAGTGTTTGCGCCGGAGCGTTCCCTTCTTCCCCATGGACTGACCGCGGTTGTAGACCATCGAGACGACCGCAGCCTGCGTGTATGGATCCATCGTCTCCAGGCCCGGGAACATCTTGTAGGCCTGTGACTCGACCTTCGGTTGGATCTTCTGCTCGAAGACGCGGACCGCCTCCGAATAGGTGACCTCGATATCCTTCGTCGCGACGATGGCAGCCTGATTCGGCCGCTTCTTCGGGGGGACCTGCTTGCCCTTCGTGTTGATCGTCGGCGTGTACGCCTCGAGGCGTTGAATCTGCTCCGGCGACAGCGCGTCGCCCCAGTCTTTCCGGAGCTCGTCGGCGGTGTGGTACTTGAGGTCGTACCCCATACCGATCGTCAGACCCGAATAGCCTTGCGGCCAATGCGGCTTGATCGACGAACGCGTCCGCGCCGCATCCTCTCCTTTGGGATGCTCCCAAGCGGTGATGAGCTTGCTGGTTTCGGAGCTGGGCGAGTACTCCTTCGCGGCCGGCGCCGCGGCTGCGGGTGCCGCTCCACCGGGGTTGGTCTCCGACGTCGTAGTCTCTGCCATGGGGTCTCCGGGTTGAGCTCGGAGGCGCAGCAACCGTCATGCCCGCGAAGTCTGTTCTCTTCTTGCACAACGAGCATCGAGTCGGAGAGCCGGAGCCGAGATCGACAGGCCCCATGTGCACCCGCGGTACTTGATGTGCAGCGCGCAGTGCTTCCACAGGCAAAAGTGCGGTGGCACATCGCTTGCGGAACGTCGGCGCTCATGAGCGATCCGATCGACTTCATCGCCAAGCCGCAGAACCTGAAGCTCGTCGTGGATGCGCCCGACAGCTTCGACGTGCGCGAGTACCGGGTGAAGGACGGGATCAATCAGCTCTTCACGGTGCACCTCATCGTCCGCTGCGAGAATCCGGCGGTCGACTTCGAAGAGGTCATCGCGCGCGGCGCGAGCTTCGCCGTCGAGCTCGACAAGGCGCGCTATGGCGACAAGCCGTCGCCCGCGTGGAAGGGCGTCGTCGCCGATATCCAGCAGCTGACATCCGAGCCGACCGGCCTCTCCACCTACGAGATCGAGATCGTCCCCGCCTTCTGGCTCCTCACGCAGCGCACGAACTGCCGCGTCTTCCAGCAGATGACCGATCTCGAGGTCGCGCTCGCGATCCTGAACGAGTGGCATCTCCCGGTGGAGAGCCAGTGCACCGAGGTCTACAAGACGCGAAAGTATCGCGTCCAATACCAGGAGAGCGACTTCGCCTTCGTGAGCCGCATGCTCGAGGCCGCGGGCGTCAGCTACGTCTTCGAGCAGCGCGAAGGCGAAACGGTGATCGTCCTGCGCGACACGCCGGAGAACACCGGCCCGCGCACGACGCCGCTCGAGCACTTCAACTCGCCGAGCCCGCAGCAGATCTACGCGACGGCTTTCAAGGCCGTCCGTCGCGTGCGCTCGGGTCGGGTGACCTTTGCCGACCACGATCCGCGCCTTCCCAACACGCCGCTCCTCTCCCACGCGGTGTCGAGCGAGCTGCCGATCGAGTCGAGGCTCGAGAGCTTCAGCTACGTCGCCGGCAACTTCAAGTACGGCAACCCCGGTCCCAAGGACACCCCGGCCGCGGACGATCGAGGTCGTACGCGCACCGATCCGAGCGAAGCGAAGCTCATTGCGGACCGTGACGCAGCAGCGAAGATCGCCGCTTCGCAGCGTTTCTCGTTCAAGTCGAACCTCGTCGAGGTGCGCGCGGGCGCGATCGTCCCGCTCTCCGGCCACGCGGTCGCTGAGAAGTACCAGAAGGGCCACCTCGTCACGAACGTCGTCGTCGAGGGCAAGTACGACACCGAGGTGACCATTCTCGCCGAGACGGTCGACGCTCGGCTTCCGTTTCGGCCGGCGCGGCGCACGCCCAAGCCGAACATTTCGGGCGTCGAGTGTGCGACGGTCGTCGGCCCCACGGGAGAGACCGTGCATTGCGACGAGTTCGGCCGCGTCCGCGTCCAGTTCCACTGGGACCGCTACGGCAACATGGACGAGATGTCCTCGTGCTGGGTGCCGGTCAATCAGCCCTGGGCGGGCGAGGGGTTCGGCATGGTGAACCTGCCGCGCGTGGGGCAAGAGGTGCTCGTCAGCTTCCTCGGCGGCGATCCCGAAGAGCCGGTGATCGTCGGCCGCATCTTCACGAACCTCAGGCGCCCGCCGTTCGTCCTCCCTCAAGCGAAGAACGAGAGCGGTTTTCGGAGCAAGAGCATTCCGGACACCGGCGGCTTCAACCTGCTGCGTTTCGTGGACACCGCCGGCGAGGAGCTCGTCGAGGGCCGCGCCGAGAAGGACATGCAGACGCGCGTCAACAACGACAAGAGCCTGTCGGTCGGTCGCGATCGCTCGATGTCGATCGAGCGCGATGACGACGAGACGGTGGCCGGCAACCAGCGCGAGTCCGTGGGCAAGGACAAGATCGCTCGCGTCTTCGACAACCTCCTCTCGATCGTCGGAAAGGACCGCCTGCTGAAGACGGTAGGTAACCTCATTTCGTCGGCGAAGAACACCGCGTTCAATGCAGAGGACGTGATAAACCTCACCGTCGGCAATTCCATGATCTACATGGATCGTGACAAGATCGTCATCAAGTCCAAGACGGTGCTCGTCAACCCCGACACCTCGCGCTGAGCCGCACACCCCTTGAAGCTCGCCGGCCTGTCCTTCTCCGATGTCCGTGGCTTCGCAGACAAGCGCTTCGAATTCGCTTCGGACGCTGCGGCGAGGCCGCACGACATCGTCCTCGTGACCGGACCGCCGGCCGCGGGCAAGACGCGCTTCCTCGAAGCGATCCTCGCGGGCCTCGAGGTCGTCGGTCCGTACGTCGGCATCGTCCGTGGACGCGATTGGGCCTACGACGGCCGCGTCGCCACGATCGGGCTTTCGCTGTGGCTCGACGACGACGAACGCCAGCTGACGGAGGTTCCGAGGGGGCCGGTCCACGCGTTCGCGCGGCTCTCCGCGGAGGGGCTCGCCGCGCAGGTCGACAGAAAGGTCGCCCGCCTCGTTTCGCGATATGGCCACGATCGCGAGACGTCGAAGCGCGAGTACTTTCCCGACAATCGCCAGAACGCGTGGGGCTTGCGAATCGACGGCCTCTCGCCGATGGAGCAAAGCCTGCTCCGACCCGGCAGGGATTCGCAGAAGTACTCCTTCTTGGCGAATTTCCTCGGCGCGCTCCGCGACGATCCAGCCAGGGCGCGCCTCTTCGCCGAACGGCTCGAGCTCCTCTCGCCGACGGTGCGCTATGCGCCCGCGGCGGACGTGGATCCGACGATCTGCTTTCGCAGCAAGAAGATGGCGGGTGCGCGAGGCGCCGCACAGGATCGCGAGCCGCCGGGCAGCGGCATGCTCGCTCCGGTGCGTGGTCTCTCGATGGCCGAGGGTGACGCGGTCCTCATCGCCGCGACCGCGACGCTGATCAATCTCGACCGTTCGATCGTGCTCTTCGACACGCCGGAGCTCTACGTTCCGGAAAATCGGATCGTCGCCTTCGTGCAGGCCCTCCTGAAGCTCGGTCACGACTCCCAGTGGATCATC
This sequence comes from Polyangiaceae bacterium, assembly GCA_041940405.1. GTDB lineage: Bacteria > Myxococcota_A > Polyangia > Polyangiales > Polyangiaceae > Xiheicaenibacterium. The sequence goes on from JBGTSH010000275.1 coordinate 7,593, forward strand.
GCGACCGAGAGCCCGACGCTCCTCGCTTCTGCCGGCCCGTCCGCCGTCATCCAAGTCGAGCCCTCGGCGCAGGAGGTCGCGTGAGGATCCATTCGGTTCAATGCATCGGCGTCGAAGGCGTTCGCGACGGCGAGTACGCGTTCACCGATGCGACCGGTAGGCCCGCGGACGTGGTGGTCGTCGCGGGCCCGGTCGCGTCGGGTAAGACGCGGCTCTTGGAGCTGCTCCTCTTGATCCGCAACGTCCTCGCTCCGACCAACGACGAGGCGGACGAGGACTCGTGGGTTCGCTTGGGCGGGCGCTCCGCGCGCGTGCTCGTGAACTTCTGGCTGGATGAGAACGAGCGGGCCACAGTGGGACATGCGGAGGCGATCGTCGCCACCGAGACGATCCTCAGCCCGGATCCGGAGCTCGTGGGTGAGGTCGAGCCCGACGCCGGCCTCTGCTTTTTGCTCGACCGCTACGATCACAGCGATCAGTCGTCGAAGTTCGAATACTTCGCAGAGAGCCGGCGGCTCGATGTGGGCGGCGGGTCGATGTCCCTCTCCGAGGAGACGCAGAAGAAGTTCCGAACCAGCAAGGATCCGCGCAAGTTCTCCTTCATTCCCGACTTTCTCTCCTCGCTGAAGCTGGACCAAGAGGCGGCGCGCCGCTTCGAGCAGTCGCTCGCGTCCTTCTCGGCTTCGTGCAGGCTCTCGGGCAAGGATGGCCGGCTCTCCTCGTCGGGGCGAACGGTCTCGAGTCTGGACGAGCTCTCGTCGAGCGAGCGCGACGCCGTCATGTTCTCGGCGGTCGCGTCGCTCGTTCGACTCTCGCAGTCGGTCATCTTCGTCGACCGGCCGGACCTCTACATTCGCGAGCAGCACCGAGTGCTCGCGGGGCTCTCGAGCTTCGGGGTCTCGAACCAGCTCTTCGTCACCAGCTACGCTCCGGACCTGTTCGCATCGGTCGAGTCTCGCTGCGTCATTTCTCTCTGACAGGACGGCAGAACCATGCAAGTGCCCTACAGCTTCAATGAAGCCACGTTCGTTCTTCCGGACGCGTACGGGCTCGTCGACCGTTCACGCCAGTTCCTGCAGGTCGAGACCTCGAACGGTACCAAGCTCACGGTCATCGTCGCGCGCGCGCCTGCCGACGACGAGTCGCTCCAGAGCTTCATGGAGAAGGGCTTGGGGGAGCATCGCCGCTCGCTGCGCGGCTTCAACTTGCTCTCGTGCACCGAGAGGCGATACCCCGAGCTCGTCGGGATCGAGGTCCGCTTCCAGTTCGTCGACAAGGGCGAAGGCCCGGTGTTTCACCACGAGTTTCACTGCGTCCTCGGCGAGGAGCGGCTGGGCTTCCACGTGATCTCGGCGGTCGCCGACCTCGAGGAGTGCGACGCCTGGACGCAAGCGATGCTCGAGAGCGTCGCGATCCGCCAAGAGAGCTGAGCTCAGTTCTGGCAGGTCTGGCCTTGGCAGTTCGGTCGATCCGGCGGGCAGTGCGCGTCGTCGGTGCACTCGACGCACTCGTCGTCGCCGTTGTCCCTGCAGATCGGCGTGGGGGCCGCGCAGTGGTTGTTGGTGACGCAGACGACGCACTGCCCGTTCTGCGCGCAAGCAGGCGTGGGGGCGGCGCACTCGACGTCGGTCACGCACTCTACGCAATTGCCGGTCTGCTCGTTGCATTGGGGCCGCTCCGGATTGCCTTGGCAATCGACGTCGCTCGTACAGATGAGCCTGCAGTCGTGGCCATCGCAGATCTCGTTGTCGGCACAGTCGGAGTCGACGGTGCACTGTACGCACTCGCGATCCGACAGGTCGCAATTCGGCTGCGCCGTCCCGCAGTCCGCATCCGAGAGGCACTCGGAGCACTGCTTCGTCAGCGGCTCGCAGAGCGGGCTGTTCGATCCGCAGTCGGTGTTGGCGAGACAGCCGACGCATTGGCCGCTCATCGTGTCGCAGATCGGCTCGTTGTCTTCGCAGTCCCCGTTGTCGGTGCACGATTGCTCGCAGGTCCCGTTCCGGGGGAAGCATGACTGCCCCATTTGGCAGTCGGTGTTGTCGTTGCATTGCCTGCACTCCCCGTGGATGCACGCAGGCGACGCCGCTCCGCAGTCGCCGTCGCCGACGCACTCGACGCAACCCAGGTTCGTGTCGCACAGCACCGAGCATTCTTGCTTCCCGAGCGAGCACGAGAGGATCGGCGGCCCGGGCCCGTCGCCACCACCACCTTCTCCGGCATCGTCGCCGCACGCTGCGCCGACGAAGCCCAGGGCCGAAAGCAACAAGATCGAAGAAACAAGCAATCGAGCTCGCATGTCGCGATCGTACGAGCGCCGCCGTACCCGACGTCAGGAGCGCCGGAGTGCCGGACGGACAAAGCGTGTTCTCCACGAACACGCCTTGCCGATTACAGCCCGAAGAGCCGGCAAGCCGTCTCTGTCGTTTGCCGTGCGACATCGTCGTCATTCTCGCCTCTCGCACGCGCAACGGCTCGAAGCACGTGCGGGAGGAGCGATGGCTCGTTCCGTCGCGGCACCTTTGGCGTCGCACCTGCCGGAAGCAGGTACGGCGCGTCGGTTTCGATCATCAGCCGCTCGGCCGGAACGTCGCGCACCAGGGCGAAGAGCTCGCGGCCGCGCCGGGCGTCGCTGATCCAGCCGGTGATGCCGATATGAAGGTCGAGCGCGAGATAGCGCTCGAGCGCCGCCCGGCCGCCGGTGAAGCAGTGCACGACGCCTCCTACCAGATCCTTTCGGTGCTCTCGGACCATGGAGTAGAAATCCTCGTGCGCGTCCCGCTCGTGGAAGAAGACCGGTTTCTCGAGCTCGGCGGCGAGCCTGAGCTGCGCCTCGAAGCAGGCGAGCTGCGCGCCACGCGGCGAGTAGTTGCGGTTGAAGTCGAGCCCGCATTCGCCGACGGCGACCACACGGTCCCCGGCGAGGGTCTCGCGGAGCGTGTCCAGCGCGAGCGGACCGAAGGTGCTCGCGTGATGGGGATGGATGCCGGCGGTCGAGAAGAGCCTGACAGGCGCTCCTTTGCGGCTCGCGATCTCGCGCGCTTCGAGGCTCGCCTGGAGGTTCGTGCCGGTCACCAGGATCGTGCCGACGCCGGCGTCCCTAGCCCGCTCGAGGACGGCGTCGAAGTCGGCTCGGAAGCTCTTGTTCGTGAGGTTCGCGCCGATGTCGACCAAGGGCGTCACGGATTCGCTCCTTGGTGAGCGATGTCGGCGTAGAACGCAGCGCACCGATCGAATACGCGCTTCGCGTGTGCGTGGGGATCCCAGGTGGCGTCGGGCGCGAGATCACGTGGCCGCGACCGCACGTGAAGGCGGCCGCGCGAGAGCGCCAGTGTGATAAACAGATCTGTCAGCTTTCTTCGCAGCACGACCATCCGTCGCTGCTCGTCGCCCATCGGGCGCTCCCACGTCGTCCTCAGCATTTGCTTCAAGGGGCGGAGCTCTGCCTCGAGGCTCCGCATGTCATCGATCATCTTCGAATTCACGTTGGGTCTCCTTCGTCGGTTCGGGTTTCGAATCCGATGAAGAGCGGAGGACCGCGCGCGAATTGGAGCCTTCGGTAGCGGGGGCTCGGTTCGAACGAGCGTCTCCGGGAGGCTATCCCGGCGTAGGAGCCACTCCTACTACCCCGCAATGATTCGTGGTGAACGTGAGCGGGCTCGCGCTTGCACGGAGCGACGACGCTCGATCTAGCCTTGCTGAGGAAGATCCCAAGCGGGGTTGGGGCCCCGCGCGGAGGGTCGCGAAAAGGGGTTGGGGCCCCGCGCGGAGGGCTGCGAAAAGGTCGTCTAGAAGCCGGTCACCTATGGGTCGAAAGACCTGCGCCCAGAGTGGTTTCCCGACTGCGAGTTGTCAAGGTAGGGTTCTGCCCGATGAGTGAAGTGCCCGCGAGCTACCGTGTCGAGAACATCGCCGGCCGGCTGATCGAGGCGAGCATCGTGCGGCTCGCGACCATCGAGGACGCCGACCTGTACGCAGCGGACGTCGCCTCCAAGGCAGAGGCTTCCAAGAAGACCCCTCCGGTGCTCTGCGCCGACCATCGCGCTGCGAACATCTATCCGCCCGCGGTCGCGGATCGCCTGGCGCTAGCGTTTCGGCCCAACAACGCTCGCTTCGATCGAATCGCGATCCTCGTCGCTCCGCAGAACGCGACACTCCTCATGCAGCTACAGCGTCTGACTCGTGAGGCCGGATCCGATCGTCGCAAGGTGTTCCTCACGGCGGCCGAGGCGCTCGAGCACCTCGCAAAGTCGCTCGATGCGGCCGAGCAGGAACGCGCTCGCGCGTTCCTGGCCCGGCCGATCCATCCGTAGCGAGGCGATCATCCGATGACGTGGCCGCCGGCGCGAGCGTGGACTGCGGTGCGCCGACGAGCGCGTGTCATGCACAGACATCGATCGGGATCGGGTTCGATCGACATCGATCGGCGCGCGCGCTGATTTCTTTCTGATCGCCTGCCCCTCGGCGGAGCCAACGCTCCAAGCGCTCGATGACCGCGCTGGCGGTCTCGGGACGCTCGGCGGGGTCTTTGGCCAAGCAATCCAGGACGATGCGCTCGAGCTCCGCAGGCACGGAGCGAGCCCTGCGATGAATCGGCTCGGGCTCGGCGTAGAGCTGGCGACTCAGGACTTCGACCACGCTCTCGCCGACGAAGGGCGGGCGACCGGTGAGCAGGCAATACGCCAGGGCGCCCACGGCATACAGGTCGCTACGCGGATCGGCCCAGGCGGGGGCGAGCACAGCCTCGGGCGGCATGTACGAGGGCGTGCCGAGGACGACATCGCCGTCATCTTCGTCGTCGCGCCCGGCGGCACGGGCGAGGCCGAAGTCGAGGATCTTGACCGCCTCGGCGCCGCCGCGACGATAGAGAACGATATTGTCAGGCTTGATGTCGCCGTGAACCAGCCCGGCGGCATGCGTGGCTCGGAGCGCCGCGCAGACCTCGAGGACGATGCGCGCGGCGCGCTCCGCCGACTGCGGTCCGTCGCGGTCGACGAGCTCGGCCAGGGTAGGGCCGTCGACGAGCTCCATGACATAGAACGAGGTGCCGTCTTCGGTGCGACCGTAGTCGTAGACCGCCGGGGTTGTCGCGTGGACAGCGGTGGCCATCATTCGTGCTTCGCGTTCGAAGCGCTCGTGGTCGTCCGCCGAGAAGGCGCGCGAGAGCACCTTGATCGCGGCCGTCCGGCCGAGCACGGCGTGGCGGGCGCGGTAGACCTCTCCGGTACCGCCGCGGCCGATCCGATCGAGGAGGATGTAGGCGCCGAGCCGGCGCTCGGAAGCTGCCGCCCCATCGCGGCGCTCCGTCGAACGAGCGCCCATCCGCGGCCAGGCGAACGCGAAAAGCGCAATGGCTGCGAGGACCATCCCCAGGGCCCGAGCCAGCTCGTCGATGCCGTCCATCTTGCGAGGGAGACGATCCTGCCCGGCGCGGATCGACATTTCGGTGGAAAAAAATGGTGCCGCCCAGACGCGGCCGCCTCAGGTTCTCTCGGCCTTGAGACGTCTCTGGTTCACCCTTTTCTCGACTTTGCTCGGGTGCTCGGCGGGACCGGCTCCGGAGGAGCCAGCGACGGTGAGCCTGAGCAAGCCCGCAGCCGCGACTTCATCCGTCCGTCCGGTCCTTTGTCCGAGCGGGGCCATCGCGAACACCGACGTCTGCGACACGCCCGAAAACCGCGAGGTCCTCAGTGTCTGCGAGGCGTACAGGACCGCTCTCGAGAAGCGCGACGCCGCCGCTTTGCTCGCTTTGACCTCGAGAGACTACTTCGAGGATGGCGGAAACGACGATCCGAGCGACGACATAGGGCGCGCCGAGCTCGAGACGTATCTTTCGGATCAGTTCAAGAACGTCCAAGAGATCAGGTACGAGCTCCGCTACCGGAAGATCACGCCGGGGCCGACGATCCGAGTCGACGTTACCCACTCGGCGTCATTCCGTTTCGGCACGGAGTGGAAACGCAGCGTGAGCGACAACACCATCGAGCTGAAGCGCGAAGACGGAAAGCTCCTCATCCTCGGCGGGATGTAGCCACCGCTCTCGCCTTCAATCGATCGCGTTGACGAACATTGGCGGCCAGATCGGCGGCGCGCAAGAACTCCTGTCGCGCCTCTTCGAAGCGGCCGAGCTGTTCGAGGAGATCGGCACGCGCGCTCGGCAAGAGGTGATATCGCGCCAGCGTCGGGTCCGACGAAAGCTCGTCGAGCAACGCAAGCCCAGCTGCCGGACCGTTCGCGCGCGAAACCGCCATCGCTCGGTTGAGCTCGATCACCGGTGACGGCGTGAGCTGCCCGAGTTCGCGATAGAGCGATGCGATCCGGGACCAATCGGTCTCGTCGATCGAACGCGCGCGCGCGTGGCACGCGGCGATCGCTGCCTGAAGGTGATATGCACCCGGCTCGTCGGTGAGCGCATCGGCGTGCGCGAGCGACTCGAGGCCGCGGGCGATCGCGTCCTTGTCCCAGGTGTCGCGGTCCTGATCCGCGAGAAGGACCGGCTCTCCTCCCGCGTCGACGCGCGCCTCCGCGCGTGAGGCCTGCAGCTCCATCAGCGCGACGAGCGCGTGTGCTTCCGCGATGTCCGGCGCGAGCTCGGCGAGCAGCCGTCCGAGGCGCAGTGCTTCGTCGGATAGCGCCGGACGGAGGAGATCGTCGCCGGCCGTAGCGGCGTAGCCTTCGTTGAAGATCAGGTAGACGACTTCGAGGACCGAAGCGAGGCGGGGGCCGAGCTCCTCTCCACGGGGGATTTCGAAAGCAACCTGCGCTTCGCCGAGCGGCGCAGCTTCGACAGTACGTTCATGTACGAAGCGGTGCGCGATGGAGAAGTGGACGTGATCGTTGCGTTCAGCATTTTCGGATTCCTCGACGAGAGCCCCGACCCCGAACTGGTCGAGCTTCGCAACCGATTGTTCGCCGAGGTCCATTCGAGCCACCACTACGCCGAGCGGCGGGACCTCGTCGATCTCGTCCCCGATCACGTGCTCCGGCAGAAACCGGAGGTGGTCGCCAAGACCTACAGCACC
>JBGTSH010000276.1:0-14600 GCA_041940405.1 Polyangiaceae bacterium
CGAGGTGGATTACGACGCGGTCAGGGAGCGCATCGCGCGCCTCGATGCGTTCGAGACCGAGCTCTCCGGAGACGACGCGCTCGTCCGCCTCTTGCGGTCCACCGTGAACAGCCAGCGGCTCGGCGCAAGGATGCTCCTCGCGCTCGGAACGCGCGCCTTCTACGACATTGCCCGCGAGGTATACGGAGGTGCCAGCTCGACGTGGCTCGACGGCGATACGACGAACCTCGACTTTGCCGAGCACATCGCGCGACGGATCGGGAGCGCCGCTCCGGAAGGCGACGGAGACGCGACCGAAGGCCCGCTCGACGCCGAGGCGTTGGCAAAGGAGGTCACCGAGCGCCTCGCCAAGAGGCGCAAAGCCCCTGGCTCTAGCCTCTTCACGAGAATCGCAGCAGGCACTCGAGCACGTAGTCCGGCCTCTCGATGTGGGGTGTGTGCCCCACTTCATCCGGCTCTTCGAAGATCGTTCCCGGAGGCAGCGCCTGCCGATAAAACGCGAGGCCCGAGCGCGGCATGATCCGATCGCTCTTCCCCCACACGACCAGCACCGGAAGGCCGAGCGGCGCCAGCCGTGCGGCATCGAAACAGTCGTCGGGCGCGAGGTTGGCGAGGAACCCTTGAACTGTCGGCCTCGCGAGCACGTCGAGGAGCTCACGCTCGAACAGGCGCGTGTAGATGGGTGGCCGGTGCATGAGCTCGCTGAAGAACCGCCGCGCGTCGCGTCGAGAGCGCAGTCGAAAGCGGCGCTTCACCTCGCGGATCTCCTCCTTGGTGAGCGGCGCGCCTCCCGGCGAGAGGAGAACCAGCGCCCCGATCCGATTCGGACGAAGCAGCGCGTAGTCGAGCGCCACTGCCCCGCCGAGGGAGGTGCCGCCGAGGACGGCGCGGTCCTCGCGACCGAGGACCGCGTCGAGTGCTTCATGGGCGCCGGCGAGGAGCTTCGGCTTGGTCAGCTCGGCGTCTCGCATGCGACCGCGCCCATGACCCGGCAAGTCGACCAGGATGAGGCGCTTCGCGTTGGCACGAAGGCCACGAAAGAGCGACGCGTACGAGGTGGAGGCCGTCCCGATGCCGTGGATGAGCACGAACGTGCGCGCACCGGGACCGTCTGCCTCGTACAAGTGAACGTCCCCCACGCTCGTGGGAACGTAGACGCTCCTCGCCCCCAGCGCCCGCATGATGCAGTGGGTCACGTTGTGAAAGACCTGCAGCATGGAGACTCCTCCGGCGACACTTCCGAGCGACGCCGATGACTGCTGCTTGGTCATGCACGACCGAGGCCTCCCCGGTGGCGCGCGTCCGATTGTGCCGCGGCCGGTGTGCCCACCAGGCGCTTTCCGCTCAGCTGGGCGGCCAGGCCGTCCGAAAAGCGCTGCGATCGGGGTGGTCCCGCGATTGCTGGCATCAGCCTTGATTTGGGGGATAGCGACATGAAGTACTACCGACCAGGCGCAGCCTTCTCGGGAAGGCTGGAGCGCACGGCCGCGGAGTCGGAGCCCGCATGGCCGCAATCCGCGCGCGCCAAACGCGGAGCACCGAACGTGCTGTTCATTGTGCTCGACGACACGGGCTTCGGCCACCTCGGCTGCTACGGCTCGCCGATTCGAACGCCCCACATCGATCGGCTCGCGACGAACGGCCTCAGGTACACGAACATGCACACGACCGCGCTGTGCTCTCCCACGCGGTCGTGCTTTCTGACGGGCAGAAACCACCATTCCAACGCGATGGCCTGCATCACCGAGGGAGCCACCGGCTACCCCGGCGCCAATGGACAGATCCCGTTCGAGAACGGGTTTCTCTCCGAGGTGCTGCTCGAAAATGGCTACAGCACCTACTGCGTCGGGAAGTGGCACCTCGCGCCCGCCGAGCAGACGTCGGCAGCGGGTCCGCACGATCGCTGGCCGCTCGGCCGCGGCTTCGAGCGCTACTATGGTTTCTTGGGCGGAGACACGAGCCAGTACCACCCCGATCTCGTCTACGACAACCATCAGATCGAGCCGCCGAAGTCCCCCGAGGAGGGGTACCACCTCACCGAGGATCTCACGAACAAAGCGATCGAGTTCATCGCCGACGCGAAACAGCTCGCTCCCACGAAGCCGTTCTTCCTCTACTTCGCGACGGGGGCCATGCACGCGCCTCACCACGTCCCCAAGCTCTGGGCGGACAAGTACAAGGGCCGCTTCGATGGCGGGTGGGACGCGTACCGCGAGCTGGTGTTCGAGAGGCAGAAGGCGCTCGGGCTGCTCCGCAAGGACGCGAAGCTGTCTCCGCGAGATCCCGACGTCCAGGAGTGGGCGAGCCTTCCCGAAGGCGAGCGCAAGCTCTACGCCCGCATGATGGAGGTCTTCGCCGGCTTCTTGGAGCACACCGACCATCACATCGGCAGGCTCCTCGACTTTCTCGCGAGCATCGGCGAGCTCGATAACACGCTCGTCATGGTCGTCTCCGACAACGGAGCGAGCGCCGAAGGCGGCCCGCACGGCTCGGTCAACGAGCTCCGGTTCTTCAACAACGTGAAGGACGACCTGCAGTCGAACCTCGCCGCCATCAACGACCTCGGGGGTCCGCGCTGTTTCAATCACTACCCGTGGGGGTGGACGTTCGCCGGAAACACTCCGTTTCGCCGGTGGAAGCGCGAGACCTATCGCGGCGGCGTCTCGGACCCGCTGATCGTCCACTTTCCGCGCGGGATTCGCGCCCGCGGCGAGGTGAGAACGCAGTTCGTTCACGCGATCGATCTCATGCCCACGGTGCTCGACGTCGTCGGTATCCAGCCCCCGGCCCAGATCCGTGGCTATGCGCAGTCGCCGATTCAGGGCACGAGCTTTCGAACCACCTTCGACGACCCGCACGCCGAGTCCCCGCGCTCGACGCAATACTTCGAGATGTTCGGTCACCGATCGATCTACCACGACGGGTGGAGGGCGGTCTGTCCATGGCCCGGCCCGTCGTTCGCAGAAGCGAGCGCGGGCTTCGGCGAGCTCGAGCTCACCGAAGAGAAGCTGCGCGAGCTCGACGCGAAAGGGTGGGAGCTCTACGACGTCGAGGGCGACCCGACCGAGACGACGAACCTCGCAGCGATTCGGCGTGACAAGTTGATCGAGATGATCGCCCGCTGGTACGCGGAGGCCGGGAAGTACAACGTGCTACCGCTCGACAGCCGGGGCACCACGCGCCTGGCAGAGCCTCGACCCACGCTCGGCGAGCAGCGCGAGCGGTTCGTCTATTATCCCGGAACGCAATCGGTGCCGGACAACGTGGCGGCACGAACCCTCAATCGCGCCCATTCGATCGTCGCCGAGGTCTACGTCCCCAAGCACGGCGCGGAGGGGGTGCTCCTCTGCCATGGCGGGATGCCCGGCGGCTACACGTTCTTCGTGCAAGACTCGAAGCTCCATTACGTTCACAACTACGTCGGCCTACAAGAGTTTCACTTCGAATCGACCGAGACCATTGTGCCCGGCAACGTGGCGCTGAGGTTCTCGTTCCAGCCGACCGGTCTGCCCGATCTCGCCAACGGCAATGGCGCGCCGGGACGGGTCACGCTCCACATCGACGACAAGCTGGTCGGCCAGGGGATGATGTCGCGCACGATCCCGCTGGTCGTCTCGCTCGGCCAAGGCCTCGCCGTCGGCCGCAACCCCGGCTCCGCAGTGACGTCGCGCTACCGCGCGCCGTTCGCGTTCACCGGGAGGATCTACCGGGTGACGGTCGATCTCTCCGGCGACATGATCCAGGACCTCCAAGAAGAAGAACGGGCGTTCGCCCGCGCGGCCCTCGCGCGACAGTGAAGCCGGGTCGCTCGCCGCCGCCTCGGTCTGATACCGTGACGGCGTGGACAGAATCGCAGCCCTCGGGCTCGCCGCGGTGCTCGGTCTGCCGCTCGTCGCTTCGTGCGAGTCCCCGAGCCTTCCTTGCGAGACCTGTACCTCGCAGGGCGGCGGTGGAGCGGACGGGCCGGCGGGCGGCGGCGGAAGCGGGGGCGGCGTCGCCCAGATCGAATGCCCAGCATCCGGGGTGTTTCACGGTCCTTGGTCGCTGCAGCCGGCAGAGACGAGCGGGCTCATTCGCTGGGACGCGTGCAAGCCGATGGCCGCAGAGATCACGATCGAGCCTGAGGCAGGCGGCGCACCGGTGACGGTCACCGGTACGCAGACGCCGGCGACGGTGACGACCTACTACGATCTCTTCGACGTCCCGCCGGACCTGCCCGGCACGTACTACACGACCGAGGTGGCAGTCGACGGGCTGATGCCGGGCGTCTGTTACAAGTACGCGATCGTCGCCGACCCCACGCGAGAAGGGCGCTTCTGCACCGCCAAGCCGAGCGGACAGTCCTTCGGCTTCATGGCGATCGGCGACACGAACCCCGCCATCGGCCCGACCGAAGCGATCATCGACTTCGAGCTGATGCGCTCGCCCGACTTCGTCGTGCACCTCGGAGACATCCAGTATTACTCGTCCGTCTTCGACTCCTGGTCGCAGTGGTTCATCTCGATGCAGCCGATGCTCTCGGGGGCGGCGTTCATGCCGTCGATCGGCAATCACGAGTCCGAGAACGACACCGAGTACGCCGACTATTACGATCGCCTCTTCGCCGGCGCGGGCTTCGACGGCGACGCCAATCGGAAGTACTACCGCTTCCACTCGGGCGGCGTCTGGTTCTTCGCGCTCGACACCGAGCAAGACCTCGCACCGAACAGCCCCCAAGGCATCTGGCTCGCCCAGAACCTCGAGAGCGCGGCAGCTTCGCCCGGCTTTCGCGGGTCGATCGTCTACATGCATCGTCCGCTGATCACCGTCGGCGACAGCTCGTCGGATCCCGGGCTCCGCTCGCTGATGGAGCCGCTGTTCCTCGAGCACGGCGTGGTGATGGTCCTCGCGGGTCACATGCATGGCTACGAGCGCTTCGAGACAGGCTCGCTCACCTACGTCACGTCGGCGGGCGGCGGCGGCCTCCTCGGCGACGTCGACGAGAACGTCGAGAGCCGCCCCGAAGAGGCTGCGCTCCGCGTGGCGTCGGGTGCGTGGTTCCACGTGGTCCACTTCGAGGTCGGATCCAGCGCGATCGACGCGACGACGATCGACGAGACAGGGGCGGCGCTCGATACCTTCTCGGTCCCACTGCCGCCGGCGACGCCACAATGAAAGAGGTGCTTCTGGTCGCCCTCGGCGGCGCTGTCGGCAGCGCCGCGCGGTACGGCGTGACGCTCTTCGCCCAATCCCGCCTCGGTGGGGAGTTTCCCTACGGTACGCTCGCGGTCAACGTCGTCGGATCGCTCCTCTTGGGCGTCATCATGGCGCTCGGCGATCGCACCGATCTCATGCCGCCCACGCTTCGGCTCGCGCTCGGCACGGGCGTGATGGGTGGTTTTACGACGTACTCGGCGTTCAACTACGAGACCTACAAGCTCGCTTCGAATGACGCGCTTCTCGCCGCGATCGCGAACGTTCTCGTCACGCTGATACTTTGCACGCTCGCCGGCCTCGTGGGCGTTTTCGGCGTGCGAGCGGCGTTCTCGCGTTAGCATCGCCCGCGTGCGCGAGCCCCGGATCCTCACGCTCCTCCTCATCGCCGCCTGCGCGGACGTGCGTGCGCCGAGACATCCGGACCCCACGATGCGCGATCCGTACCGCGCGCCAGAGATCGACGTTCCGCCGGCGCCGCGAGCAACGCCGCCTTCCGAGCCGGCGCGCACCGGCGTCGAGCGCGGGCGAGCGAGCTACTACTCCGACAAGCTCGCGGGACGAAAGACGGCGAGCGGAGAGCGATACGATCCACAAAAGCTCACGGCAGCGCATCGCACGCTGGCGTTCGGAACGATCGTCGAGGTCGCGCGCTCCGACGGCCGGAGCGTGCGCGTCCGCATCAACGACCGCGGGCCCTACGCCGATGCGCGCGTGATCGATCTCTCGCGCCGGGCCGCCGAGCAGCTCGGCATGATTCGGGCCGGCGTCGTCGACGTCACGCTCACCGTCGTCGAAGCGCCGTGACGCTGAGCTGCCGCGCGCGGCTCAGTCCTTCATCGAAGAGCCGCTGTCCGGGGCCGGAGGCACGAGCTCGATTCGGACCGACCACCCAACATGCGTGCCCAAGAGCTTTGCCAGTTCCATCGCGGTGAAGGTTCGCCCATCGGCCAGAAGGAACGGGTGGTCGGGGTCGGCGGGCGCATCTCGCACCTGGCAGGCAAGGACGTTCCCTCGCGTGAGCGCGCTCCCCATGTCTCGACGGGAACGAACGTCGTCTTCCTTCGTCGCGAGCCCCGCGTTCCACAGCATGAGGATGTCTTCGTCGCTCATCCGAGCGAGGCGATCCGCCCCGATGTGATACTGCGTCGTCGCGATCGAGTCGTCCGCGTACGCGATGATCGCGTACTCGCCATCGCGAGTGATGCGAATCTCCTCGAGCGTGGCGACATGGGGACGCTTCTTCCGGGGCACGCTCCCATGCTTATCAGAACTCCACGCAGCTGGGGACGCGCTCACGCGGACGTCTGGCCTGCTTCGTGCTGGTCGCGAGAAATCCCATGTCGCGGCTGCTCGCCGGATTCCTTTCAGCTTCCTGCACGATCCTGTGGAAAGGTCTTGCCCTCGCCGAGCCCGAAGCTGCAGCCGACGAGGCGTGGCGAAATCGGCCGCGTGTGATCCCTGGCGACGATGGATCGACGAACGAGTCGCAGCCAGAGGCCGCGCGCCGTCTGAGGGACGAGCCAGGCGTCGATCCCGCGGACGCAGCCCTCTCGCTCCCGCGGGCAATCCTCGGCGTTCCGCGCGCCGTGATGTACACGGTCTTCCTGCCGGTCGAGGGCCTCCTCTACGTCGCCGGGAAGTACCAAATCCCCGAGCACGTCATCGACTTTCTCTACAACGACGAACGCAACGCCGCGGTCCTCCCCTACCTCAGCTTCTTCAGCGGTCAGGGGCTCACTGCGGGGTTTTCCGCCTTTCACGGCGGTCTCGGCAAGCACGAGGAGCGGATCTCGCTCTCGGGGAAGTTCGGAGGTCGTTACACGCAGGCGTACGATCTCGCCTTCGAAGCGCCACGCGTCGGAGGATCGATCTTCAGCATCGACGTCGGGACGCGGTTCGAGATCGAGCCGCACCAGAACTTCTGGGGCTACGGTCCCGGCGAGACGCAGGATGGACCGCTCCAAGAGGACATCGGTCCGCGACAAGCGCACGTCAAAACGGTGTTCCAGCAGCAGCGCGGCCTCGTGAAGCTGAGGCCCGGCGTCGCGGTTCACGAGGCGGTCAACGTCGGCGTCATTGGAACCTTGAATCACCGCGAGTTCGACCCGAGGCTCGATGAAACGCAGCCGGAGCCGTCGATCGCCGACGTTTACGACACGTCGACGCTGCCCGGCTTCGACCAGGGCTACGCGTTGATGCAAGCCCTCGCGGACATCCGCGTCGATACGCGATCGCCTCGGGGGGCGACGAACAGCGGTCTGCTCTTCGAAGCGCTCGGCGGTGGCGTGCCGCCCCAAGACGACTTCGGGTACGTGCACTACGGCGCGGCCATCACCGGCTACATCGATCTCTGGGGCGGTGACAGAGTCTTGGTCTTGCACGCGTCGCACGAAGCAGTGCACGGCGAGGACGACAAGATTCCGTTCGCCGACATGCCGCGCCTCGGCGGTCCGCACCGCCTGCGTGGCTACGACCTCAACCGCTTCCGCGACAAGAACACCGCGCTGGTAGCCGTCGAATACCATTATCCCGTCCACGAGATGCTCTCGGCCTCGCTGTTCGTCGAAATGGGAAGTGTCGGCCGCGACTACAGACAGCTCGTCGAGCCCGAGAACTACGTCTTCTCCGGCGGCGGCGGGCTCACTTTGCACACGAAAGAAAGCAAGCTCTTCGGCGTCCAGATCGCGGGCGGCGAAGGCGTACAGGTCTTTCTCACGACCGATCCGTTCTCCGAGTTCTCGAAGAAAGGAGCCGAGCTATGAGGCGAGCCGCAGCCGTCGTCGCGGCCATTTCGCTCGGGACGAGCTGCGCCTCCGAGCTGACGTTTCACGATGCGCCGGTCGTTTGGCGCGTAAACGACGATCGCACCATCTCCGAGCCCGAGGAGAACGAGCGGGTCCGCCTCTCTCGCTACGCGCGGCTCATGGTCTGGGAGCCTGCCGATCGCGCCCTCTCCCTACCGGACAAACAGGTGGCACAGGACATCAACGCGCTCGACGAGGTGCCCGACTCGACGTGGTTCGAGAACCGGATCGGACGCTTCGATCTCACGCCGGACGACGTCGCCAGAGGCGTGGGCGGCCCGCCACCGGAGCCGCCGTTCCTGGTCACCAAAGGCAAGAGCGAAGGGTCGAACGCGGGCTTCTTCATCAAAGACGCCAAAGGCCGCAAGTACCTCCTCAAGCTCGATCTCTGGCCGGAGATGCGGACCGCGAACGGCGCGATCGTTTCACGCCTCTTCTGGGCGATGGGCTACCACGTCCCGAGCGACAACGTGGTGACCTTCAAGCTGGCGGATCTGAAAATCGACGCGCACGCGACCTACGACGAGGGCATCCACGAGGACCTTCCTCTCGGAACCAAGGAGCTCGAAGAGGTGCTCAAGCTGAGCCCGCCGGCGCGCCTCGGCGAGTACCGGGGCCTCGCGAGCCAGCTGCTCGACGGAAAGCCAAAGGGAGGCTTTTCGCCGCGAGGGCGACGGGACGACGATCCCAACGACACGATCGATCACGAGCACCGCCGCTCGCTTCGCGGCCTGCAAGTCTTCTCGACCTGGCTCGACCATTCCGACATGGGCGAGCACAACACCATCGACATGTACGTCGAAGAGGGCGGCCGAAAATTCTTGAAGCACCATTTGATGGACTTCGGAGAGACGCTCGGCGCGCACGCCATAACGCACGATTGGGTCGGCTACGCCTACGCCTTCGACTACGAGTACCAGCTCGGCTCGCTCTTCACCTTCGGGCTCTGGAAGCGCCCTTGGGAAGGCGGGGGCGGGCAACCGTTCCGCACGGTGGGGCGCTACTTCCCGGACACGCCGCCGGAGCTCTGGCGCGAGAAGAAGCCGTACTACCCCTTCTACGAGCGTACCGACGCCGACGCGTTCTGGGCGGCGAAGATCGTCATGCGCTTCACGCGCAAGCACGTCGAAGCGGCGGTCGCGACGGGCAAGCTCAGCGACCCGGCGGCCTCGCGCTACCTCGTCGATACGATCATGGCGAGACAACGGCTCATCGGGCTCGCGTACATGACCGACATCACCGCGTTCGATCGGTTCGACGTGTCCGACCGCGGGCTCTGCATGATCGATCTCTCGGTGCTGCACGGCCTCGCGACCGGCGGCGTCGCCGAGCGCGTCGAGGATGGCGACGTGATCGAGACCTCACCGGTCGGCAAGAGGGGTGAGGTTTGCTTGAGCGGCCCGGGCGAGAGCTCGTACGCCAGGTACCGGCTTCAGATGCGACGCGACGGCGACGTGCTCGACCCGATCGAGGTGCATGTCCGGGGCGGCGCGAAGCCGCGCGTGATCGGCGTCATCCGCGATTTCTCGGGGAGCTGAGGGCAGCGGCGAAGGCGAGCTCGACCTGCCTTCCCTGAATCTCTATTCGAGCGCGGCGAGGCGTGCGTCGGTCAAGAGCTTGTAGTTCTGCCAATCGATTGCCGATACGTCAGGCGCGCGCTCGATCGACTTTCTGAGGTCCGCGCGCTCCCCTTCGGCTGGGCTGCCGCTCGAGCGGTCGATGGCGTCGAGCCGTGCCGTCGCGGCTTCGAGAAAGTCGAGGCGCTCGGCTCTGGCGCGCTCGTGACCGTAGCTCTCTTCGGGCTGTCGCCCCTCGAGGCGCTTTTCCTCGAAGTCGCGAACCGAGCGTTCCTTCTCCTCGGGGAACGGCTCGAACCGGGGCTCGCACCCCATGGCGAGGAGCGCCCCACCGAGCAACACCGCCAGCGCACACGCCTCTTTGGACTGGTTCGTCATGGCCGTCGACTCCTGCGTCACCACCTGTGGCGCAACGGCCGTGCCACCCCAGCGCTAGTCACGCCCGACGAGTGTGCAGGAGCGTCAATGGCCGTCGGACGTCGAACGACGCGACGAGCCTCGCCGCTCCGCGAACCTGACAGACATCCCCGGGAGTCGTCCTGCCAAGAGAGCCTCAGCCTCGGCTCGCGCGGTGAAGTGGTCGCGAAGTGCGTCCACGTAGGCGGTCGCGGTCTCGATCTGATCGCGCTTCGCCGCGAGAAGTTGGAGCGGCCCGGTGTTCATGGCGTTGTACTGGAGGAGCGTCTCGTCGACGATCTTCTCGCGGAGGGGCAGGAGCGTCGTTCGATAGAACGACGCGCGCTCGCCGGTGGCTCGCAGTCGCGCTCGGACGGCGCGCGCGGTCGCGCGAACGCGAGTGGCGATCGCTTCATGACGGTGCCTCGCAGCTCGGGCATCCGCCTCTGCTGCATCGGCTGCACCTTGCCCTTGGTAGAAGAGGGGAATGTCGACTTCGATGCGGGGGCCGATGCCCCACTCTCCATCGTCCCGTTCGGCGCCCACGCCGGCTCCGACTTCGGGGACCAAGCCCTCGGCCCACGCGAGGTCGGTGCGCCCCGAGGCCGCTTCGTAGCGCTTCTCGAGGGCGCGAAGGTCGAGGTTCTTCTCGACGGCGCGTGTCTCGAGCTTCGCGTCGTCGAACGCCGTCGGCTCCGGCAGCTTGCCCGCCGACGTCCATTGCGCGCCGCGCTCTCCGAAGACGCCCATCACGGCGTTCAGACGCTCGCGAGCGACCACGAGCTCGGTCTCGGCCTGGGCCACCGCGACGCGTGTCTCTTCGTAGAGCGCGCGCTCGGTGAGCTGTTCGAGCGCCGGCACGTTGCCCGCCTCACTCAGGCGCTTGGCGATGTCGGCGGACTGTGCAGCCGCGTAGAGGACGGTCTTCTCGAGCTCGAGCTTCTCGCTCGCAGCTTCGTGGACGTAGAACGCCGTTCGCGCTTCGAACGCTATGTCGAGCGCCGCGCCTGCGGCCTCGAGCGCGGTCGCTTCGAGCGCAGCGGATGCGGCCGCCTCGCGTGCGGGCATGAGAAAGAGGTGCGTGATGTCGATCGTCAGATCGAGGTCGATGTCGGGCTCGCCGTCGCCGAAAAAGCTCGCCCCGAAGCCCGCCCGCGGGTTGGGTAGCGCCAGCGCCGCGACGACGGCGCCGCGCGCCACGCCGATGTCGTCGAGAGCCGCCTGCACCTCGGCGTTGTTCCAGAGCGCAATGCGTGCAGCCGAGTCGGCCGTGAGCGGCTTCGCCAAGAGATCGCGTACGACCCTGTCGTCGGGTGCGGTGCCGGCATCTGCAGGCAGCTCGACGTCGGCGCGCGAAGCGAGCTCTCGCCGCGCGACGTCATAGCCGGCGTTGTGGGAGACGCAGCCGAATCCGAACAAAAGAACGCTCGCGACTGCCGCGAGCAGCGGGCGTCTCACGGGTGTGCCCCATGGCTGGTATGGTCGTTTGTGCCGTGATCGTGTCCGGGCTCGCCGCCGGTCTTCTTCGGCTCGGGCTTCTTGGGAACGAGGTCCATCTTGCACTTGGGGCAGATGCCCGGCTTGTCGGAGACGACCTCGGGGTGGTGCGGACAGGTGTACTCCGCCGCCGCGGGCGCAGGCTCGGAGCCGGGCGCGGCGTTGTCGGGATTGAAGTTGGCGGCCAGCGCGTCGACCGGAGGCGACGCCGGCGGCGCTTCGGCCGCCTTGACGTTGGCGGCGCTGTCGGCCGGTACTTCGAAGTCGCTGGCACAGGCAAGGAGGAGGGCAAACGAGCCGGCGATGGCGATGCGCATTTCGCGCCCGTCAGGGTGCGAATCAGAGAGCAATTTCATACCTTGATTCCGTCACGGGTGAGATCGGCCGCGGCCGCGACATCCGCGACCGTGCCTTTGGGGTGCTGATACCAGCCGGGATCGGCGTCGTACGACTTCAAGTCCTCGCGGACCTTGATGACCGTGAACATGCCCCCCATCGTGATCGTTCCGAACGGCGTCGGCCCGCCGAGCATCGGCACGCTGTTCTTGGGCACCGGCATCTTCATGTCGGCCATGTCGCCCATGCCGTTCTGGCCCATCGTCATGTAGCCCGGCACGAGCTTTCGCACCTTCTTGTCGAGCTCGTCGCTCTTCATCCCCGTGGTGTTGGGGAAGCCGTGTCCCATTTGGTTCATCACGTGATGGGTCATGTGGCAATGCAGCGGCCAATCGCCGGGCGCGTCGGCTACGAACTCGACGTCACGCGTGGTGCCGACGGGTACGAGCACCGTCGCCTCGGGCCATTGCGCGCTCTTCGGGATCTGACCCCCGTCGGTCGCGACGAGCTTGAAGTAATGGCCGTGCATGTGCATCGGGTGGTGATCCATCGCGGAGAGGTTGCCGAAGCGCAATCGAACGCGGTCCCCCTTCTTGATGACGAGCGGCGCAGTCCCGGGGAACGACTTGGCGTTGATCGTAAGAACGTTGAACTCGTTCATCGAGTTCGGGTTCGGCCGCGAAGCCCCCGCCGGAATGTGCCACTCGCTGAGCAGCATGGCGAAGTCGCGGTCGACCTTGTATTCCGGGCTCGGCCGGCGAGGGTGGATGATGAAGAGGCCCATCAAACCGAGGGCCATCTGGGTCATCTCGTCGTGGTGCGAGTGATAGATGTACGTGCCGTGCTGCCGAAGCGAGAACTCGTACTTGAAGGTCTGCTTCGGATCGATCGCGCGCTGGGTGAGGCCGGCGACGCCATCCATGCCGTTCGGCAGAAACACTCCGTGCCAATGAACGCTCGTCGGAGCCGTCAGCTTGTTGGTCACGTAGATGCGAACGCGATCGCCTTCGACAGCTTCGATCGTCGGTCCGTGTACGCGGCCGTTGTAGCCCCAACACTTCGCCCGCAGCCCCGGCAGAAATTCGTGGTCGACCTCTTCCGCTACGAGGTGGAAGACCTTCACCCCGTCGACGACCTTGAAGGGAAGGGCGACGCCGTTCGGCGTCACGACCGGCGTGTAGTCCTTGCCCGGCTGGCCCGGCGGCTCGGGCTTGGCGTCTTGCGGTCCCCCGCTGTACGTCGCCTCCCACCCGCGGCCGGAGGGAGCACCCTGCGCCGCGAGCGCCCGCTGCGCCGCGAGCGCCACGCCGCCGACGCCGAGCGCGCCGCCGAGGAGAGCCTGTCTACGTGAGAGCGGAGCCATCGGGTCTCATTTCTCCTGGCCCCCCCCCGGGGGGAGGGGTAAGGTCCTTCTAGCACGCCTTGCGATAGGGGCGATCCCGAAATGCACCCGACCCCCCCTCCCCAGAATGAGCCCGCCCCGTCCGCCGAAGGGGAGACCCGGATCGACCCCGTCTGCGGGATGAAGGTCAAGCCCACGACGCGCCACAAGCTTGCGCACGAGGGAACAGAGCACTGGTTCTGCAACCCGAAGTGCCTCGAGAAGTTCAAGGCGGATCCCTCGAAGTATTTGCAGAAGGAGCGGGCGGAGCACGGGCATGAGCACGGGCACGGGCACGGGCACGGGCACGGACACGGGGACAGCGCGGTAGCGCCAGGAGCAATTTACACGTGCCCGATGCACCCGGAGGTGCGGCAGGTCGGGCCGGGGAGCTGCCCGAAGTGCGGCATGGCGCTCGAGCCCGAGGTGCCCACCGACGCTGCGGAGGACGACACCGAGCTCCGCGACATGACGCGTCGGTTTCTGATCGCCGCGCTCCTCACGCTTCCGCTGTTGGTCGTCTCGATGGGCGACATGATCTTCGGCCACGCGATCTCCCACGCGCTCGGCCACCGCACGCGTGTGCTGCTCGAGCTCGCGCTGGCGACGCCCGTCTGCACGTGGGCTGCGTGGCCGTTCTACGAGCGCGCCGTCCAATCGATCCGCCACAAGAGCCCCAACATGTTCACCCTCATCGGGATGGGCGTGACGGCCGCGTACGGCTACAGCATCGCCGCCGCGCTCGTCCCCGGCCTCTTCCCCGCCGGCTTCCGCGAGACCACGGGTGAGGTGGCGGTCTACTTCGAAGCTGGTGCGGTTATCGTGACCCTCATCTTGCTGGGCCAGGTGCTCGAGCTCCGCGCGCGCAGCAAGACCGGCGCTGCGATCAAGAGCCTCTTGGGACTCTCGGCGAAGTCGGCACGCCGCGTCCGAACGGACGGAGCCGAAGAGGACGTGGCCCTCGAGCACGTGTCCGCCGGCGACGTGCTCCGCGTTCGGCCGGGCGAGAAGATCCCGGTCGACGGCGTCGTCCTCGAAGGGGCCAGCACGGTCGACGAGTCGCTGGTAACCGGCGAGCCGATACCGGTCGAGAAGGCGGCCGGCGACGGCCTCGTGGGCGCCACGATGAACGGGACCGGCACGCTGCTCATGCGGGCCGAGCGCGTCGGGAGCGAGACGCTCCTCGCGAGGATCGTGGCGATGGTCGCAGCTGCGCAGCGAAGCCGCGCTCCGATCCAGGCGCTCGCCGATCGCGTGTCAGCCTACTTCGTACCGGCGGTGATCGGCGTTGCCGTGGTGGCCTTCGTCGCCTGGGCGATCCTAGGACCCGAGCCCCCGCTCGCGCATGCGCTCGTCAACGCCGTCGCCGTCCTGATCATCGCTTGCCCCTGTGCGCTGGGCCTGGCGACGCCG
>JBGTSH010000277.1:0-14514 GCA_041940405.1 Polyangiaceae bacterium
TCAATCCGGTGGTCTACCTCGTCAGCGGTTTCCGGTGGAGCTTCTTCGACGCATCGGACGTGCGCGTCGACATCAGCTTCGGGATGACGTTCCTCTTCATGGTCCTGTGCGTCGGGTGCGTCGCCTGGATGCTGAAGACCGGCTACCGTCTCAAGAACTGAGCGCGATGTTCCGCGAAGAAGCCAGCGCGCTGATGATCGATCCCGCGCGGTGGAACGTCGGCGATCTCGCCGCGCGCTACGCGATCGCAGCGCCCTTTCCGCATGCTGTGATCGACGACTTTGCCGGCGAGGCTTTCCGGCAAGAGCTCGTCGCGGCGTTCGACGAAGAGCCTGCCGACAACCTCCAGGACGAGATCTTCGACGTCATGGCTTCGGGCTCGCCGCCGGTTTCACCGGCGTTTCAGCGATTCCGAGAGCTCGCTCGGTCGAGCGAGGTGCTCGGCGCCATCGAAGCGATCACCGGCGAGCGGACGCGTGACCTCGAGGTGCGCGCGTACGCCTACCTGCCTGGGCACTACCTCTTGCCGCACGCCGATCGCGACGCCGGCGGCCGTCGCCGCGTCGCCTTCGCCTTCTACGTCGACGTGCTCGACGGCACGCGAGGCGGCGAGCTCGATCTCTATGCCTGCGAGACTGACGGCGGCGCCATCGTGAGAACGACCGTCGCGACGACGATCGCGCCTCGCGCGAACCGGTGCGTCCTCTTCGGCGTCGGCGACACGAGCCTTCACCGCGTTCGCGAGGTCACAGCCGGCGGCCGGCTGTCGCTCGCGGGATGGTTCATCCGATGAACGCAGAAGCGCGCCGGACGCTCGTGCTCGACTTTCGCCGGACGACGTTGCGGTCGGCAACGGCAGAAGGCCTCATCTCCGATGCAGCGCTGGCAGAAGCGCAGCGGACGCTGGCATCCGCCCGATTCGAGCGCTTCGATCTCGCGCACCGGGGGAGCTACCACGCATCCGGAGACCGCATTCCGGATCGCATCGCCGGCGAGCTCTCGCCGATCGTAGAGGAGGTCGCCGGCCGGCCTGTCTCTCTCCATGCTCACCGCTGGATGCGCCTCGTGGCCGGCGACTACTCGCTGCTCGCCGACGACGAAGCGTGGAGCGCTCGGCCACGCGAAGAAGGTGTGATCGACGTCACCGTCGACCTCTCGGACGGCGCGTGCGGTGAGGCCGAGGTGGTGTTCACCCACGACGGCGTGGCGTACTTCACGGTGCCGCAGCGCTCCGGACAGGTGGGAATCGCGGAGCGGTCGCCGACGGTGGGCCGCTACGACAGGTACCTCACGCACCGCGTAGGAACGGCGACGATCCTCCGCCTTCGCGCGCTCTATCTTTGATCGGGTGAGGTGACGGCCGGCGGCGGCCTCGAGCTGAGCGCCGGGCGTTCGTGATCTTCGCCGGCGAGCTGGAGAAACTGCCCCGCGATCGGGTCGTAGTCGTACACCTCGCCGCTCGCGATCTTGTAGACCCAGCCGTTCATCTTGAGCTTGCCCGCGTCGAGGCGCTTCACGATGAAGTCGAACGTACGCAGGTTGTGGAGCTGCAAGAGGACGTTCTCCTCGACCGCGGCGATGATCCGCTCCTCGGGCTCCAGGTTTCCGTAGCGCTCCTGGATGAGCTTCGGGATCTCTGCCGACTCGTCGAGCCATCGCTTGACGTTCGAGAGATGAGCGACGCGCTCGGGGTGGAGGATGGCGTCGATGGCGCCGCAGCCCGTGTGCCCGCACACGATCACGTTGCCTACCTCGAGCACCTCGACCGCGTATTCGATCGCCGCCGAGACGCCGCCGAGGACGCCGCGGTGGACCGACGGCACGATGTTGCCGACGTTGCGGACGATGAAGAGCTCACCCGGCGCCGTGTTGGTGATCAGCGTAGGGACGATGCGCGAGTCGGAGCAGGTGATGAAGAGGGTCTCGGGCCGTTGTCCCGCGGTTGCCAGCTGTTCGAAGAGCTCGCGGTTCGAGGCGAAGTAGTTGGCCTGAAAATGATGAATTCCCTTCTCCAGCTTCTGCACGGCGCGACTCTAGCGCGAATGCCGTCCGCGGTCCTTCGGGTTTGCCGCTCGGCCGCCGCGGCGATAAGCCACGGCTCGGGATGAGCCCCGAGGAAGAGCGCGCAGTGGCCGAAGGCGCTCGCTACGCCGGGCTCGACGAGAGCCAGCACGGCTTCGTGCGCGAGTTCTTGCATCGCGACCCGAGCGAGTGGCTCTACTGCTGCGGCAGCGCGTGCGATCCCTGCGTCCTCACCATCGCGCGTGCGGTCGACAAGGCCCGCGAGATCTTGGGTCTGCCGAAGCTGCCGCGCTAGACGACGGCGCTAGGCCGTCAGCGCTTCTCGTGCGCGAGCTTCGCGGCCTTGGCGCGAAGGTAGTTCTGCTCCGGGATGCTCGAGGTGAGCTCTGCCGCGGCGCGGTAGTGGCGAAGAGCCGCCTCTCGATCGCCTGCCATCTCGAAGAGGTGGGCGCGAACGGCTTCGAGCCGGTGATGGTTCTTCATCCGCGGGTCGGCATCGATCGACGAGAGAAGGTCAAGCCCGGTCTTCGGTCCGTGGACCATCGCGGCCGCGACCGCGCGGTTCAGGGTGACCATCGGGTTGTCGCTCATCCGCTCGAGGAGACCGTAGAGGGCGAGGATCTGCGGCCAGTCGGTGTCCTCGGCGCGAGCTGCTTCGTCGTGCACCGCAGCGATGGCGGCTTGAAGCTGGTAGGAGCCGACCGCGCCCTTCGACAGGGCAGAGGTGACGAGCGCCACGCCCTCCTCGATCGAGGCTCGGTCCCAGCGCGACCTGTCCTGCTCGTCGAGCGGAATGATCTCGCCGTCCGGACCGGTTCGCGCCTCGCGCCGTGCGTCGGTGAGGAGCATCAGCGCCAGAAGCCCCGTGACCTCGGCGTCGGACGGCAAGAGGTTGTGCACCCTACGCGTCAGGCGAATCGCCTCGCTCGAGAGGTCGACGCGCTGGAGCGTCGGCCCGCTGCTCGTCGCGTAGCCTTCGTTGAAGATGAGGTAGAGCACGTGCAACACCGCGCCGAGCCGCTCGGCGCGCTCGTCGCCGGACGGCATCGAGAAGCGCACCCCGCTCTTCTTGATCGTCTGCTTCGCCCGGCTGATTCGCTGCGCCATCGTCGCTTCGGGGACGAAGAACGCGCTCGCGATCTCGGCCGTGGTGAGGCCGCCCACCGCTCGGAGCGTCAGGGCAATGGCCGACGGTCGCGTGAGCGAAGGGTGGCAGCACATGAACAAGAGAATGACAGGATCGTCGCTATGATCCTCCTCGCGCTCGTCGAGCGCCGCGACGACGGCCTCGTCGGCCGGCGCTTGCATGACGACGAAGGTCTCGCGCCGTCGCCGCGCGAGCTCTGCGCGCAGGTGATCGGTCATTTTGCGCGATGCCACGTGGATGAGCCACGCGCGCGGATTGTCGGGGACGCCCTCGGCCGGCCACTGCATCGCCGCAGCGACGAGGGCTTCTTGGACGGCGTCCTCGGAGGCGCCGAAATCGCCGTAGCGTCGAACGATCACCCCGAGCACTTGCGGCGCCAGGTCGCGCAGCAAGTGCTCGCCGGGATCTGCGGCTCGGATCAAGGCTCGACCGGTGGCGCGCTCATCACCTCACGGACCTCGATCGCGAGGTTGAGCGGCTTGCCGCCCTTGCCGGGTGCAGAAGAGGCTCGCGCGGCGATCGCGTAGGCGCGCTCCGGCGTCTCGACGTCGACGATCCAGTAGCCGGCCAAGAACTCTTTCGACTCGGCGAACGGACCGTCGGTAACCTCCGGAGCGCCGCCTTTGCCGGCCCGGACGATCCTCGCCTGCCCGGGGGAGGCGAGCCCCTCGGCCGCGACGAGCTCACCCGCGGCGCTGAGATCCTGGGCGAGGTTCTTCATGAACCCGAT
Source organism: Polyangiaceae bacterium (assembly GCA_041940405.1). Taxonomy (GTDB): domain Bacteria; phylum Myxococcota_A; class Polyangia; order Polyangiales; family Polyangiaceae; genus Xiheicaenibacterium. The sequence goes on from JBGTSH010000277.1 coordinate 3,900, forward strand.
GTGAGCCTTCAGGTCCTCGGGTGCCCAGGACATGACTGCCCAGTCCCCATCCCCGCGCGGCGCATTCATCATCAGCATGAATTTCATGGTTGTCTGGCTCCTTCGTGGCACCGATCTTCGGCGCCTTCGAGAGAGAGTCGGAGCCCGGGGCGGGCTCTCGACATGGTGCTCGAAATAAAAAGCGGCCTGCCATCGGGCTATCGCCGCGGCCGCCGTGGCGGTCAAGCGGCTGACCGGTCGTTGCGAGAAGGGCGAGCTTCCGTCGGCCTGGCCCTAGGTTTGCTAAGTTCGGCTCGTGCGACCCGCCGTCACCTTGGGCCTCCTCGGCCTCTTCGGTCTCTTCGGCTGCGTGCCCGATACGCCTCCGACCGCCGCGAGCGCGCCACCGGTGGATCTGCGGACCGTTCAGCTCTTGAACCAGTACGCACAGACCGTCGACGCCCTCCGTGGCCTCGTCGACGCGCAGATCCGATTGCGTGACAACGCTGTCATTGCCAGGCGGCTCAAGCTCGACGCCGCCGTGCGGGCCCGCCTGAAAGAAGTCCAGATCGCGGGCCGCCGGATCGAGGATCTGTCGGCCCAGGTCCTCGCGACCGCGACCTCGGACGCCGAACGCGGAAAGCTCGCCCTGGTGCTCTCCGACCTCGGTCGCGGACAAGGCGATCGCAGCGGCGCCGGCCTGCCGGCCGCGACGCGTGACAGCGCCGCGTTTCGATCGTTCATCGAGGCGCTCGCCAAGCGTGACGCACTGGCACGGGACGTGTCGATGCTCGAAGCGCAAATCGCGGTCCTCGACGGCGTGCTGGCGAACCCCACCGCACAGCCCACAGTGCCTGCGTCGGTGCCGACGACGCGCACGATCGATTCGCGCCTGTAGCTGCTCAGACGCGGACAAGCGGTGACCGCGACCTGCGCGGCCGCGGCGTTCCGTCGCTGACCCGGAGGGCTCGCTCGGGTACGTAACCTTCGTCGCACAACACGAAGGAGCCCCTCATGTCCATCGTCCTCTACCACCACCCGTTCTCGCGCGCCGCAGGCACCGTCTGGATGCTCGAAGAAGCCAACGTCCCGTACGAGCTCAAGTTCGTCGACATCCTCGGCGGCGGCCACAAGGCGCCCGACGTCGTCGCGCTGAACCCGATGGGCAAGCTGCCGATCCTGAAGGACGGCGACACCGTCGTGACCGAGAACGCAGCGATCGGCCTCTACCTCGCCGATCGGTACGCACCGGGCAAGCTCGCACCCGCGCTCGACGATCCCAAGCGCGGCACCTACCTTCGCTGGTCGCTCTTCGCGCCGAGCGTCATCGAGCCCGGCTCGTTGGCCAAGATGCAGAACTGGACCTTCAAAGAGGGCCAGGCAGGCTGGGGCAACTACAACTCGATGATCGCCGCGATGGAGAGCGCGCTGAAGAACGGCGACTACATCCTCGGCGATTCGTTCTCGATGGCCGACTGTATCTTCGGCGGAACGCTCCGCTACATGATGACGTTCAAGATGATCGAGCCGACGCCGGTGTTCACTGCGTATGCAGAGCGGCTCGGCGCGCGTCCTGCGCTCAAGAAGGCCGAGGCGAAGAACGCCGCGGTCCGCGAAGAGCGCGGCATCAAGATGTAGCGCTCAGTCGATCCGGAACGTCTTCGAGACCGCCACTGGATCGCCTCGGAACGCCGGCACGGTCGCCTGCTGGAACAGCTTCTCCACGCAGTCCCCTGTCGGCGTTCCCGCGTAGGGCTCGCGCACCGTCGCCCGCAGCACGGTGCCGCTCGGCTGAAAGACGACGGCGATGCTTCCTGGCCCGGTTGGGCCGGGGATGCGGCGGCAGACCTGGGCTGCCCGCGCCGCTCCGGTGAGGGCATTGGCAGCTGCCGCACGATCGAACTCACCCGTCGGAGATGCGGTCGCGAGCGGAGGCGGCCTCGGCCCGCATCGCATGATGCAGCCCAGATCGTTCACGCGGCATCCGCAGGGGCCGAGCTCTGCGGACGCAGTCGCCGAGGGCGCAGGCGTCACGGGCTCAGCGGTCGTTGCAGTCGGCGGCGCCGTTGCCGACGGCGTGGCCGTCGGCTCGACGACGATCGCAACGCATCCGATGCCGTCCCGGAACTGCGTACCCGCCGGGCAATCGAGCACCACGTTCGCTCGACACGTCTCGCCTTCGAGATGCGTGCCCGGAGGACATGCGCCGGCGCGGTCGTCGAGAGCCGTGATCGCCGGCTCGGACGACGAGCATCCGAACGCGAAGGCGAGGAGGGCGAGGACCCGCATGCCTAAGCCTACGTCGTCGGCGAGCCCTCCTTTCGACGGACCTGGACACGGAACGGATGTATAGTACGCTTTCACGTCGCCATGAACGCGGCCGCCCCGCGGATCTGTTGCCTCGACCTCGACACCTTCTTCGTGTCGGTCGAGCGGCTCTTCGATCCGTCGCTCGCCGGCAAGCCGGTTGTGGTCGGCGGACACAAAGGTGGGCGCGGTGTCGTCACCTCGGCCAGCTACGAAGCGCGCGCGTTCGGCGTGCGCTCTGGCATGTCGATCAAGGACGCGAGCAAGCTCGCGCCGCGCGCGATCTTCTTGCCGGGCCGTCACGACGAGTATTCCAAGTACTCCGCCGGTGCGCGCGCGATCGTCGAGCGCTTCAGCCCGGTCGTCCGCGCCGCGAGCATCGACGAGCACTACATCGACTTTCACGGCTGCGAGCGCCTCTATCACCGAGCGAGCGATGCCGACGCAGACGCGACGATCAAGCGCGTGGTCTGCGAGATCACCGACGCGATCGGCACCGAGCTCGGCCTGCCGGCGAGCGCCGGGATCGCCACCAGCAAACCCATGGCGAAGGTCGCGAGCGGGCTCGCGAAACCGCGCGGCGTCCTCCTCGTCGCCGCGGGCGCCGAGGCAGCGACCCTCGCGCCCTTGCCCGTTCGAAAGCTGCCCGGCATCGGCCCGGTCTCGGAGAACAAGCTCCACCGTCGCGGCATCGAGACGCTCGGCGAGCTCGTGCTCGCGCCCGACGAGCAGCTTCGTCCGATCTTCGGGAGCTCCACGTCGGAGATTCGGCGGGCGGCACGCGGGCTCGGTGTCACCGAGCTCGGCCGCGAGCGGCCTGCGTTTCGCGAGCACGATCCCTTCGGCGAGCGAGTCGGAAGCATCTCGAACGAGCGCACCTTCCTCGAGCGGAGCCTGACCGACAGCGACGCGATCCTCTCCGGCCTCTGCGAGCGCGTCGCCTGGCGCTCCCGAAAGCGGGGCATGAAGGCGCGTACGGTCACCCTGAAGCTCAGGTACGTCGACTTCGAGACGATCTCACGGAGCGCCACGATCGCAGCGACGCACCACGACGTCGACATCAAGCGCGCCATCTTCGATCTCTACCGCCGTGCGCGCAGCCGCGATCTCGGCGTGCGCCTCCTCGGCGTGGCCCTCTCGAAATTCGAGGTCGACGGCGTCCAGCTCGATCTGTTCGATCGAAGCGGGCGGCGCTCGATCGCGATCGATCGCTTGCGCGAAAAATTCGGCTTCGACGCGGTTCAGCTCGCGAGCTCCACCGAGGGGCGCAGAGGCTAGAAGCTCCCGGAGCGCTGCCGTCAATCGATCCAGTACACACCCTCGGGTCGATCGAATTTCTCGCGGTTCGGAACCGTCCGGTGAAACTCTCGCAGGAGGATGGTCTGGTGGTCGGGGTGGCGCACCTCACCCCGGACGAAGATGAGGGGGCCGCTTCCCTTCTCTGCGGACGAGACGACGACCTCGCTCGCGACGTGCGGGCGTCCGGCGCGCGGGATCCGCGCGGCTTGGGCGATGCCGATGTCGCGCTGGACGAGCTTGCGAGAGACGAGGTACTCGGCGAGGGCGCGCTCGCGCGGGAGGAGCGGCAGGAAGAACCACTCGCCCTGGCGGATGATGCGCTCGCCGCGAAGCTTGAGCGAGCTCGGAACCTCGGGAGCCCGAAGCGCCTCGCGCGCGGCGTGGGTCGAAGAGACCCCGTGAGGCAGCTCTGCGATGAAGAGGTGCTGCTCATCCATGCCGCAGAGAAAGTGTCGCTTCCGTCCGGGCGTGAACTGCTCGATCGCGAAGCCCGTCGCGTTCTGGCGAACCACGCGCGTGCCGGCGGGCACCCGGCTCCCCTTGCGCATCCACACCTCGAAGGCGCGGCGCGGCTCGTCGACGAAGAGCACGAGCTGGCGGCGCGCGCTGTCGGGACCAAGCACCTCGATGCGATTGTCGCGGGCACCCGGGAACATACGGAAGCGCTGGGGACCGCGGAGCGCGTCGGTGATGTCGAGCTGCACGATCGAGTCCTGACCGCGCGCGCGCGACAGCGGCTCCTTGCGGAGCTCGAGATCGAGACGCGCCCGGGCGAACTTGTCGGGCAGACGGTGAAACAGATCCATAGCGCGCCGAGGGACGCGGCTGGACGAGCGGAGCTGACGCATGAAAGGATCGCTTCTTGGTGTCAGAGGCGGAGGCGAGGTGGACCGCGGGCGACGTGCTCGGGGGCAAGTACAAGCTCGCGTCGCGCCTCGGCGCCGGCGGCATGGGTGAGGTGTGGAGCGCCGAGCACCTCGGCATCGGCGGGGCCGTCGCGGTCAAGGTGCTCCATCGCGAAGTCGCACGTCGGCCCGACATCGCGAAGCGCTTCGCCCGTGAGGCTCGTGCGGCGGCTGCGCTGCGAAGCCCGCACGTTGTTCGTGTGTTCGATCACGGGTTCGAGCGCGGACAGCCGTTCATCGTCATGGAGCGTCTCGAGGGCGAGACGCTGGCCGACCGAATCGCCGCGCGCGGCGCGCTTCCTCCTCGCGACACGCTGCGCGTGATCACCCACGTCGCCCGAGCGCTCACGTGCGCTCACGAGGCGGGGATCATTCATCGCGATCTCAAGCCCGACAACGTCTTCCTCGTTCCTGGTGAAGACGGCGAGACCGCGAAGCTCCTCGACTTCGGGATCGCGAAGGTCTCGCCCGAGATCGCCGCACAAACCGAGACCGCGCACACGCAGACCGGATCGATCCTCGGAACGCCGCGCTACATGAGCCCCGAGCAGCTCCGCGAGCGCCCGCTCGACAAGAAGAGCGATCTCTGGGCCCTGGCGCTCGTGGCATTCGAGTGCATGACGGGTGAAACCGCCTTCTCGGGGCATGCCTTGGCAGAGGTCATCAATGACGTCCTCTCGGGTCCGATCCCGGTTCCATCCAAACGAGCGCCGGTTCCGGCCGGCTTCGACGCGTGGTTTCGTCGCGCTGCGTCGCGCGATCCAAAGAGGCGCTTCGAGTCCGCGCGTCAGATGGTCGACGCCCTCGCCGAGGTGGTCGAAGCAGACAAGCCGCTCACCTATGAGCCTGCGCCGCGCCCCGTCACGACGACCGAGGCGCTGACCCTCTCGGGCACGCAGTCTCAGACCGACGTGCCTGCGCAGAGCTCGGGACGAACCAGGCTCTTCGTCGCTCTCGCGGCGACGCTCGCCGGTGCAGGCGTCCTCTGGATGGCGACCCGAAAAGACGATGCACCCCAGACGGCCACGTCGGTGCCGGCGACGGCGGTGGCGAGCTCGCCTTCCAACGCGGCGCTTCCTTCCGCCGCTGCCGAGCCGCCCGCAGTCCAAGCGAGCGTCGCTCCGAGCTCTCCGGAGCCCGAGACGACCATGACAGTTCCGTCTTCCGATGCCACGGCCTCCAAGAGCGCTTCGAGCCGTCCCGTCTCGGGCACCCCGAAACAGCCGGGGGCTCGACCTTCGGTCGCTCCCAGCGCTTCGTCCGCCCCGACCGCGCCGCCCTCGGCGACCAACAACGTGCTCGCCTTCTGAGGCGTCCGCCGCGCATCCTGATCTAGGATGCTCTCGTGCGCATTCGCATTTCATCGGCGGTCCTGGCCTTGTCGCTCGTCCTGGCGACAGAGGCGCGAGCGCAGCCGGCAGACGAAGCGACGCGCAACGCCGCGCGCATGCTCGGCGAAGAGGGACTCGCGCGCTACGACCAGGGTGAATACGCGGCCGCCCTCGAAAAGTTCGACAAGGCCGACGCGCTCTATCCGGCGCCGACGCTGCGGCTGCGCGCCGGCCGCTCGCTCGAGAAGCTCGGGCGCTATGTCGAAGCGTCGGAGCGATGGCTCTCGACGACGTCCATGACGATCGATCCCTCGCTGCCCGAGGCGTACCGAATCGCGCAGGCCGAAGCCCAGGCCCAGGCCGAGAGCGAGCGGGCCGCGCTCCTCCCGCGCATCCCCACGATCGAGATCAGCGTTACCGGCGCGGCCCCCGAATCGGTGACGGTCGACGGCGCGCTCGTCCCGCTCGCGCTCATCGGATCGAAGCGCCCCGTGGATCCGGGCGAGCACGTGGTCCGAGCCACACGCGGAAAGGTCGTCGTCGAGAAGCGCATCAAGGTCGCCGAGGCCGAGCATGGACGGGTCGTGCTCGAGATCGCGGAGCCGGGGCGTCCGCTCCCCGCGCCGCGCCCTCCGTCGCAGGATACGAGCCGTGACGGCAAGTCGCCGTGGTGGACGGTCGGTTGGGTAGGCATCGGAACCGGAGCTGCGGGCCTGACCGTCGGCGCGGTGACCCTGGGCTTGGCCCTCGATCGCAAGGCTGCGCTCGATGACGCCTGCGATCTCGACACGCACACGTGTGTGCCGAACGAGAGCGGCGTGAATGAGGACGACGTCGACACCTACAACGCGCTCGCGACGACCTCGACCGCTCTGTTCGTTGCCGGGAGCGTCGTCGGTGTTGCGGGTGCCGTCATTTTGATCGTCGAGCCGTTCATCTCGAGCGAGACGTCCGCGTCGGTCGAGCCCGTGCTCGAGGGAAGCGAGCGGGGAGTGTTCGTCGGCGCTCGCGGCCGATTCTGAGCTCTCTCGTCAGGGCGAGCTCCCTCGTCAGGGCGAGCAGGGTGCGCCGATGCAGACCGGCACGCGCATCCATGCGCGCGCCGCTGCGGGAGCGGTGACCTCGTAGTAGGCGTACGCCCGTCCAACCGCTTGCAGGGTCGCGATCGACGGAAGCGTCAGCTCTCTCTCGCTGGTGTCGGGTCGAGACATCGGGAGCTTTACCTCGGATCCGAAGGGGACGTCCGTGCTCGGCCGCGAAACGAGGAAGAGGTCTTCGTGGTCTTCGGGCCCCGCGTAGAAGATGAGCGTCAGGCCGTCGTCCGACAGCCAAGACGGCTCCTCGTCCCTCCCGAAGAGGCTCGCTGGGATCTTCTCGAGGACGATGTAGTGCCTGGGCGGATCGTAGGGATCGCCCGCGCTGGCGCGCGCGATCCAGAGGTCGAGATCCTCAGAGCCGATCGAGTCGTCGGTGGGACTCACACGGTTCGACCCGAACGCGAGCAGGTGCCCGCTCGGCGTTGGAGTGAACGCGACGTCGGCCGCGTCGCCCAGGAACGGTGCCGAGTCCTGGAACCAGTGCACGCCGACGAAGTCGTCAGCGGGTCCCGTGCCCTCGCGCCGGTGCATCATGCACTCCTTATCGCCGCCGTGGCACGAGTAGAGCGTGCGGTTGTCGCCGCTGAGGCGCGGGTGAAGCTCATAGAACGTGCTGTGCGGCCCGTACGAATCCTCCCAACTCGAAGCGATGCCCGGTCGCGGCGTCTCGAGCACTTTCTGGAGAGTCCAGCCCTGAACGAAGCGAAGACCATCGGGCGAGATGCTCCCACCCTGCACGGAGTACGGTCCGGCAAGCGTGGGCTCGACCTCGGGCTCGCCGAAGTAGATCGCCTCCGGTCCATAGGGGCCCTCCGGTGGGGGAACCTGTCCGCCGGCGCCACCGGTTCCGTCACCGGTCCCGCCATCGCCGCTGGTGGTCGACCCACCACCGCCATCCTCCGGAGCCTCGTTCCAGACGTAGGTCGGCAAACAGCTCGCGAGCGCGAAGAGCCCCGCGAGCGATGCGCCAACGAAGACGACTCGAATCCCGAACATCGCGCCCCTTCAGGCAATCCCCATACCGCGAGCTACTTCGAGCTTCGGTACTTGTCCAAGGGTAGACCGAATCGCGCAATCCAGCGGTAGAGCTGTCGCGGCCGGACATCGAGCGCTTCGGCGGCGCGAATCACGTTTCCACCGGTCTTTTCGAGCGCGCTCTCGAGCGTCGCTACATCAGGCGCCGCGGTGGGACCCTGGCCGAGAGGAGCTGAGGTCTGGCGAAGCCGCGGACCGTCGTCGCGGCTCGCCTCCTCGAGCGCTTCGCCGTCGTCGGTCTCACCCGGCGCGGGCAAGTGCGCAAGATCGATGGGACTGTCGGCGGCAAGGAGCACGGCCGTCTGCAGCATCGAACGAAGCTGCCGGACGTTTCCCTCGAAAGGATCGCCGAAGAGGCGGCGCGCCCCGGCAGCCGTGATCGACGCCTTGCGGGCGCCCGCTTCGCTCAGAAAGTGCGCTGCGAGCGCGCCGAGATCCTCCCGGCGGCGCCTGAGCGGCGGAAGCCGCGCGATGAAGCTCGCCAGGCGTTGCAGCAAGTCCGGCCGGAACGCTGCGCCGCGAGCGAACGGATCGGCGTTGGTCGCTGCAATCCAGCGCACATCGACGACTTGGGCTTCCGACGCTCCGAGCGCGGTGACCTTTCCCTCTTCGAGCACGCGCAAGAGCTTGGCCTGACACGCGAGGCTCATGTTCGAGACCTCATCGAGAAAGAGGGTTCCGCCATGCGCGCGAACGATCTCGCCGGTGCGCGCTTCCGCCGCGCCGGTGAACGCGCCGCGCCGGTGCCCGAAGAAGGTTCCTTCGAAGAGGCTCTCGGGAACGGCGCCACAATCGACCGCGCAGAACGCTCCCGACCGTTGGCTCCGATCGTGGACCGAGCGCGCCACGACTTCTTTGCCGACGCCCGTCTCGCCGAGGAGCAGCACCGCCTGTCGCGAGCGCGCGATCTTCTCGAGATCACGAACCAGCGCGACCAATTGCGGGCATCGCGTCCGCGTCGGTCCGAGCACCGGGAGGTCGTCGGGATCTTCGAGCGAGCCGGCGAGATCTTCGGGCACCTCGCGAAAACACAGGAGCGTGTGGCCCACCTCGATCAGATCGCCGTCGAAGATCCGCTGCGGGTGCTCCACCCGCTCTCCGTTCACGTAGGTGCCGTTGCGACTCCCTCCGTCTTCGATGAAATAGGCGCCGTTTGGCCTCTTTCGCAGGATCGCGTGCGTGGTCGAGACCCAGCGATCGCCGAAGAGGAGCGCACCCTCCGATGCGGTCGGCTCTCCCGCCTCGCGCGACGCTCGGCCCAGCGTGAAGGTGTCGGCCCTTCCGATTCGGAAGGAGCGCCCCGGTCCGGCGAGGAGATCGTCGTAGTGGAGGACGACAGCGAGGGTTGCGACGAGGTCGACTCGGCTCTCGGTGGCGTCGCCGAAGGTCGACCGATCGTCCATCGCGCGGGGTCAGGAAACACCTGGGCCGACGGACCGTCAAGCCGCCGCGCCCCGTGGGTGTCCCTGTCCGTGACACTGTCCGGACAGGGTCTGTCAGGGTCGCTTCGGGGGTGGGCGAGCGCGCGAATTCGGCCCAATCGACCCCCTCCAAGGGTGGCGTGTCCTGGCACTCCGGTTGCGATGGGGTGCGACCGCCGATGTCCCCTTGGATTCGCTTTGGCTCGTCAGCCCGAGTCGCTCGACCGATCACCGGGCTCCTGATCCTCGCTGCCTCGGCGTGTGAGAGCCCAGAGGTCCCGGCGGACGCGACAGCGACCGCTTCGATCGCCGGCGGGCAAGCAGACGGGACGTCGACCGCGGTCGTCGGCATCTACGACAACGATCGTGGGGTCGTGTGCACCGGATCGCTGCTCGCGGAGAACGTCGTGCTCACCGCTCGTCACTGCGTATCGCCGGTCCTGGCAGCCGATCCGGGAATCCAGTGCGGCGTCTCGCACTTCGGTGCGATGTACGCGGCGTCGAGCTTCTACGTCACGACGAACGCCACCATCTCGCAGGGAGCGAGCTTCTACGGCGTCCGCGAGATCCTCGCGGTGCCGCCGCCCAACGAAGACATCTGCGGCACCGACCACGCGATGCTGATCCTGCAGGATCGGATCGGAGCGTCGGAGGCCGTGCCGCTCGTCCCTCGTCTCGACGAGCCCATCACCCCCGGAGAGAGCTTCGTCGCCGTCGGCTTCGGTGCGACCGACGACCAAGGAAGCGGCACCGGCACACGCCGCCGGCGCGAGGGACTCGTCGCCAACTGCACCGGAGAAACCGGCTGCGCGAACCCTGCGGTCAAGCCGTCCGAGTGGGAGGGCAACCAAGGTATCTGTCACGGCGACTCGGGAGGTCCGGCGCTCGACGCGTTCGGTCGCGTGATGGGCGTGACGTCTCGCGGCTATCCGGGTTGCTCGTCGCCCATCTATGGAGATCCGCGCGCGTACGCGGGATGGATTCGAGAGGCGACGCTCTATGGCGCGCAGATCGGCGGATACGACCCTCCCGCATGGGCGTCGGGCGGATCGACCGATCCCGAATCGACGATGCCCGTCGGAGACGAATGCTCCGAGCCCGCCGACTGCGCCACCAATCGCTGCGTCGAAGACGGCAAGTGGAGCTACTGCACACGCGCGTGCTCGGACGAAGCGCCGTGTCCCGAGGCGGTCGCCGCCGATGCCGAGGCGCTGGATGTGCCGCGGGTCATCGCGCATCTG
>JBGTSH010000278.1:0-14451 GCA_041940405.1 Polyangiaceae bacterium
GCCCGCTCTCGCGCCCACGCCCACGCCCGTGCTCGCTCTCGCGCCCGCGCCCGAGAGCTCGCGCCCGCCTACTCGTCCTCACCCATCGGCCGCACCTCGTTCAGATCGCTCATGCCGAGGAGCTCCTCCGGGCTCTGCCGCAGACGTTCGACGAGATCGCGCGGCACCTTCGCGTCGAAGAAGTGCTTCGGTCGCGGCTCGCCGTCGGGGCCGCGAAACTCGCGCGTCTCGACGTAGCGACCTTCGAACGTCCACGAGCGTGCGGGCTTCACGACGACCATGCGCTGCTCTTCGAGGCGCTGCTCGCTCTCGGGCTCGTTGACCTCGATCTCGTAGTTGCCGTCACCTTCACCCGAGCGCGGCGGCCGGAAGCCCCACGACTGGATCGCTACGCCGCCCGCGCCTGCAGGCGACTCGTCGTCGCGCGCGCCATCCCCCGCGCGAGGCATCGGCTCCCACAGCGAGACCGCTTCGACATCGACGCGCAACGGCATGCACCAAGATTCGCCCGGGCCGCGTGCGCGATCAACCGTGGATGCCGCGCGTCGCTACCTGCGCTTCCCCTTCTTCGCCATCTTCCGTGTGCTCTTCGGCGACGCCTTCTTGCTGCCCTTGGGCGCGCCCTTCGGACGGCGGCCGGTCGATCCGCGCCGCGCGCTGGGCGGCGGCTCGGTCTTGCGCGTCTCTTTGCGCTTCTTCGATGCGCGCTTGTCGCGGCGTCCTCCGCGTCCTTCCGCGGCGGGTGCGTGCGCTTCGTGCTCGGGCACCGAGACGCGACGTCCGGTGACGGTTCGGCGCGGGATCGAGCTGTCTTCGACGAGCACCATCATGGTGTCGCCGAGCGACACGCGATCGCCCGTGCGTGTGCCGACGAGGGCGAGGCCGTCGTCGTCCGCTTCGTACGCGTCGTCGCCGAGGCCCTCGGACCGGACGAGCACCTCGACGAACGGATCGTCGATCGCGACGAAGACGCCCGAGGCGACTACGGCCATGACCGTGCCGGCGTAGAGATCGCCGATGGCGTCGCGCATGAAGAGCGCACGGTAGAGATCGACGACCTCACGCTCGACGCGCATCGCGCGGCGCTCGCGCTCGGAGGCGGTGACGGCGCTCTCGCGGAAGAGCTCCATCGACTCGTCGTCCTTCGGGATCGGCTTGCCTTGAAGCACCGCGCGGACGGCGCGGTGGATCAAGAGATCCGGATAGCGCCGAATCGGCGAGGTGAAGTGCACGTACGCCGGGGATGCGAGGCCGAAGTGGCCGACGTTGGTGACGTCGTACACCGCTTGCTTCATCGATCGGACGAGGAGCGTGTCGAGGATGCCGCGCTGCGGGTGCGACCTGAGCTTCTTGGCGAACGCGGCGAGCTTCTTCGGATCCTCTGCGTCCTCGGCCTCGAACTCCACACCGAGCTTGGTGCAGAGCGCGGCGAAGCGCGCCATCTTCTCGGGGTCCGGCGCCGCGTGGTTGCGGAACACGGTCGGGACGCCGCGCTCGACGAGCATCGCGGCGACCGTCTCGTTGGCGAGGAGCATCAGGTCCTCGACGATCTGGTACGCCTTGGCGACGCCCGGATCTCGCGCGCGGCGCTCGATGCTCGTGGGCAGGCGCGTCTCCGGATCGACGACGACGCGCGCCTCGGGGACCTCGAGGTCGAGGGCGCCGCGCCGCATGCGCCGGCCGCGGAGCAGGTTCGAGATCTCGCGGAGGATCGCGAGATCCGCCTTGAGCGCTTCAGCCGCCTCTTGGCGGTGGCCTTCGTTCGTCAGACCCAGCGCGCGCGCGACGCCCTCGTAGGTGAGCTTGGCCGCCGAGCGCATGTAGCCCTCGATCAGGCGCGAGCGCACGGTCGCGCCGGTCGCATCGAGCTCGATCTCGGCGCAGAGACAGAGCCTGATCACGTCGGGGACGAGCGAGCAGAGATTTCCCGAGAGCGAACGCGGGAGCATCGGGATCGCGCGATCCGGCAGGTAGATCGAGCAGCCTCGTTCGCGCGCTGCGTCGTCGAGCGCGGTCCCCGGCGCGACGTAGTGCGAGACGTCGGCGATCGCGACCCACACGCGGTAGCCGCCCTGGTCGAGCCGAATCGCCCAAACAGCATCGTCATGATCGCGCGCGTCGGCGGGATCGATCGTCGGCAGCGGGATGTGCGTGAGGTCCTCGCGCCCCTCGAGCGCGCTCCTGGCGACCTCGGCGCCGAAGGCGTCCGCCTCTTTCACGGCGGCCTCGGGGTGCGGCTCCTCGACCCCGTGCATCATCAGGATCTTGCGGACCTCGACGTCGGGCTCGCCCGGCTCGCCGAGGACCTCGATGACCTTGCCCTCGGGGTTCTCGTCGGGCGACTCGGGGAACCGCGTGATTTCGATGATTGCGATCTCGCCATCGCGCCCGTCGACGCCCTTGCCGAGAACGATGGGACCGCGGACGCGCGTGTCGTCGGGCTCGAGCCAGGCGCTCTTGCCGCGGCGTCGCAGGATGCCGGAGACCTTCACCGAGCGCCGCTCGACGATCTCGGTGATTGCGCCTTCGACGCCGCGCGAGCTGCGAGCGACGACCCGCACGCGAACGCGGTCGCCGTGGAGGGCGCCCATCATCGACTCGCCGGGAATAAAGAGGTCCTCTTCGCCGCCGAGCGGGGCCACGAAGCCGAAGCCGCGCGCGTGGGCGGTGAGGTACCCCTCGATCGTCTCGTCGCGCGCCCGGCCACGCTCCTTCGCAGCCAGCCGGAAGCGGTGCCCGGGGAGGGCAACGACGGTCCCGTCGGCCACGAGATCGTCCAAAATCCGGCTGAGGGCAGCCGCGTGGCGAGCCTCGGCCCCGAGCCGGGACCCGATCTCCGAAGAGTGGAGAGCGCGCTGGAATGTCGCCAAGAGGTCGACGACCTCGGTCCTCCGCGGAGGCTTGGGGGCGGGCATGGAGCCTTGGCCTCTACCACGGCCCTCCGGCCGTGCTATGCGGCTTCTGCGGATGACTCCGGCGCGTTGGCTCCTCCTGGTTCGTGCGGCGCTCTGTACGGCCATCTTCGCCTGCGCTGCGCTCGTCATCGACTATCGGAACCTTGCCGACGCCACGTTCTGCGGCGTCGAATCCTCGTGCTTCAAGGTCCGTTCCAGCGATGTCGGGCAGAAGCTGGCCGAGGCGGTCAACGACCTGATCCCCACTGCGACGCTCCCGGGCGTCACACTGCCGCTCTTTGCCGGGCTCCTCGCGCTGACCCTCTTCCTGAGCGGCAAGTGGATGGTGCGCCTCTTGGCGGCGGCGTCCGCGGTCGGCGCGCTCGCCGCCCTGGGGTTGATCTTCGTGCAAACGACGATCGACACCTACTGCGCCTACTGCATGGTCGTGGACATCTCGATGCTCATCGCGGCAGTCGGGGCGGTCGCGATCGCGCTCGAGGTTCGGACCGACGCCGATGCAGAGAAGCTCTTGGGACCGTCGATCGCGACCGGCGCGACGTTCCCGTGGGGTCTCGCGGGCGCCATTCTCACGGGCCTGCCGTTCATCTGGGCCGAGTTCCCCAAGGTCGATCCGCTCCCTGAGCAGCTCGCGAAGCTCCAAGAGCCGGGCAAGCTGACGATCGTCTCCTTCACCGATTTCGAGTGCCCGTACTGCCGCGCGCTCTACCCGACGCTCAAGGATCTGAAGACCCGCGACGACGTCGTCTTTCACCGGTACATGGTGCCGCTCGACGGCCACCGCGGGGCGATGCCGGCAGCGCTCGCCTACTACTGCGTCGACGAGCGCCAGCGCGACCGGATCGCCGACACGCTCTACACGGTCACCCCCGAGCAGCTCGGGTACGAGCAGGTCGTCGGGCTCGCCGTCCTCATCGCGAACGCGAACGAGGCCGAGTTCCGAAAATGCATGACCTCGCAAGAGGCGAAGGACAAAGTCGCCGCCGACAAGAAGCTCTTCGATGACCTCGGTCTCTCGGGCTTGCCGACCACCTTCGTCGGGCCGCGAATGATCCGCGGTGCGGCCGTCGACAAGGTCATCGTCGCCGCGCGGACCGCAGGCGCGGGCCTTCAGCTCCCGATTTGGCTCATGTTCGTCCTCGCCGGCGGCATCCTCGTAGGAGCTGCGTATCGCTCGTCCCGCAAGGTGACCGAGGCCGAAGCAGACGCCGCAGCCGAGGCCGCCGAAGCCGCGAAGGACAAACAAGCGAAGGCGGACGAGCCGAAAGACGACGATGCGGCAGAAGAGCCGAAGCCTGCGAAGAAGAAGAAGCGGAAAAAGGCTCCCGAATCCTGAAGCTGCTACGTTGGGACCGACCATGAACGACGTGCTGGACGACGACGACGACCGCGAGTCCGAGCTCCCGAATCTGCCCCCGAGCGAAGCGGCCCACCCGAAGAAGGGCCCGCGCGACGGCTCGCCGATCCTCCCCCTCTCCTTCTTCGAGCAGCTGCCGAAGACGGACCTGCACGTTCACCTCGACGGCAGCCTCCGGCTCGAGACGATCATCGATCTCGCCGCCGAGTACAAAGTCGAGCTGCCCTCGACGCGGCCCGAAGAGCTCGCCCAGGCGATGAACCTCGGCAAGAACTGCGGCTCGCTCGTCGAGTATCTCAAGGCGTTCGACGTCACGCTCCGCGTCCTGCAGCACGAAGAGGCGCTCTTTCGCGTCGCGTACGAGCTCGCCGAGGACGCCGCCAAAGAGAACGTCCGCTACATGGAGGTCCGCTACGCGCCGATGCTCCACACGCGCATGGGCCTCAAGCTGACGAGCGTGGTCGAGGCGGTCATCGGCGGCCTCCGTCAGGCGCAAGAGGTGTACGGCATCGAGGCGAACGTCATCATCTGCGGCATCCGCAACGTCGCGCCCGACTCTTCGCTCGAGATGGCCGAGCTCGCGGTCGCGTACAAGGGCCGCGGCGTCGTCGGGTTCGACCTGGCGGGCGCCGAATACGATCACCCGGCGAAGCATCACCGCCGCGCGTTCCAGCTCGTGCGCGACAACAACATCAACGTCACCATTCACGCGGGTGAAGCGTACGGGCCTGAGTCGATCGCGCAGGCGATTCATGTCTGCGGCGCTCACCGCATCGGGCACGGCTGCCGCCTGCGCGAGAACGGCGACCTACTTCACTACGTCAACGACCACCGCACGCCGCTCGAGTGCTGCCCGTCGTCCAACGTGCAGACCGGCGCCGTCCCCAGCCTCGCGAGCCACCCGCTCAAGTTCTACAAGGACCTGGGTCTGCGCGTGACGGTCAACACCGACAACCGATTGGTGACCGACACCACGGTCTCGCGCGAGCTGTGGCTCTGCCACACCGAGATGGGCCTCACGCTCCCCGACATCAAGTCGCTCATCTTGTCCGGGTTCAAGAGCTCGTTCCTTCCGTTTCACATCAAGCAGAGCTACCTGCGCCAGCTGTCGCAGGACCTGCCGCGCTTCCATGAGGACGGTCAGATCGCACCGCCGACGCCGCCTTCGAGCGGCCGCCCCGAGATCCATCGCGGCCGCGCGATGCCCCAGAAGCAGCTGAGCTGACGCGCATGTCGCGCACGCTCGTCGTGCTCGCTCTCCTTGTCCTCGCGGCGTGCGCCGACTCGCGTGATGACGGCACGACCACGAGCACGAGCACCGCGAGCGCACAGGGTCGACCTCGGCCTTCGGGACCTCGCATCGACACGAGCGCGGCACCGATAACCAGTGCAGAGCCCTCGCAACCACCGATCCGTCAGAGCCCCGGGCCCGGTCCGCTCGTCGATGGCACGGCGCTCGAGGTCCGGCCCTTCGTGAGCCGCATCACGACGAACGAGCCGCTCCACCTCGCCATCCAGCTCGTCTCCGATACGCCGATCAAGGACGGTCACCCGTTCTTGAGCGAAACCGTCGATCTCGACCAGATGCTCGAGACCTTCGAGTACGAGGTGGCGCCGCTCGTCGGCGACGCAAAGAAGGTGCGCGGTCGAAAGGGCACCCAGAAGAGCAAACGGAACCTCGCCGACACGATCGTCGACGTCACCCTCGCCGAGAAGGTCGCGAAGGACGACACCGCGACGGTCGCTGCCCAAGGCGCGTTCTCGAAGCCGGGCAAGCACACGCTCACCGTGCGCGCGACAATCAAGACCGACAAGCGCACGTTGAAGCTCACGTCGCCGCCGATCGAGATCCAGGTCGTCGAGGCGTCGAAGGACGTGCGATCCATCGAAGACCTCACGCAGGTCGCGGCCGACATCGTCAAGAACCGTCGGGGCCTCGAGGCGCCACCGACCCCGACCGCGCCGGTCATCGAAGACAAAGACGGCAACGTCTCGTTCCGCTTTCAGGTGCGGCCCAACCAGGCCGGCGGGTACGACGTCGAGGTCGTCGAGGTCCTCCTCGATAGGAGCGGCAAGCTCGTCTTCTACGATCCGTTCCGCCACTTCACGTGCATCGCCGAGGGCACGCTCGTCGACACACCGGGCGGCCGCGTGCCCATCGAGGCCGTGCGCGTCGGCTCCCGCGTGATCGGCTGGGATACGGAGCTCGGCCGGGCTGCGGTCGCCACGGTCGAAGCCGTGGATCGAAGCCACGCGGAGCGCCTCGTCGTGCTCGGCGATCTCGTCGTCACCCCGAATCACCCGGTCTTCGCCGGCGGCGAGTGGCAGGACGCCGGCGACATCGAGCCCGGCGACGAGCTCTTCGGCCGGGATTTCTCGGCGCTCCGCGCAGAGCCGCGGCGAATCGAGAGACCGGCGACGGTATATGACATTACCGTCAGTGATCCTCACACGTTCTTCGCGGGCGGCATCCTGGTCCACAACAAGGCGGCCGCGAACCCGGTGGGCGGTCGCGGACAACCTTGGGAAGGCTGGTTCCATCGGCGATCGGCGAAGACGAAGTAGCCCCGATCCCATGTGCGCTGGGCGTGCACATCTCCACCAAGGTAGGGTGTCGCGCCCACCCGGCGTGCCCTGATTGTTGAGATTCCTGGCAAGTTGCCAGCTTCGCGCGTCCGGACGCCGATGCGATCCAAAAGATCGCTAGCCTGATGGAATGCGGCTCCGTGTTGTCTCCTGGAACATGAACCACCACTTCCGGAGGGAGCAGGCCGAGGAGCAGTGGGCGTACTTGGCCTCGCTCGAGCCGTCGATCGCGCTCGTGCAAGAAGCGCCGCCCCCACCTGCCGGCACTCGCGCCATCTTCGAAGAAGTGCGAGGCGTGAAGCTTCGAACCGGCATCGTGGCGTACGGCAACGTCGAGGTCACCGAGATCCGTTCGGTGCCCATCGGAGAAGACCCACCGGAAGGCCACCTGGTGACGAGCCGCCCCGGCGCGTTCGTCGCCGCGCGCGCGAAGCCCCCGAACGGGGCGCCGGTCACCGTCATCAGCGCGTACGGCGTCTTATCGTCGGTCCTCACGAAGACGAACTACGCAACCACGAACGTTCAACGCTTGCTGAGTGATCTGACCCCGCTCCTCGACGTCCATCGCAGCAAGCTGCCGCTCATCTTCGGTGGCGATCTGAACATCTCGCCCGAGGTGCCCCAGCCCGATACCGCGGCACACGTGGCGGTGATCGATCGGATCAAGGCGTTCGGCCTCGAGGACTGCCTCGGGCTGCATCATCCAGGCAAGTACGTCCGCACGCTGCGCCACATGAACAAGCCCGACAGCAAGCCGTACCAGATCGACTGGGTGTTCTCTTCACGGAAGCTCCGGTGCATCGCCGCGCGCGCGAACGACGTCGAGGCGGCGTGGCGCCTCAGCGATCACTGCCCGGTCATCGCCGATTTCGAAGCCGCAGACTGACGGTTCAGTCTTCGAGCTCGTCGAGCGCTTCTTCGAGCGTGAGCGTCGCGACGTTCTCGGGAACTCGGTCGAGGAAGCACGCTTGGTGGCTCTCGCCCACGCGCTCGGCACGCTCGCGGACTCGGTAGGCCGCGCGAGAGACGGCCGCGCGAGCCTCGTCGATGCGACCGACCGCGGCGAGAGCGCGCGCGTACGTCGCGAGGATGAGCCCCTCGCCTTCATCGACGCCGCCGAGCGCATCGAGGAGTGAGCGCGCCTTCTGTGCGAGCTCGAGCGCTTCTTCTGCGGTCCGTGCTTCTTCGGGGCGGGCTCGAATGGCGCCACGCGGCACCGACCGCTGGAGCAGCACCGACGCAAGCGCGGCGAGCGTGATCGCGCGTACCGGCGATCGCTCGGGCGCTTCGTCGACGGCTTGGCGACCCGCCGCCTCGGCGCCCGCAACGTCACCTCGAAGGGCGAGGATCTCGGCGAGGTAGCCGAGGCTCGCGGCGAGCATGCGGCGGTCGCCTTGCGATCGGAACGATTGGATGGCCGCGCGCTCTTCGGCTTCGCCGGCGCTCAGCTGGCCGGCGCGCGCCAGCGCGATGCCGAGGTTGTGCCGCGCGACGGCCGTGACAGCGACGAGGCCGAGCGCCTTCGACTCCTCGATCACCGCTCGCAGCCCGGTGAGCGCCTCTTCGTACTGCCCGAGGAGGACCGCCGCATACGCCACGTTGACGTGCTGGACGCACGCGTTCCGCATGTCGCCCACCTCGCTGAAGGCGATGGCGGAGTGACGCATGAGCGTCCCGTACGCCGCAGGATCGCCGGCCGCGAGCGCACGCCAGGCGCGCGCACGAAGCAGCCACGCGGCCTGCCCGGGATCGCGGTGCGAGAGCCCGGCCGGCGTCCGCGCTAGGACACGGTCCGCTGCATCGAGGCTGCCCAAGAAGACGAGCTGGATCGCCGCCTGCGCGACGAGGTTCAAGTGCTCGGACGGCGCTCCGTCACCGGTGTCGATTTCGAGGAGCGCGTCGAGCACCTGCCCGACGGCGTCGCGATCCTGTGTGCGGCTGCCGGCGGTCATCGCGACGGTCGCGGCCCGGCACCACGCCGTCGATCCCTGCTCGAGCAGGCCCAGCGCGCGCTTGGCCGACCCGACGGCTTCGGGATTCTGGCCGAGCCATTGCCGCGCCTCGGCCTCATCCGCCAGGATCCCGCCGAGCTCGGCTCCCGTAGCGCCGCAACGAATCGCGCGCTCGGAGAGCGCGATGCAGAGCTCGAGATCGGTAGCCTCGAGCGCGAGGTGCGCGGCACCCGCAAGCAGACCGATCGCGCTCTTCTCCTCACCCCCACGCTCGTAGTGCTCGGCCAAGAGCGTCGGATCGCTCTCGCCCGCGGCCTCGAGCCATCGCGCGGCCGCGCGGTGGGCGCGCTGCCTGTCCTTCTCGGGCAGGCGCGCGTAGCTCGCCTCGGAGAGCAGGCTGTGCCGAAACGACCATTCGATCTGGTTGTCGAAGCGGCTCGTCGGGCTGCGGCGGATGATCTCGGCTCGATCGAGGAGGTCGAGGTGGCTCGCGACGTCGACCTTGGGCAAGAGCTCGGCGAGGCCGCCTTGCCAGAACGATCGCCCGAAGACGCTCGCGGCGCGCATCGTCCGTCGCGCTTCGGGCGGCAGCGCTTCGAGGCGGCTCTCGAGGACGGAGAGCACGCTGCTAGGCAGCGCCATCGGTGCACCCGAGCCTGATGCCCGCACGAGCTCTTCGAGAAAGAACGGATTGCCGCCGGCGCGGTCGACGATCCGCGCGACGTCGTCATCGGAAGCGGGCCTTCCGAGGAGGCTCCTCGCGAGCTCGACGCTCGGGGCGCGCGCGAGCGGATCGAGCCTGACTTCGTGGACGCTCCGATCGCCGAAGAGGGCGATGACCTCGGCCTTCGCCTCGGGCCTCGCCAGACCGATCAAGCAGAGCGGGCTGGCCTCGAGGATGCGCAAGGCGGCTTCGAGGAACGACAGCGTCGCGCGATCCGACCACTGAAGATCTTCGACGACGATGACCAGCGGCCGCGCGGCGCTCGAGGCCGCGATGAAGTCGGTCAAGGCGCGCCGCATCTGATCGCCCATCAGCGTGGCGTCGCGCTCGGCGGCAGCGAGCGCGCGCGAGCGCGGCCCCTCGGTCGAGAGCATCGCCAGCTCGGCCAAGAACTCGGTGATGCGGTCGACGTCCGGCCCCCGCACGACGCTCGAGACGACGTCGCGAAGCTTTCCGATCGCCGACGCGGCGGCCTCACCGCGCGTGATGCCGGCGTGCTTGCGCAAAAAGGGCCTGAGCATGCCGAACGGGGTCGACGCGGTGAGCGAGTCGCCTTGCAGGACCCAGATCTCCGGCTCGTCGCCCACGCGGCCGAGGAGCTCGCGAGCGAGGCGAGACTTTCCGGACCCTGCCGCACCGGTCACCAGGATCGTCCGCGCGCTCCGTTCGTTCGTGGCTTCGCGCACCAGGCTGTCGAGGTAGTCGAGCTCGCGCTCGCGCCCGACGAACGGGCCCGCGAGATCCACCGCGCCGAGGCTCGCCGCTGCGTGCTCGGAGATCAGGAGGGCGCCGACCTCACGCGGCCGAACGAGGAATCGGTCGGCGAGGAGGCGCGCGGTCGCCGCGTCGATCCCGATGTCCCCGGGCTTTCCGCCGGTCGACAGCGCCGTCATCATCTCGCTCGCGCGATCCGCCGCTTCACCGACGAGCACCCCGCCGGCCTCGGCCGCTCGCCCGATGGTGATCGTGATCCGTGAGCGCGGGCTCACCGCCCGAGCGGCGAGCGCAGCCCGGGCCGCACGGAAGGCGAGATCCCCCGCCTTCCCTTTGGCGGCGATCGTAAAGACGACGGTACCGTCAGCGAGTGTGTCGAGGGTGAGCCCCTGAGGAGCGAGCACCGGCTCGAGCGCGACCTGGAGCTTCGCGTCCGGCCGCTCGGGCCGGACGAGCACGAGGAAGAGGAGCCGGCGCTCGGTCGTGGTGACCGCGCCGAGGTCGGAGAAGCTCCGTCGCGACGGGACGCTCTCGACCTCACCCAGGTCGGCGATGAGCGAGGCTACCTCGATGCCGTCGCGGGGCCTGAGATCGCGGTCGCGCGCGAGCAGCTTGCAGCAGAGGTCGTCGAGCTCTTCCGGGATACGACTGTCGATCTCGCTCGCACGCGGAGCGTCCTCGAGCGTCACGCGGAGCATCACCGAGAGCGCGTCCTCGCCGGTGAACGGCGCGCGTCCGGTGAGGCAGCGAAAGAGTATGCTGCCCAGGGCGAAGACGTCGGCGCGCGCATCGATGCCGCTCAACCCTCGCGCCTGCTCCGGCGCCATGTACCCGGCGGTGCCCACGACCACGCCGGTCATCGTGAGCGACTCGCCCTCGGGGCGCGCGATCCCCAGATCGATCAGCTTGGGGCGGGAGGGATCGCCGTCCTCGAGGATCACATTGCTGGGCTTGACGTCTCGGTGAACGATCCCGCGCTGGTGCAACGCGCCGACGGCGCCTGCGACCTTGCGCGTGACGTCGAGGCTCTCGGTCCAAGAGAGGCCGCGCTGCTTGAGCAGCTTCGACAGCGTCGGCCCCTCGACCCACTCCATCGCGAGCCATGGCTGCTTGCCGAAGCCGTGCGCTACGTAGCGCACAATCCCCGGAGCCGACAGCGTCGCCAGGAGCGCGCACTCGCGCGCGAACCGAGCGCCGTCGTCCGGGCCGAGCCCATGCAGCTCCTTGTAGGCGACGAAGCTTCCGCTCGACCGGTCGCGCGCGCGATACACCGCACCGGTACCTCCGGCGCCTACGCGCTCGAGGAGCTCGAACCGATCTCCCTCCGTCCGCCCCAGCACGCGCGCTCTATGCCTCCGCTCGCGAGAGGGCCTGCACCAGGATCGGGATGCTGCGCTCGAACCTGTACGGGATGTTCATGTGCCCGTCTTCGAACTCTTCGTACGTGTGCGCGATGCCGTGCTTCGTCAGCTCCGCCGAGAGCGCCCTCGCACCCCAATGAAGCCCGTATTCATCCTTTGAGCCGCAATCGATGTAGACGGCGCGCTGGCGCCCGAGCGCGTCCTTGTGTCGCTCCACCATGCGAACGGGATCCCAAGCTTGCCACTTCGCCCAGACGTCCGCTCGAAAGGCCCCGGTCTCGGTGTCGAACGGCAGATCGAACCCGAGCTCCGCTGCAGGGTTGGGCGAGTAGTGCGCGGCCATCGAGAGGAAATTGAGCGTCTTGATCTGCTTGGGCAAACGGCGCTGACTCGAATTCCAGTACGCGTCGAGCCAAGCGCGGGATCCTCCGGCGGCGCGGATCTGGTCGAGCGTCTCGAGCGCGTCGGGCAGGTAGCAGAGCTCGAAGTTCGCATCCCCCGAGTGATCCGCGAACGCGCGAAAGACCTCGGGGTACAGCATCGCGAGCACGATCGCGCCGTACCCTCCGGAGCTCTTTCCGAAGACGCCCCAGCTGCCCACGGGGAAGCTCGAGGCGATCGCCGGCACGACCTCTTTCACGAGGTGCGTCGCGTACGGTCCAGTCGCCGTGGAGTCGATGTACTGGTTGCCGCCGAGGCGCGTGAAGCAGTCGGGCGCCACGACGATGCACGGCGGGCAAGCGCCCGAGCCGATGAGGCGGTCGAGCCGCGCACCCAGCGAATCTCCGAGCGGATCGGCGTTGAACAGCATCGCTCCGTTTCCGGTGAAGCCCGCAAGCGCGACGAGCGCAGGGAGCGGCGAGGTGCCGTCGTATCCGGGGGGGGTGTACACCCACGCATCGCGCTCGTGCCCATCGCCCAGCGCGTTGTTGCACAGGACCTTGCTCTTGATCGTGAGCACGCGGGGATGGCGGTGGACCACGTCCGGAGCGTACCGTGGGAGAGATGGAGCGGGGGCACCGGGGGCGCGAGGAAGCGACGGCGTTGGACGACTGGCACCATCGTTGCACGCGCCGAGCGCCAATGAGCTTTCTTCGCTTTGCCTGCGCGGGGTCCGCCGCGCTCGCCCTGGCATCGGTGTCAGACTCGGCGCTGGCCCAGGACGAGTCGCCTGATCAAGACGACGACAGCGGGTGGTTCGACGAAGATCCCGAACAGCCTGCCGAGGCGACCACCGAAGAGCCGACAGAGGAGCCGGCGACTTCAGAGACGCCGGCGGTCGCCGTCGATCCGCCGGCCGAGCCCACGGCGAAGCCCAAGAAGCGGCCCACACCGAAGGCAACGCCCGAGCGCGAGCCGAATCAAGGGCGCTTCCGTTGGGGCATCAGCCCGTTCGCCGGCGTCGCCAAGTACCGCGAGTCGGGCCGCGACGAGTTTAGCCACAGCGAAGACTTCGCGATGGGCCTCGAGACCCGCTTCGGCGGACAGCTCGACGACACCGTCGCGCTCTACGCGGTGCCCTCGTTGATCGGCTCGGACACGCTTCGCATCGCGACGGGTCTCGTCCTCGAGGCGACGTTCGCCGACACGATCTCGCTCGGCGCGGGCCTGGACGGGGTCGCCGGCACCGACGAAGACTGGGAAGGGATTCAGCCCGGCATCGGCGCACAAGCCCGCTTTGGCCTGCACTTCGGCAAGCTGCGGCCGTCGCGCCGCAAGGTCTTCAGCATGTATTTCGTCACCAAGGCCGACTACTACTTCAGCGACATGGCGTGCCTGATGATGGGCGGGATGCTCGGCTACGACGCGATGTAGCCGACCGAGCCTTCGTCACGATTCACGACGCCTTCACGGTGATCGTGAGCAGGCCGCCGACAGGCCCCGCACCGCGGAGCACGATGCGTCCATCGTGGCAGGAGGTCTGCGCCGATCCGATGTTCGCCGGAATGGGCTCGCACGAGCCGACTGCGTCCGCGAGATCCTGGAGCGAGGTGCTCTCGTTCTTCAGTAGCTTGCCTCCGACGCGCAGGCCGTTCGGCAGATCGCCGAGGCGAACGTGCACCGAGGTGACCGGTCCGCCCTTCGCGGACGCGAAACCTACGCGGTACGGACCGATGGCGACGCCACCGTCGATCGTCTCCGGCTCGAGCCCCGCCCAGGTGAGCGACGCGTAGGTCATGCCGAGCTTCACCGGACCGATGCCGTCGAGCGAGAGCTCGTCCGGACCGCCGGGCTTCGCGCTCGGGCTGGATGCGTCGTCCGCGGGCGTCTGCGGGGGCGCGATTTCTTCGACACCGCTCTCGTCGGTGGCGACGACGTCGACCGAAGCCACGGGCTCGGGCTGGCATGCGGGGAGAAGCACGAGCACCGAGACGAAGAGAACGCTTTTCATGCCCTCCTTTACGGGCGAGGCGCTCCGGGGATTTCGGCAATCTTTGCCCGACGGGCGTTCAGGGCGCCGTCACCAGGAAGCAGCCGATCTCGATCTCGCACCAGGAGCAGTTGGAGCCGTTGCACACGTCGTTGCCGAAGGTGTCGGCGGAGCACTTGCCGGAGAGGATCATCCCCTCGTACCCGCCGAGCGCGTCGTCCGACGTGTCGTCGTCCGTGTAGGTCCATCCCAACCCGGGGCTGACGACGCTCCCGATCTGACCCGCGTACGAGAACGTTTGGGACCGCTCCCCCGTCGTCCAGTCGGATTGCGTCTCGCGCATCTTGATGTGGACGTTGACGTCGATCCCGCTGCTCGTCGCGACCGGCGCGGGCGCCGAGATGCGCCGCGTGCTCGGCACGACCGTGTTCGCGGGGATGCTCGGCGTGACCGCGCTCGGGCTGTTCCTCA
>JBGTSH010000279.1:0-14440 GCA_041940405.1 Polyangiaceae bacterium
CGGCCCAACGCCGTCGGCGAGCGCGGCGCCCTCACCATGTACGGTCGCCCCGAGCGGCCCGAGTTCGATTGGAGAAGGACATGAGCAGCGTCGTCACTTCGGAGAAGATCCCCAACAACGTCGATCTCGGTTCCGACAAGAAGCTGCAGCGCGCGCTCGAAGCGTGGCAGCCGCGCTTCATCGATTGGTGGAAGGAGATGGGGCCCGAGGGGTTCCAGGCCGACGACATCTTCCTGCGCACCGCGATCAGCGTCGATTCGGAGGGCTGGGCCCACTACGACTTCGTCAAGATGCCCGACTACCGCTGGGGCATCTTCCTCGCCGATCCGATCCCCGACAAGAAGATCGGCTTCGGAGACAACATGGGTCAGGACGCTTGGCAGGCGGTGCCCGGCGAGTTCCGCAACGTGCTCCGCCGCCTCGTCGTCACCCAGGGCGACACCGAGCCGGCCAGCGTCGAGCAGCAGCGCCTGCTCGGTCAGACGTGCCCGAGCGTGTACGACCTTCGCAACCTCTTCCAGGTGAACGTGGAAGAGGGGCGTCACCTCTGGGCCATGGTGTACCTGCTTCACAGCCACTTCGGTCGCGACGGCCGCGAAGAGGCAGAAGCGCTCCTCGAGCGCCGCAGCGGCAACCCCGACCACCCGCGCATCCTCGGCGCGTTCAACGAGCCGTGCAAGCACTGGCTCAGCTTCTTCTGCTTCACCTACTTCACGGATCGTGACGGCAAGTACCAGCTCCTCGCGTTGGCAGAGAGTGGGTTCGATCCGCTCGCGCGCACGACGCGCTTCATGCTCACCGAAGAGGCGCACCACATGTTCGTCGGCGAGACCGGCCTCGGCCGGATCATCGAGCGCACGTGTCAGCTCATGAAGCAGAACAAGAACGAGGACGCGCGCGCCGAGGGCGGCATCGACCTTCCGATGATCCAGCGCTTCATCAACTTCTGGTTCTCCGTCTCGCTGGACCTCTTCGGCGGCGAGATCTCCTCGAACGCGGCGAGTTACTTCGCCGCGGGCCTGAAGGGGCGCGCAAAAGAGGAGAAGTACGAGGACCACAAGGCGCTCGAGGGCTCGCTGAAGATCGACGTCCCGATCGTCGAGGGCGGTGTCCTCAAGGGCCTCAAGAACGAGGACGTCCCGCTCCGCAACGCGATGAACGAGGTCTTGCGCGAGGAGTACGTGCAGGACTCGCAGCGCGGCCTCGACAAGTGGAACCGCGCGATCGAGGCTGCCGGGATCAACTTCAAGCTGCGCCTTCCGAGCCGCCGGTTCCACCGCGCGTCCGGCATCTACGCCGGCCTCACGTTCGATCCCGATGGTCGCCCGATCTCGAAGGAAGAGTTCGAGGCGAAGAAGCACGAGTGGCTCCCGAGCGAGGCCGACGACGAGTACTGCGTCAAGCTCATGAGCAAGCCCGTCTACGATCCCAAGCAGATGGCGAACTGGATCGCGGCACCGGCGCGCGGCATCAAGGGCAACCCGGTCGACTTCGAGTACGTGCGGCACCAGTAGCCGCGCGTCACCAGCCCTTCTCCCAGACCTTTCGCAGATCGAAGCTCCCCTCGTCGCTGATGAGGGGAGCGAGATCGCGATCGGCGAGCGCATCCAGGACGGAGACGGCGCGGCCATCGACCTCCATCTCGGCGAGGACGAGCCGGATGCCGTGCGCATAGTCGACGTACCGATCGTCGTGGACGAGGCTGAGCGCCTGGATCGGACCGCCCTCGTCGGTGAACCATCCATAGATGGCGGTCCGTCGCGGCTCGGAGAGGGCGCGCTTGGAGAGCACCAGGTCCTTCTTTGGACCCGAAACGAGCTCGCCGAGGCGAGCGTGTGCGGCGCGACGGCGTTCTTCGATCGCGGCGTGGTGCGCCGCGAAGTACTCGACCGAGGTCATGTCGCGGCCGGGCGCCATGTACGGGGACGAGATGCGGACCTTGGCCGCGGCGTGGATCTCGTCGACCAGCTTCTTCGTCGGCAGCACGGCGCCGACCTTCCGGGCGATCGCCTTCGCTGACCGCACCGTCATCGGCACGCGGACCCAGTCGTCGTCCGAGCCGATCGCCAAGTAGTCGGGCATGACCCAGACGCGCCCCTGGTGCGAATCGTGCTGCACGTCGATCGGGACGAGCGATCGCTCGAAGGGCGGGACGTTCCCCGCCTCGATCTCGTGAACGATCTCCCGCTCACGCTCGGCGGCGCGAAGACCGAGCGCCCTCTCGATGAACTCGCTCCCTCGCTGCGCGCGCTCTCCGCGCGGCGCCAGCGCGAGCTCGCGACGGTCCCCGCCGGTCCCCGAGCCGCGCGACCCTCCGGCGCGGCCGCCGGACGTCTCCGGCGAGGGTCTCACGCATCCCAGGGCGGCCGCCGAGAGAGCGCCGAGCGAGCCGAGGAGGAGGGCACGCCGGGCCCCTGGGTGCTGCGGAGGTGGCGTCGAAACCAAGACCCTTCGGTTTTAGCACTGGTAGATTCGTCTCCGCGCGTGAACTCGACCCTTTTCTTCATCGGCCTCGCGAAGGTGGCGTTCGGCGTCATCGTCGCCGTGCTCGGGATCTTCCTGGGGACTCGGATCTTCGGCCGGGCCATCGGCATCAAGGACATCGACCGGGAGCTCGGCAAGGGAAACACCGCGGCCGGCGTCTTGGTCGCGAGCGCGATCATCTCGATGGGCCTGCTCGCCCAGCACGCGGTCGTCGCGACCTTCTCGGCGATGGACCTCGCGTACCGAAACCAAGGCTTCGAGCCACAGATGCTCGCGGCGTTCACGATCTACGGCCTGGCCCACGTGCTGACGTCGTACCTCGTCGGGCTGTTGGTCCTGGTGATGGGCAAGACGATCTTCTCGCGCCTCACCCGCGATGTCGACGAGATGGGCGAGATCAAGAAGGGCAACGTCGCCCCCGCGCTCGTCCTCGGCGGCGTCGTCATCGTCCTCGCTTTGATGACGGCCCCGGGGCTCGAGATGGCGCTCACCGGCCTTCTGCCGCTCCCGACCCTCGGGCGCGACGAGCTGATCGCGCCGTCGTGACGTCGCTCTTCCGGCCCTACCGCGCGCTCGTTCTCGCCGCGAGGTTGGCGCTCGCGACGTCGATCTCGATCGGTCTCACCGGCTGCTTCACCATCGACATCGTCGATCTGCTCGAGCCGAAAGAGAAAAAGGACAAGCGGAAGAAGAAGCGCTCCACGCGGGAGGACGACGAGGACGACTCCGGCGCGACGTCGATCGGGCGCGCCGAGCATCCGAAGGGCACCGAGCGTC
The DNA here is from genome assembly GCA_041940405.1 of Polyangiaceae bacterium. Lineage (GTDB taxonomy): Bacteria > Myxococcota_A > Polyangia > Polyangiales > Polyangiaceae > Xiheicaenibacterium. The sequence continues at coordinate 3,262 of JBGTSH010000279.1, forward strand.
CCGTCGCGAAGCACGTGTGGAATGCCAAGGGGCTCCGGCCGGACGACTACGTGGTCGAGTACGCGCTCTCGAAGAAGGAGCAGGAGCGCGTGCTCGACGCTCACCACAGCTTCGCCAAGAAGACCGGCTACACCGACATCGGCGGCGGCAAGTTCAAGTGGATCATCCCGCCGGGCTGTGAGCCCGACATGGGCTGCGCGTTCGGTGTGATGTCCGACGCGAGCATCGAGGCGCTCGAGCCGCTCTCCGAGCTCTTCAAGAAGAGGCAAGAGGGCGAGTCGCTCGACGTCGGGCAGGCAGCCTGGCTCGTCGTCACGTTCGTGCAGAACATCCGCTACGAGCGTCCGAAGGATCAGCCGTTCGAGATCCTTCCGCCTGCGAGCGTCGTCGCCGAGAAGCGAGGCGACTGCGATTCCAAGTCGCTCCTCGCGCACCTCATCCTCCGGGAGCTCGGAATCGACAGCGTCATGCTCTCGTCGAGGGCGCACGCGCACGCGATGCTCGGGATCGCGATCCCTGCCCCGGGGACGACCTTCAAGTTCGGCGGCCGCACCTATGCCTTCACCGAGCTCACGGCGAAGAGCTCGCCGATCGGGCACATCAACCCGGAGCTCGTCAGCCCCAACGATTGGAAGGTCGTCCCGACCCGCTGGCCGTCGTCGTCTTGGAAATGGCGCTGAGGCGAAGGATCAGGGACGCCGAACGTCGTCGCCGGGCGCGAGCCGCCCCCAAAGCGCTGCGAACTCCCTGCCGAACGGCCCGACGAGCCGAGCATCATCGGTCACGATCACATTCTCTTCGTTGAAGCGAGCCGCGCCGCGGGTCCAGTTGTAGCTCCCCGTGAGGAGGACCTTCTGGTCGAAGATCGCGAACTTGTGGTGCATGTGAAACTCGGTGCGATCCTCGCGCACCTCGATGCCTGCGGCCTCGAGCTTCCGGACGTCCGAGCCCTGGTCGAACGCTTTGTCGTTGTCGGTGACGATGCGCACGCGGACGCCGCGTCGATGCGCGGCGACGATGGCGTCCGCGATCCTGTCGTCGGTGATGGTGAAGACGCAGATGTCGACGCTCGCGCGGGCGCGCGAGAGCTGGAGGCGGATCGCAGCGAGGCACTCCTCGCCCGGGCTGAAGTGCGCCTCGGCGAGCGCCGCGGCGGGCCGGCGGCGAACGCTCTCCGGCCCCGCGGCGGCCGCGGTGGGGCGCTCGATCTGCTCTCGCAGTCGTTCCTCCAGCTCCTTCACCCGGTCCTCGAGCGTGGCCGCGTTCGCGTCGGACCGGCGGCGCGCTTCGTCCGCCTCGTCGAGGCGCACCTCCGCGTCCCTCGCGCGTTGCCTCGTGGCTCGCAGCTCCTCCGAAGCGGCTTGGAGCTTCGCTTCGAGCGCCTGGCCTTTTCCACGCCGGCCCTTGCCGGCTCGCTCTCGCTCTTTGGCTTCGCGCTTGGCGGCGAGCTCGAGGTTGCTTGCCCGCTGGGTCGCTGCGTCGGCGCGTGCTTCCGCCGCTCGGAGCGCCTGCTCGAGCTCGGCCTTCGCGCGCTCTAGGGCGCGCGCGCGCTCCTCCGCCCCCTTTGCGTTGCGTTCGGCATCTTCGGCCCGCTTCTTCGAGGGGCTGTCCTCGATCTTCTTGGGGGGACGCTCGGCAGGTTGGCGAGGCGGGAGCGCCTGAGGCCCCCGTGCGGGCGGCTGTTCGGGCATGACCCAGCGGGCGAGCCAACGGCGGAAGGCGTCGAGCATCTCTCTACCTCACGGAAAGCTCGGCTGGCTCCATCGCCAGGCGGCGTCGGTGCCGTCATCGCCGCTCTGGTTGCGATCCCGCTGGTCGGCTCGACAGTCGTCGCAGCGCGGCAACTCTTTCGGCCTCAGGGCGCGCTCGATGAGCTGGCCGCAATCGAAGCACCGAAGGCTTGCGGACGCGGACGACAAGGTGCGCGCATCCTACCAAGGGCGGGCAGCTCGGTCTCGACCGAGAACGACGGCGTCCGAAGAGGAAGGCGTGGGTTGTGACCATCCGCAGCAAGCGCACGAACGCTGCCGTGAAGCAAGCGTGGCGCCGAACGCCAGGCAGGTAGGCGCTCGAGGCCCGTCGTCGATGACCGGGTCTTCCCCCGGCAGCGCGGGCGAGGTTCGCGCGATGATGACGTAGGCACGGAGACGATGAGCGCCACTTACAACTGCAGCGAATCCGACTTCAAAGTGGTCAAGCCGAAGGCTGCGCTCGCGGCCCTCAAGGCTGCCAACGAGCAGGCGCCCTTCTTCGAAGGAGATCCTGATGCCGCGCCCGGGATCGAGAGAGCGCAGACGCTCGGCCGAGCGCTCGAGGCCTGCGGATGGGAAGTGGAGCTGCTCGCGGGAAAGATCGACAAGCTCTTTTACGACGGAGCGATCCTCGGCGACTTCGACGAGGACTTGGTCCGGCTCTTCCGCGTCCTGGCGCCGTTCGTGCGTTCCGGCTCGTACTTGGAGCTCAGTTGCACCGAGTACGAAGTCAACCTGCGCTTCGAGTTCCGACGCGGGGGTCTGAAGATCCGCGATATCGCGTGAAGCGGGAATTTGGCCCGAACATGGCCCCTTCAGTAAGAGGGGGCCATGCGGCGTTTTATCCAGATCGTGCTCGTGGGCTTCGCGCTCCTCATGGTCGGCTTCGCCTTGACCCGAGCACCGGATGCCAACGCCAGCGTCGCCTACGTATCGCCGTACACCTTCGAGCAGACCTACGGCGGAGGCCTGAGGCTGCTCCGCGTGGACCTCGGCTACAAGATCCTCGAGAAGGACAAGGACACGGGGTACATCCTCTTCGAGTACTCGAGCCCCGAGAGCGGCAACAAGGTCTATCCGGGATCGATGGAGCTCGTCGAGACGAAGGAGGGCGTCCACGTCGCCGTCCAGATCCCCGCGATGCCGCAGTACCACGAGCGGATGATCGTCGACGCCCTCGCCAAGAAGCTCTCGACCGAGTACGGCGAGCCGCCCAAGCGCGACAAGGACAAGGGCGACAAGGACAAAGACGACGACAAGGACAAGCCGAAGGACGGCGACAAGGACAAGCCGAAAGACGGCGACAAGGACAAACCGAAGGACGGCGAGAAGGACCAGCCGAAGGACGGCTGAGCTACGGCTACAGGCTCCAGTAGGCGACGTTGCGGCCGACCGCCGCGGGATCGAGGACGCTCTTCACGTCGACGAGCGCGCCGCCGGCTTTGAGCATCGCGCAGAGCTTGTCGGCGCCGAGCTCGCGGTATTGCCGGTGCGCGACCGCGAAGACCAGGCCGTCGAGGTCTTTGAATCGATCGAGATCGCCGAGCGAAATGCCGTACTCGTGCTTCGTCTCGGCGGCGCTCGCGAGCGGATCGTGGACCACGACGCTGACGCCCCATTGCTCGAGCTCGCGCACGATGTCCGGAACTTTGCTGTTGCGGACGTCGCTCACGTCCTCTTTGAAAGTCAGGCCGAGGACGCCGACCTTCGCGCCCTTCGGCTTGAGGTCGTTCTGGATCAGCATCTTCACGAGCCGCTGCGCGACGAAGCTCGCGACGTGGTTGTTGATGCGCCGGCCGGCCAGGATGACCTCGGGCTGGTAGCCGAGCTGCTGCGCCTTCATCGTGAGGTAGTAGGGATCGACGCCGATGCAGTGGCCGCCGACGAGACCTGGGCTGAAGCGCAGGAAGTTCCACTTGGTCCCGGCGGCCGCGAGCACGTCCTTGGTCCGGATGCCCATGCGCTCGAAGATGATCGCGAGCTCGTTCATGAGCGCGATGTTCAGATCGCGCTGCGTGTTCTCGATGACCTTGGCCGCCTCTGCGACCTTGATGCTTTCTGCCCGATGGACGCCCGCGGTGACGACCGCGCCGTACGCGGTCGCGACCCGATCGAGCGTCGCCTCGTCTTCACCCGAGACGACCTTCACGATCCGCTCCAGCGTGTGCTCGGTGTCGCCCGGGTTGATGCGCTCGGGCGAGTAGCCGAGGCGGAAATCGGAGCGCGGGAGCCCGCTGACCTTCTCCAGAATCGGGCCGCAGATCTCCTCGGTGACGCCGGGGTAGACCGTCGACTCGTAGACCACGACGGCGCCCTTCTTCAGGGCGCGCGCGACCGTCTCGCTGGCGCGGATCACCGGCGTGAGATCCGGGACGTTGTTGTCGTCGACGGGTGTCGGGACGGCGACGACGAAGAAGGACGCCCCCTCGAGATCGCGGGTCTCGCTGGTCACCTTGAGCCCGGCCCCGAGCAGGGTCGCGCGATCGACCTCGCCGTTCCGGTCGTGGCCCGAGGCGAGCTCTTTGACCTTCTCCGCGTCGATGTCGAACCCCACCGTGCCAGGGAATTTCCGAGCGAAACCGAGGGCGACCGGGAGGCCGACGTAGCCGAGGCCGATGACGGCGATGCGTTCACTCATGTTCGGTTCTGTTGGTTGTTCGGCCCAGGCGTCGCGTTCGTGCGATCGTGCGGGCGGCCTCGTGGCTTTTCGACATGCGGCCGCTGCTTCGGAGAAGAAAGTGAAATGCGCGCCCGTAAAGGGTTGCGAGCGAAAAGCCGGTGCCAAACCCGGCTGATAACCAGCATGAAATTGGCGGACGTACAGCCGACGTAAAGGTGCTTGACGTGGGGAGAGCTTACCGGTCTTCTCTCGTACAATTTCGCCCGAAGCGGTCGCAGTCGAGCCGTTACTAACGACACGGGTAGAGGAGAAAGTTGATCATGACGATTCGTTCCATTGTCCTTCTTGGTGTTGCCGCCCTCGCCCTCGGCGGTCTTGGCTGCTCGGATCCCTGTGGCGATCTCAAGTCTGAGTGCGCCGACTGTGGCGACAGCCAGGAGCTGTGCGAGGCGACCGTCGATCTCGTTTCCGAGGTCGGTGGTGACGACGCCTGCCAGGATCTGCTCGATGCCGGCGGCGTGAACTGCGACGGCGCGGGCGGCGGGAGCTGATAGCTCCTCGTCCCTCGCGGGATGAGTTGCCCCGAAGAGGGGGCATCCCGGACCTTTCTCGTCGGAAAAGCGCGTCCTAAGAGGCGGTTCCTTCGAGGATCTGACGGGGACCTTCGGAGAGGAGGAACTTGGTTTCCTCCTCTCCGACTCGTTTTTGTAGCTCGGTGATTCCCTTCGCCACGTCCGCGACGTCGCCCACTTTATGCGCGTCGCTGCAAGCGGCTTGGTAGTACCCGGCGTCGAGCAGCGCCTCGGCCGTCTTGCGCGCCGTCCTGCCGTATTTGCCCGCCAGGGCGGCCACGTCGAGCAGCATCACCGTCCCGACGTCGAGGAGCGGATCGAGCGCTTCGACGTTCGCCCAGACCGGCTCGTAGCGCTCCGGATGCGCGAGGACCGGCCGGAGTCCCCGTCGGGTCAGGTCGTGGAGCCGGTGCTGGAGGCGGGCGGGGAAGGCGCGGTAACCGATCTCGACCAGGACCGATCGGCCCCCTGGGTAGGGCAGGGCTTCACCCCCGAGGAGGCGCGTGTAGACCACGTCGTCGAAGAAGTGCTCCGAGGAGAGCGAGACGGAGGGCAGCCCCGGCGCGGGCGCCGAGCCGGCGCCGACGGCGGCCGCGGTTCGCTGGAACGCATCGCGAAGCGAGCTCGCCGTGTTGTCGAACATCCCCGGCCGCATGTGCGGCGTGGCGACGACGTGGTCGAAGCCCGCTCGATGGAGCGCGGCGAGGAGGGCGCGGGCGTCGTCGACGGTCTTGGCGCCGTCGTCGATCCCCGCGACCCAGTGGCTGTGCAGATCGATGAAGCCGCGCACGAGGGAGCACACCCTACCACGCCGATGTTGGCCCCTCGAGGGGGGCGAGGACACGATGGCGAAGCAGATATGGAAACGTCGACCAAGACGAAGAACGTCGGGAACGAGGAAGTCGAGCGTCGCCGCAAGCGCAGCGACGACCCGGTGACGGCGCTCCACTACCAGCTCGCTGCCGTCCGGCGCGAAGCATCGCTCGAAGCGGTCGTCCTCGCCGACGCCGCCGGCATCCTGGTCGCGGGCGCAGGCGCTTGGCCGGCGTGCGAAGAGCTCGCCGCGTATGCGCCGCTGCTCACCACCTCGCAGCCGGTTCGACGAACGGTCAGCGCGCGCCTCGATGCGCTGCGCGAATCGGTCGAGAGCCTCTCCTTCGAGGTCCTCGGTTCGGAGGTGCTGCTCTCGTGTCGTGGCGGCGCCGGCTCGCGGTCCGCGGCGCTCGCTCGAGCGGCCGCCGGCGTGAGACGGATCCTCGACGCGGCGTAGCGCCATCTCGATGGCGAGCCGTCCTCGTCAGGGGTCGAGCTCGTGGCAGGGCAAGAGCCCGATCGTGAGCAGCGGCGTCTGATGGACGAGCCGTGGGCGCCCCATGCTATGGGGGCGCGAGCGTGACGACCTCGCATCGGCTCACTTCGCTGCTCGACACCCGCCGTGTCGTTCTTTGCGTCGGGTCCGGTGGCGTCGGCAAGACGACGACGACCGCGGCCCTCGGCCTCGCCGCTGCCCGCCGAGGCAAGCGCGTCCTGTGCCTGACGATCGACCCTGCCCGGCGGCTCGCGCAGAGCCTTGGGGTCGAGTGGAGCCCGAACGAGGCGCGCGACGTCGATCCTCAGCTCCTCGCCGCGGTCGGTGTTCCGCCCGAGGGATCCCTGACGGTGATGCGCGTCGATACGAAGACGACGTTCGACTCGCTCGTCGAGCAGCTCGCCCCCGACGCGGAGCGGCGCGATCGCATCCTCAACAACGTCCTCTATCGTTACATCTCGACGTCTCTGGCGGGCACGCAAGAGTACATGGCGATGGAGAAGCTCCACGCGCTCCGCGACGACCCGCGATGGGACATCGTGATGCTCGATACGCCGCCGACGGCGCACGCGCTCGACTTTCTCGACGCACCGGAGCGCCTGATCGGAGCGATCGACAGCCCGGCAATCCGCTGGTTCGTCCAGGCGTTCGAGGGAACGGGCAAGCTCAGCTTCAATCTCCTCGCGCGGTCGACGGCGACGCTCCTCCGCGGCCTCGGCAAGCTCACGGGCGGAGGGTTTTTGGAGCAGGTGGCCGCATTCATTTCGGAGATGAACGCTCTCTTCGGCGGATGGAAAAAGCGTGCGGACGCGGTGAGCGCCGCGCTCCGCGGTCCCGAGGTGGCGTACGTCCTCGTCACGACGCCCGACCCGCTCGCCATCCGTGAGGTCGGCTACTTCGCCGAGCGCCTCCGCTCGGAGCGCATGCACGCCGATGCCTTCGTCGTGAACCGCGTCAACCCTGCGTTCTCGACCGACGCCACGCACGCGCTCCAAGCGCTCTCCTCGCTCGGGGTCGTGGCTTCGCCGGAGCTCGCTTCGAAGTGCGAAGCGGCGCTTCGCGATGCGTCGCTCCTCGCACGGCTCGACCGCATCCACTTGATGTCGCTCGAGCCGATCGTCGAGGACGCGCACGCGCCGATGGCGCTCGTCCCGACGTTCGCCAGCGACGTGTACGACCTCGAAGCGCTCCGTCAGATCGGCGACATCCTCGCGCCCTGAGCGGGAGCCATCAACCCGGGGGCTTCAGCCAGAGGCCGAGGCCGAGCACGGTCGGGCCGAACGGCAGCGGCACGTTCGTCATCAGCTCCTCTACCGCGGCGTGCTCTCGAAGCTCGGGGGCGAACAGCTCGACCAGCTCGCGCTTGCTCCGCCGGCGAGGCCCCATCGGTCGCCAATCGAGCGCGTGCCGGCGCGCCCAATGGCCGAGGACGAAGTCGCCGCCCGGGGAGAGCCACCGCAGGAGGCGCTCGCGATAGCGCGCCACGCTTCCACCGATGAGCGAGTGCAAGCAACCCGAATCGAGGACCAGGTCGAAGGGCGCGGGCGCCTCCCAGGCGAGCAGGTCCTCCTCCAGGAAGTCGGCGCGGACACCCGCCGTCCGGGCGTGCTCCTTCGCGAGCTCGATCGCCTTCGGGATGATGTCGATCCCGGTGACGTCGAAGCCGCTCCTCGCGAGGTAGACGCTGAAGGTCCCGGCGCCACAGCCGACGTCGAGCGCTCGGCCGCCGCCGGGGCGCGACCTCACGGCCTCGACGAGGAGCCGGGGCGGCTCGGCTTGGTGCCAGGGCAGATCCGCGGCCGTGGTTGCTCTTTCGTACATCGACGTCATGACCTTCTTCTCGAGCATCGTGTCGGTCCTTTCAGGGGATGGACCTCCGGCGTCCGATCGCGGAGCGCCGGCATTGGGGATGGGTGGGGCGCGCCGACTTCAGTCCAGAACGGACGCGAACATCCAGCGATGGCCTTCCGGGTCCTCCGCCGTGTAGCGGCGGTGGCCGTGCGCGCTTCCGGGCTCATCGACGATCTTGGCGCCGGCCGCGCGCGCTTTTGCGCAATGCGCGTCGGCGTCGTCGACCATCAGGTAGAGCGACTGGGTACGGACGCCCGCCATCCGAGGCGTGGGGTTCTCTTTGGTGGCCGCGCCGACCATGATGACGCCGCTGTTATGTCCAAGCTCGCCGTGGACCACGACGCCGCCGGCGCCCTGGTGCTTCATGCGTACGGTGAAGCCGAAGGCGCCCACGAGCCAGTCGAACGTTTCGCCGTTCGCGTAGAAGAGGAACGGGGTGACGGCGGGGTAACCGCTCTCGTCGTAGGAGAGCTGCTCGACCGGCAGGTCGAGAGCACCGGCGAGCGCGCTCAGCGTCTCCGCCGACATCACGCCGTCCTCGGCTCTTTGCACCGTGCGCAGCGAGACGTCCGCGGCCTTCGCGAGGTGCTCCTGGGTCCAGGCCTTGCGCTCGCGAAGCTTGCGCACCTTCTTCCCGATTCCGAGCTGGCTCATACAGCCCGTAGTAACGCCGATCAGGCCGGGCACGCTACGTCAGGCATGCGACAGTTTCCCGCCACGCGGTCGGCGGGCGGCGGCACGGCCCCTACTTCCCTCTGGCCCCGCGCATCGGCTTGGCGGCGCCGGCGCGCGGCGCCTTTCCCCCGGGCCCGCCGGGCTTCTCGTCCTTGCCTTTTCGGCCTTCGCCGCGGCCGCGATAGTGAACGACGACCGGCACGCCCTCGAAAGCGAAGGCCTTGCGGATCTGGTTCTGAACGTAGCGCCGGTAGCTGAAATGGATCTTGTCGGGCGCGCTGGTCGACACGACGAACGTCGGCGGCCGGGAGCTCGCTTGCGTGATGAAGTAGAGGCGCGGTGCGCGGCCGCCGTGCGTCGGCGGCGGGTGCGTCTCGAGCACGCTGGCGAAGAAGCGGTTCAGCTCGCCCGTCGGGACGCGGCGCACGAAGCTCGAGCCCACCTTCTCGATCGTCTCGAGCAGCGTATCGGTCCCGCGCCCCGTCTTCGCGCTCAGGCGGCAGATGGGCGCCCACGGCGCGAAGGAGATCTTGTCGCGGGTGGCCTCCTCGGCCTTGGAGAGTCCGCCTTTCTCGTTGATCAGATCGATCTTGTTGAGCGCGATGACGATGCCGCGCCCGCGCTCCTCGGCGAGACCCAAGATCTTGGCGTCTTGCTCGGCGACGCCTTCGGCTGCGTCCGCGAGAAGGACGACGACGTCCGCGTGTTCCATCGCGCGGATCGCCTGAACGACGCTGGCGCCTTCGACGAAGCTGCCCTCCTTGGTCACCTTCGCCTTGCGCCGGATGCCGGCGGTGTCGACGAAGACGTACTTCTTCCCTTTGCGTTCGACGATCGTATCGACGGCGGCGCGCGTCGTGCCGGGTCGGTCGTCGACGAGGACCCGCTCGGCCCCGCTCAAGCGATTGACCAAGCTCGACTTGCCGGCGTTCGGCTTGCCGATCAGCGCCACCCGAAGGAGCCCTTCGTCAGCGGGCGGTGCGTCGTGCTCTTCGTCGGTGACCGGTGGCAGCGCGTCGGCGATGGCCTCTGCCAGATCGTCGAACCCATGACCGTGCGCGGCGCTGACGTAAAAGAGATGCTCCATCCCCAGCCGGTAGAGGTCGGCTGCGTCCTGCTCCTGCTTGGGCGAGTCGGCCTTGTTGGCGATGTAGATGGTCGGCTTCTTCGCAGCGCGGAGGAGCTTCATCTCGGCGTGGTCGACGTTGGTCGCGGGCTCCATCGCGTCGAACACGCACACGATCACGTCGGCCTCGGCGATCGCCAGCTCGATCTGCCGTTTGATGCCCTGGCGCATCGGATCGTCGCTCGTCGGGTCGAACCCGCCGGTGTCGATCAGGATGTAGCTGCGGCCGTGCGAGACGACGTCGCCATAGTGACGGTCGCGGGTCACGCCGGGCTCGTCGTGGACGATCGCTTTCCTGGAGCGCGTGAGGCGGTTGAAGATGGTGCTCTTGCCGACGTTGGGTCGGCCGACGAGCGCGACGACGGGTTTCATTTCTCGTCTCCTCGATCACCGCCGGGCGCGCCCGTGTCATCCGACAGCATCGACTGGATGAGCGCCGGCTCGTCGCGCCACTTGGGGGTCACGCGAACGAAGAGCTCGAGGAACACCTGCGCGCCGACGAGCTCCTCGATCCGTTTTCTGGCGGCGGTCCCGATGCGCTTGAGCATCTCGCCGCCCGACCCGATCATGATCTTCTTGTGGGTGGGACGCTCGACGTGGATCGTCGCTGCGATCTTGAAGCCCTTCGGCCTCTCGATGAACTCGTCGATCGTCACGGCCGCTGCGTGCGGGATCTCTTCGCGCGTCGCGAGGAGCACCTGCTCGCGGACGTACTCGCGCGCGAAGAACCGGGTGGGCCTGTCGGTCAGGTCGTCCTCGCCGAACTGGAGCGGGCCCTCGGGCAGGAGCTTGCCGACCTCGGCGAGGACGCGCTCGACACCGTCCTTCTTGAGCGCGCTGATCGGGACCACCGATGCAAAGTCGCGCAGCTTGCCGAGCGCCTCGAGGAGCGGAAAGAGGCGCGTTTTGTCCTTCACGAGGTCGACCTTGTTGACGACGAGGACCGTGGGCGTGCCCTTTCCGATGTCCTCGAGGAGCGTGCGATCGCCGGTATGCGGCGTGAGCGGCCCGTCCCGGCGGGGCAAGTCGGTGAAGAAGACGACGACGTCGGCGCCGAGCGCGGCGCCGCGCGCCTGGCGATTCATGAAGCGGTCGATCGCGCGCTCGCCTTTGTGGAGCCCCGGCGTATCGAGCAGCCTCAGCTCGGCCACTTCGTCGTCCTCGAGCTCTCGGCGGACGACGCCGAGGAGCGCCTCGCGCGTCGTCTGGGGGGTCTTCGACACGATCGCCAGCGGAACGCCCAGCGCGGCGTTCAGGAACGTCGACTTGCCGACG
>JBGTSH010000280.1:0-14311 GCA_041940405.1 Polyangiaceae bacterium
CGAGCTCGGGTACGGCGGCCAGCAGCTGGGCGAGGTCCGAGCGCGAGCGTCCCTCTTGTCCGCACCGGGTCGAGAAGCGCTCTTGACCCGTTCGGAGACGCTCGCAGCGCGCAAGGGCCCGCTCGGAGCGCGCATCGATCGGTTTGTCGAAGGCGAGCGAAGGCGCGCACGCGGCGCCTGTCCTGATCGTGACCGCCGCCGGTCGCGTCGCGCTCACGACGCCAGGTGCGGCGGTCGGAAGAGGAGGCGCGATCCCCGACGGCGGCGTCCGCGCGGCAGCGGGGTCGGCGGACTGGAGCTCGAGCGGCGAGGGCGGATCGCAGCCGGCGGCGGCGCAGCCGGCCACCGCCAGAAAAAACGCGCCGGCGGCAGCCGTTCTACGGCTCGAGCCGCAGCGATTCGACCTGACCGGCGTCCACATCCGCACGGCGGAAGCGTAGCAGCGTGTATCGATCGTCCACCCAATCTGCAGTCCGATCGTCGAAGAACGGCGCGTCCGGCTCGCCCTGGGCGCCGCGCGGCATGTTGAAGAACGCCCGCGGCGCGCCGTCCTCGTCGAACGTCGCGGTCATCCGGTAGATCGCGCCGCCTCCGGAGACATGCTTCTCTTGCACCTCGTCACCCGCGAAGAACTGGCCTGCGGAGACGTTGACCGTGCCCTCGGCGCCGTCGGTGGCGACGCCGCCGCCGAAGTATTCCGGGATCGAGTCGCTCCAGAACTGGGTCTCGTGGAAGTCGCCCCAGGCGAACCCGGAGTCGACGGCACCGTACCGCTGGACGAGCAGCGCAGCCGTCTGATCGAGCGCACGGAGCAGGAGGAGGTCCTTGCCCTCTTGGAGGAGCGCGCTGTTCGGCACGCGCGCGGCGAGGAGCGCGAACTTGAGGATGTAGATGGGGCTCGACTGGAGAACCGGCTCGAAGAAGAACGACATGTCGTCGGCGAGGATCGACTTCGCGTAGAAGTGCACCAGCGCTTCGAACGCGAGCGCGCCTGCGCGATCTCGTTCCATCCGCTTGTCCCAGCTCGTGAGGAGTGTGACCAGCGCGTCGAGCTCCGGGCGGCTCCTGAACTCGGCGAGGGTGTCGTCGGTCGGCACCTTGGCCCACGAGATCGCCAAGTCCGCGAGCACCTCTTCGGCGACGAGCGAGTACGTGTCCGTCTGCAGCGCCTGCATGTCCTCGATCGTGATCGGGCCCGCCCCGGAGAGCGCCTCGAGCTCTTGCTCGATGCGTCCGGCGCGCGTCCCCGGATCGTAGTAAGCGCCGAAGTACCACGGGTCGTTGGTGAGCGAGCCGTCGGCCGTGAAGCCGAACGGGTCGTTGTTCGCGCTGACGAGGTACGGGCTTCCCGGGATCGCGCGCGGCATCTTGTCGTCGCCGAGCATTGCGCCGCTCCACACCGCGCCGGGGACGCTTCCGTTCATCAGGCGGTAGGCGGGCTGCGCCGTTCTGGGGTCACCGCGGTCGGGGACGATCGGGCTCGAGCGGTAGGTGATCCCGTCCGCGTCGGCGGCGATGAAGTTGAAGCTCGCGAGCTCCATCGTGTCGACGGCCGCTTCGTATTCCGCGAGCGTTGTCGCGCGATCGAAGGCCAAGAAGCCTTGGGCCTCGTGCGTGGGGCGGTAGCCCGTCCATTGGAAGAGCACCCGGTGCCCGCTACCGACGAGCGGGATCGGCGCGATGTCGTCGGGGAGGAGCACGCCGATGCCCTCGACCTCTTCGACGAGCACGGTGACGGGCGCATCGCCGGCGACCAGGATCGTCTCTTCGCGCGAAGTGACCGGCGCCCATGCGTCGCCGATCTTCACGTTGCCCATCCCGTCCTCCTCGACGTCGTAGAGGTCGGTGACGTCGGGGTAGTTGGTCGTCGCCGTCCACGCGATGCGGTCGTTGTGACCGATGCTCACGCCCGGCGTCCCGACGAAGGACCAGCCGACGACGTCGAGCGTGCCGCCGGCCTCCTTGGAATTCATGTGGTGGAGCCAGAAGAGCGACGGGCTCTGGAGCGGCTGATGGGGATCGCCGGCGATCATGCTCCTCCCCGTGTCCGTGAGGTCCGGCGAGACAGCCCAGTTGTTGCTCGCACCGGGCCGCACGCTCTTCATGCGGCGAACGAAGTCGGAGAGGCGTGCGGCGGCGTCGGGCGGAACGAAAGCGGCGGACGACGGTCCTTGGATCTCGGCGCCGCCCGACCTCTGATCGCCCGGCGCGACGCCCGAGGTCGTCTGCGGCGTTCCGACGATGAACGCGTCGACGAGCGGCGCGTAGAACGGGACGGCGGTGAAGAGGCTGGGATTCAGATCGTTGATGAGCGTCGCGAGGATGTCGAACTCGAGCTGGTTCGCGTTCGAAAAGACGATCGCCTTGCCGATCGTGAACATGTCGGCCTCGTCCCAACGCTCGGGCTGGTACCCCAGGACGTCGAAGCCGACGGGAAGGGGAGCGGCGCCGGAGAGCACCTCGTCGATCCGAGCGTTCACTCCGGCGGTCCACGCTCGACAGAGCTCGTACGCTTCGGGCGTCTCGCTCTTGGCGGCTTCCTGGTTGGCCTTTCCCCAGCGCGGGATCGTCAGCGCACGAATGAGCGCGTCGCCCTCGGCCGCGCCGGGTCCGAGCACCTCTGCACGGCGGCCGTACGCGCGCCGCCGCTGCAGGTCCATCTGGAAGAGGCGATCGGTCGCCTGCATGTAGCCCGACGCGTAGAAGACGTCGGCGTCGGAGCCGCCGTAGACGTGGACCACGCCCTCTTCGTCGCGCACGATATCGACGGGCCCGCCCAGGACGAACGGTCCTGCGCCTCCTCCTCCGGTCTCCGAGCCGCCGAGGCCACCACCGCCCGAGGCCGGGCCTGCGCCGGTCTCGCCCGGATCCGTGTCGTCGTCGCTACACCCGTCACAAGAAGCGGTAAGCGCAGCGGTCGCGAGCGCGAGCGCGGCGAGGGAGAGGATGCGCTTTGCCACGGTGCTCCTGACGTTTCGAAAAGGGGGCTTTCGAAGGCGCGGGCACTTTACACCGGGAGGCCTTTTGCCGGATTCCCAATCGGTTGCAACGCATCCTGGCTCTGACTACTGTGCCGTCGTGATCCGAAGAGCCCGCCTCGCGACGTCCACCGTCGCCCGCGCCCTCGCCGCAGGCGGTCTCATCACGGGTGGGCTCCTGGCCGCGACCGCGTCGGGCTGCTTCACCGGCAGCGACGGCCTCTTCCCGCCGACCAAGTCGCTCTACTTCCCGACGGTCATCGCCGTCTCTCCGGGCAGGACGGCGCTCTACGTCGCGAACAGCGACTTCGACCTCCAGTACAACGGCGGGACCGTCCAGGTGATGAGCATCATCGATCACGACGGCCTGCCCGGCACGCGCACGCTTGCCGAGGCGGTCGCTGTCTGGATCCAAGCGAACGGCACCCCTGAGCAGATCTGCGCCTCGATCGGGTCCACGCCGAACCTCAACAAGGTGCTCTACCCGGGAGAGTGCGCGCCCATCCACTACTCGCCGCTCGTGCGAAGCTTCGCCACGGTAGGCGCCTTCACGAGCGGGATGACGCTGCTCCCGAGGCAGGACGGCGGTGGCATGCGTCTCTTCGTCACCGTTCGCGGCGATCCGAGCGTGACGTTCTTCGACGTCGTCGACGATCGGAATCCGGCCGCGATCGCTTCGCCGTGCGGCCAGCCCTTCTGTCTCGAGTGCGACGCCACAGGGGACGAGAAGCGCTGCGCGGTCGGCCACCGCCTCGGCGAGAGCGCGGTCACCAACGTGCGCGGCATCACGATGCCTACCGAGCCGACGGGCATCGCCGCCAACCCCCAGGTCGCAGGCGACGCCATCGTCGTCGCGCACCAGACCGAGGCCGCGGCGAGCCTGCTCGTGAATCGCTGGGACGAGACGGCCACGGTGCCATGGCCGACCCTCGAGTTCACGCTCCGCGACCTCCCCGACGGCCCGACGCAGGTGGCGGCGATCCCGCCTCCGCTCCTGGTCAAGGCAGCGCAAGCGACGATCACCTACCGGCCGGGCTTCATCGTGAGCCACAACGAAGCGCCCACGCTCTCCGTCCTCCGCTACGAGGATGATGCCGCCGGCGCGCCGCCGCGCCCCTTCCTTATCGACGCCGACCAAACGGCGGTCACCGTTCAGGGCGAGGGGTCGGACACGCGAGGGATGGCCATCGACTCGACCGAGCGCGACGCCTGCGAGGCGCTCCAGGACCCGACCGACGTGGACGGTCTCGCCCGCTGCGCCGAGGACTTCCCGCTGCGGTTCTACGCGGCCACGCGATCGCCCGCTGCGCTGATGGTCGGGACGATCGAGTCGGTCATCTCGCGGACCGAAGACATCGTCACGAGCGTCACCGAGTTCGTGAGTCTCGACGAGCTCGTCGCGCTGCCGCTCGGGCCGAGCGGCGTCTACGTCGGAAACGTCATCAACAAGCTCGGTGAGCTCGAGAAGCGCGTGTTCATCGTGTCGTTCGACGCGCGCTACGTCACGTCCTACGATCCGCTCTTGCACACGGTCGAAGCGTCGATTCGCACCGGGCGCGGCCCCTTCGGCCTCGCCTTCGACACGGGCGTCGATCAGACGGGCGCGCTACGAAGCCACATGTACGTCAGCCACTTCACCGATTCGTACCTCGGCGTGGTCGACCTCGACATGCGCCGAGAGACCTACGGCCAGATGCTCATCTCGCTCGGTCCGCCGGTTCAGCCTCGGGAGGAGCAATGAGCAAGAGGGCCCTCGCAGCTCGAGTCCTGGCGACCGTCGCCACGGCGGTCGGCCTCACGTCGATCGCCGCGAGCTGCACGGGTGAAGCGACGGTGGCGGAGGTGCGATCGCTCGAGCGAACGGGCGAGATCGCGCTCATCTGCTTGGGCGCTCCCGGCTCCGACGCGGCGCTTCGTCCGCTCTCGGACTGCACCAGCACGATCTACGACTCGCCGACCGACTTCGGGGCCGACGGTACGGTGCCGCACCTCTATGCGCTCGTGACGCTCGAGCAGCGCGGTGAGGTCGCGATGATCGATCTCAGCACAGAGGACGGGAACGTCCTCGATCAAGAGCCGTCGACGCCCGGTGAGACGCCGCTCGCCGTCGGCGCCCAGCCCACGTCCATCGTCGCCACCGAGAAGGGTACGGCGGCATTCGTTACGTCCGCCGACGTGCGCCAGCCCGGCATCTATGCGCTTCCGGGCAATCAGATCCGCCCGTGCGAGGTCGATCCGGCCCGCTGCGCCGCGCCCATCCCGACGGTCTCGAGCTGGCCTGCGTGCCGCCTCGACGACGTGCCGGGTGAGATGGTGATCGTCTCGGACGCGCCGCAAGGCGACACGGTGCGTGCCTCGTGTGACGCGCCGACCGACTACCAACCCTTCGACACGTCGGGCCCGAAGTTCGGGAACATCGACGCCGAGGGGCTCGGGCGACAGAAGCTCTACGTGACGTTGCCGCGCAAGGGGACGCTCGCCGTGATCGATGCACAGTCGGTCCTCTCCGCCCCGCCCGGATCGTTCGATCCCTGCGTCATCGAGAGAGAGGTGGCGCTCTCGGCCATCGCTCCCGAGGTCAGCAGCGCCGAGTTCGCGATCGCGCCCGGGATGGGCGACGAGTGCGCCGTGCCCGAGACGCCCGCCATCCGCGCGGCGACCGACTACGCGGCGACGCCCTCCGGGATGGCGCTCGCCGAAGACCGGCTCTACCTCGGCGATCTGACGGCGCCGATCATCCACGTCGTCGACGTCACCGACGCCTGCAACCCGCAGGAGCTCGGCGGCCTCGCGCCCGTCTCGTTCGAGGATCCGTCGCGCGTCGTCGTGACGAGCAAGGTCGCGGTCAGCCCCGAGGTTTCGCCGAGCCTGAAGCGGTTTCTCTACGCGATCGACGTCACCGACAAGAGCATCATGGTCTTCGACGTGACCACGGGCGTCGGCGACGTCTTGCCGCTCCGTCACGCGAACCCCGAGGTCAACCCGCTGCAGCCGCCGGATCGCATTCGATTCGCGGCGTCGCCGATGGACATCGCCGTCGTCCTCCGCGACTCGCCGCGGAGCGCGGGCAACGGCATCGCGCCGTTCGGCACGCGCTGCGATCCTCGGCAGGAAGCGGTGGTTTGCAACGGCAGCACGGCGACCTGCGACCTCGGCACCCTCTACAGAACCTCCGCCGATTTCGAGGACGGGGCCGGCCCCTTCGAGATGCGCGGCGTCTTCGCGATGGTCGCGCTCGGGTCCGGACAGATCGCTACCATCGACGTCGAGGATTACGATCAGCCGTGCCGCGGCCCCGAGAACGCGTCGGATTGCTCGGCGATCGGGGTCGGCGGCCCCGAGGCGACAGGCGAGCCGTCGTGCGGCGTCGTCATCCCCCACACGCCCCGCTCCGGCGCCTACATCCTCACGAACGAGGACGTGGGCCGGCACGTCCCTGGCGTCCTCGCGTTCCCGGTGCTCTCTCTCGATGACGGTACTGTCGTCTCCGTCGGGATCCACTCGAGCGCCGGTGGACCGGGCACGCTGGTGGTCGGCGGCGACACGGTCCAGCTGCTGGACGACGGCTCGGTCCTCGACGACCAGGGCATCCGCAACACCCTCCAGTTCCGCCTCCAGGACCCGCGCGTGCACCAAGTCGATCAGGAGTGGTCGATCACGTACCAGGGCGCGCTCCCGGCGTTCCAGAACAAGCGCGGCGAGCTGCAGCTCGGCTCGGTGGATCGCGAGCTCATCGACGAGAGCGCGGGTTTCTGCGCCGGCGGCGTTCAGTCCGAGGCAGCGGTTCGCGCCCAGCTCGAGGTCCAGGGCGTGTCGGGTGCGGCGCTCGACGCGGCGGCCATCCGCCTCGCCGATCGCCTCCACGTCGCCCAAGAGCTCCCCATCCAGGAGTCGCAGTACTGGGCGAGCGCGGGCTGCGGCTTCGAGCAGTGCCGCGCGACCTTCGGTGACGACGAGGAGCCCGCGTTGACGCGCGATCTCCGCATCATCGAGGCGCGCGAGGATCGGCTCGATCTCGCCGCCCCCGAGGGCGTCTCGGACGAGCTCTTCCAGTGCTGCTTCCCGACGCTCGTCGCCTACGAGGTGCGCCCGGGCGACGAGTGGATCATCACGGGTGCGGCCTCGGGCTTCATGCACTCGACGATCGCCGATCCCGTCACCGGCGTGTGCAGGCCCTCGTGCGATCCGCGCCTTGCGCTGCGCCGCTCGCGCGTGCGCATGGATGAGCTCTTCGTGAACGCCCTCTTCCAGCTCAAGATCGCGTTCACGCCGGACGGCTCGGGCGTCACGCTGGAGCGCGACATGGCCTTCCGGTTCACGTCGCAAGGCTCGTTCATCCCGCTCCGCGGCGTGCTCACCAACGACGACCGGCCCTTCGTGCAGCCGCAGGCGCTGCTCTACTCGCGCGCCACCGACGATCTTCTCATCAGCGACGGCGGCCTCGAGGGTCTCTTGATCGCCCCGGGCGATCTGAACGGCGATCTGGCCCAGTTCTTCTGACGAGGTCCGCGTGGTCATCGGACGCCGACCCTCCGCGGACAAAGCGAAGAAAGACGGCGCGCCTCGTGTGACGCCGGTGATGAAGCAGTTCGCGGACGCCAAGACGGCGTACCCGGACGCGATCATCTTCTTCCGGTTGGGCGACTTCTACGAGATGTTCATGGAGGACGCGGTCGTCGCGTCGCGCGTCCTCGGCATCACGCTGACGAGTCGCAACCGCGAGAACCCGCAGGAAGAGCCGATGGCCGGCGTCCCGCACCACTCGGCGCACTCGTACCTGAGCCGCTTGCTCGCTGCGGGGCACAAGGTGGCGATCTGCGAGCAGCTCGCCGATCCCTCCAAGGTCAAAGGGATCGTGCCGCGCGCCGTCGTCCGCGTCGTCACGCCGGGCGTCGTCACCCACGACAGCGAGCTCGAAGCGCGAGAGAACCACTTCTTGTGCGCGATCGACGTCGACGGAGGGGACAGCGGCATCGCCCTCCTCGATCTGTCGACAGGCGAGCTCTTCGCCGCGCTGTGCGGCGAGGCGACGCGCCTGGTGGCCGAGCTCGCGGCGTCGTCGCCGCGCGAGATCCTCCTCGCCCCCGGCGCGCACGGCCTCGAGGCTTCGGTGAAGCACGTCCTCTCTCAGGCGGTCGTGCGAAAGGAGACCGAGCTCGCTCGGGACGCCGACGAGACGATCGCCGATCTTCTCGGCGCCGAGCTCGCGGCCGACGCGAAAAAATCCCAAACGCCGCTGGCGCGCCGCGCGATCGCGCGAGCCCTCGCGTTCGCAGCCGCCTGCACGCCCCGCGAGCGGCTGCCGATCACACGGATCGGCGCGCTGGAGGCGGACTCGGCGATGCTCGTCGACGAGACGGCCCAGGCTCACCTCGAGCTCTGTCGAGCCTCCGATGGCGGCAAGCGCGGCACGTTGCTCGAGACCATCGATCGCACGGTGACCGCGTGCGGAGCGCGTCTCTTGCGCCAGCGGCTGCTCGCGCCGCTCGTCTCGGTGGCCGCCATCCGCGCGCGCCAGTCCGAGGTCGAGCTGTTCGTTCTGCATCCGCGTACGCGCTCCGAGCTGCGCGCGGCCCTGGCCGAAGTGAGCGATATCGAGCGCCTCGCGGTGCGCATCCTCTTGGGCGAGGCGACGCCGAGAGACCTCGGCGGCCTTCGCGACGGCCTCGCCGCAGCGCCGCGCGCGCTCGGCGCGGTGCGCACGCTCCCCGCCTCGGAGCAGGGCGCGCTCGGATGGGCCGAGACCGACGTCGTCGCCGATCTGGGCTCGCTCCTCGGCAAGGCTCTCGTCGAGCGCCCGCCGACGTTGGCGAGAGAAGGCGGCTTCGTTCGCGAGGGGTACGACGCCGAGCTCGATCAGGCCCGAGCGCTCCAGCGCGGCGGTACCGAAGAGGTGCTGAAGCTCGAGAGCGAGCTGCGCGAGGCAACCGGCGCTGCGAGCCTCAGGGTCAAGTTCACCCGCGTCTTCGGCTGGTACATCGAGGTGACGAAGAGCCAGCTGGGCAAGGTCCCGGCGTCGTGGCGCCGCAAGCAGACCGTCGCCGGCGGCGAGCGTTACACCAACGACCGCCTCGATCAGCTCGCCGCGGACATCGAGTCGGCCGAGAGCCGCGCGCTCGATCGCGAGCTGGCCATCTTCGAGGAGCTCGTCTCCGAGGCCCGGCGCCAGGGCAAGAGAGCTCGCGCGCTCGCGCGGCGCCTCGCAGAGTGGGACGTCGCGTCGGCGCTGGCGGAGCTGGCGCACCAGAACGACTACGTTCGCCCCGATGTAGATGACGGTGATGTCATCGATATCGTCGACGGCCGCCACGCTGTCGTCGAGCAGCACGCAGCCAAGGGACGGTTCGTTCCGAACGACACCAAGCTCGACATCGGCGGCGGCCGGCTTTGGCTGGTCACCGGGCCCAACATGGCCGGAAAGTCGACGCTCATGCGCCAGGTGGCGCTCATCGTGCTCCTCGCGCAGATGGGCAGCTACGTGCCTGCCAAGCGAGCCCGCGTCGGTGTGGTCGATCGGCTCCTTTCGCGCGTAGGTGCGAGCGACAACGTCGCGCGCGGCGAGAGCACCTTCATGGTCGAGATGCGCGAGACGGCGGCCATCCTGCTGCGCGCGACCAAGCGGAGCCTCGTCATCCTCGACGAGATCGGCCGAGGAACGAGCACCTTCGACGGCCTCGCCATCGCCTGGGCCGTCGCCGAGCACCTGCACGACGTGATCGGCTGCCGCACGCTCTTCGCGACCCACTACCACGAGCTCACCGAGCTCTCCGAGACGTCGCCGCACCTGGTCAACGTGTCGGTCAGCGCGCGCGAGATCGAAGGCGGCATCGTGTTCTTGCACAGCCTCACGAACGGCCCGGCGAGCCGCAGCTACGGCATCGCGGTCGCTCGCCTCGCGGGGTTGCCCGAGGGCGTGCTTGCACGGGCGAAGGGGCTCCTTGCGACGTTCGAGAACGCAGGGCAGACCGACCGCCCGGCGGGCGCGCCTCCGAAGGCAAAGGGCTCGGCGGGCCAGCTGGGTCTCTTCGAGGCGCCTGCGAAAGAGAGCACCGCCGAGCGCGCCGTGATCGAGACGCTCAAGCAGGTGGATGTCGATCGGATGACGCCGCTCGAATCCCTGCAGCTGCTCGCGAAGCTCCGGGCGCGAATCGCCGACGGCTAGACGGGGACCGGGCCGCCGAAGGCGCCGAAGAAGCGGGCGATGTACAGCGCGAGCATGAGCACGAGGACGATCGGAAACGCGTAGCCGAAGGGTCGGCCGAGGCGAGGTGAGGGGGATGGGCGGCCGGTCGTGATGTACGAATGCGCGGCGGCTGCGGCCCACAGCGCGAGCAGCGGCAGGACGACGAAGACCATCGGATGCAGCGCATAGGCGGCGGCGACATCGAAGCGAAGGAGCGAGAGGCTTGCTCTCGTGAGGCCGCACGCAGGGCAGGGCTGGTGCGCGATGATGGCGACCGGACAGACGACGACGCCCGAGGCGAGGATGGCGAAGATCGCGGCCGCCGCGATCGCGCCTTTGCCGGCGCGTGCGGCGAAGAGGCGGCGCTCCTCGGTCACACGCTCACGGGCCCGCCGAACGCGCCTGCGGCGCGGGCGATCCACACGCAGTTGAGGACGATGATGGTCCCGACCGCGAGCGCGCGCGGGACGCGTGCGTTGGCGCGCATGCGGCCGTCGTAGAGGTACGAGAGCGAGAAGAACGCGACGAGCGCGGCGGACAGCGGGACGGTGAGCAGCGCCGACGGGTTCATGGCGGTCGCGAGCGCGATGTCGCCGTGGGCGAGAGCGAGCGCGGCGCGCGTCATGCCGCACCCGGGACACGGCGTGCCGGTGAGCAGCGCCACCGGACAGGTCGAGATCCCGAACGCCGAGGCGAGGCCGAGCAGCCCGACGAACGCGCCGAGCCGCATCACGCGGCCGAGCCGCGTGTGCGCATCGAAGAGGCTCGCGCGCGTCGCGGCCGGAGTCGTTGCGGTCAGCTCCACGCGCTCGAGGCTAGCACCAGAGCACAAAACCAAAAGGGCGGAGGCTTTTGCCTCCGCCCTCTCAGGCGACCGAGAAGGTCGACTTCACGGACCAGCGAGATCGTTCAGATCGCTCGCCAGCGCCCACGGTCCGAGGAGGAAGTAGAGCGCGGCGCCCTTGGTCGGGTTCTGAACGCCCGCCATCTGCTTCGCGCGGGTCATCTCTTCCGGAACCTTGACCACCATGAACCAGATGTTGAGGCAGGGCACGAACGCCATCCACGGAGCGAAGTCCGGGTTGTTCGTGAAGTTCTTCAGCTCGCTCGCCATGCGGAAGAGCACGAAGCCCTGGAACAGGACGGCGAGAAGCGTGAAGAGGTTCGCCAAGCCACCGATGGTGGTCGCCAGGACGCCGGTCAGGACGTTCGCGACGACGAAGCCGCCGATGACCATGACGAGCGGGATGATCGGGTTGCGCTTGGTCGGGCGCGCACCCGCCGCACCGGCGAGACCACCGCCGAAGCCAGCCTGGCCGAGCGCCTGGTTGACGCCCGCACCGAACTGACCCGCAGGCTGACCGTAGCCGGGCTGTCCGGGAGGTGCGCCGTAGCCGCCGGGTGCACCGGGAGGACCGCCGTAGCCGGGAGGACCACCGGGGGGACCACCGTAGCCGCCGGGAGGACCACCACCAGGCGGACCACCGTAACCACCGGGCGGACCACCGCCGCCGGGCGGACCACCGTAGCCGCCGGGAGGACCGCCGCCGGGAGGGCCACCGAAGCCACCGCCACCGGGAGGACCGCCGTAACCACCGGGCGGACCACCACCGGGCGGACCACCGCCGGGCGGACCGTAACCGCCGGGCGGACCACCACCGGGCGGACCACCGCCGGGAGGACCGTAGCCACCGGGAGGACCACCGCCGCCGGGCGGACCGTAGCCACCGGGCGGACCACCGCCGGGCGGACCGCCGCCGGGCGGACCGTAGCCACCGGGCGGACCACCGCCGGGCGGACCATAGCCCCCGGGCGGGCCACCGCCACCGGGCGGACCATAACCGCCGGGAGGACCGTAGGCCTGCATCGGATCAGCAGGAGCGTTGGGGTCGCCCATGGGCATGCCCATGGGAGGTGCTCCCATCCCGGGAGAAGGTGCACCGAAACCAGCGTCAATCGCCATCGTTCCTCCGAGCGGATTCACCCCCTGACCACCATGCGCGGGCGGCATGCCATTCATGCCGTCAGCGGCCGCACCGCCAAACGCAGGACCGCCCGCTGCGCCGGGGGGAGGCGGAGCAGGGAGCGGGCCGGCTCCGGGACCCATGCCGGCAGGCGGAACGCCGACGACAGTCCCAGCGAGACCTGGATTCATAGGAGGAGGTGCGCCGGGAGGCGGCGGTGCACCGCCCATTCCCGGCGGCATCATGGGCTGCTGGCTCATCAGCATCGTGCCCTTGAACTTGGGCGCAGCGGCGCCCTTCAGATTGAACCCACACTTGACGCATGTGGATGCGGTCTCAGCGTTCTGCGTACCGCAGTTGGGACAAAACACGCACCACCTCCGATGGCACCGCGCACGACGCGCGAAGTGCGCGGCGAGCGTACTCTGGGCCAGCCGAAGACCACAAGTGAAAGGTTCCCCTTTTCGGCGAGGATGCTTTTGGTTTCGCCGTGCGCGCGTCTGCGTCGCGAGCTAAGCGCGTGAGCACAAGTCGACGAGCGCAAGCTTCCCTTTCTGGAAGCTTGCCCCCATTGACACGGACCACCTGCGATCGGTAGCGTGCGCGCCGCTCGGCGCTGGTCGGAAGTTCCGTACGCGACCGCCCGTGAGCGAACGCTGACGGCGGCGCGCGGCTCCGAGTGCTCCTCCGAAGACGTGCTCATGGAAAAGATGCCCACCGCCGCGAGCGACAGTTCGACCTTCACGCTCACGCCCGAGCGCGAAAAACAGCTCGGCGTGATCCTCGCGCGGTACCCCAACAAACAGGCCGCGTGCATTCCGGTCCTTCACCTCTGCCAAGAGCAGCTCGGCTGGGTCTCGCCGGCCGTCATCGCCTTCGTCGCGAAGCGGCTCGAGCTTCCGACCTCGCACGTGCAGGGCGTCGTGACGTTCTACACGCTCTTCAACCAGCAGCCGGTCGGCAAGCACCAGGTCTGGGTTTGCCGAACGCTGTCGTGCGCGTTGCGCGGGTCCGACGCGATCCTTCGGCACTGCGAGCAGCGCCTCGGCATCCACGCGGGCGAGACGACGCGCGACGGCAAGGTGACCCTTCGCACGGCCGAGTGCCTCGCGTCGTGCGGCACCGCGCCGATGATGCAGGTCGACAAGGACTACTACGAGAACCTCACCCTCGAGTCGGTCGATCGGATCCTCGATCGGCTGACCAAGTGACGGCCCCGATATGCTGAAGCGAACCCAATACCTGACGAGTCGGTACGCCGAAAAAGACGGCTGGAAGATCGGCCCCTACGAGCGCGACGGCGGCTACAAGCAGGCGAAGCGCGCGCTCGGGATGAAGCGCGACGACCTCATCGCAGAGATGAAGGCGGCGAACATCCGCGGCCGCGGCGGCGCCGGCTTCCCCATGGGCGTCAAGTGGAGCTTCATGCCCTGGCCGCCCAAGAAAGAGAAGCCGCACTACCTCGTCATCAACGCGGACGAGGGCGAGCCCGGCACCTTCAAGGACCGCACGATCATGGAGCTCAATCCGCACTCCGTGATCGAGGGCTGCATCATCGGCTGCTTCGGCATCGGCGCGAACGCCGCGTACATCTACGTCCGCGACGAGCTCCACCTGTCGAAGGAGCGCCTCTGGGGCGCCATCGAAGAGGCGAAGGCAAAGGGCTACCTCGGGGCGAAGCCGTTCGGTCTCGACTACCCGGTCGAGGTCTACGTCCACACCGGCGCGGGCGCGTACATCTGCGGCGAGGAGACGAGCCTCCTCAACTCGCTCGAGGGTCGCCGCGGCGAGCCGCGCCTCAAGCCGCCGTTCCCCGCGCAGGTCGGCGCGTTCGGCATGCCGAGCACGGTCAACAACCTCGAGACGATCGCGATCGTCCCGACGGCGCTCGAGATGGGCGGCGACAATTTCAGCAAGCTCTCGAGCATCCACAACCTCAAGGACGGCGGGACGCGGCTCTTCGGCGTGAGCGGCCACGTGAAGACGCCGGGCATCTTCGAAGCGTGCGTCGGCCTTACGATGCGCGAGCTCATCTACGACCTCGGCGGCGGCGTCGAGCACGGCGAGCTCCTCTGCGTCGTTCCGGGCGGTTCGTCGTGCCCCATCCTCATGGCCGACCAAAAGGTCGACGCGCCGAACGAGAAGGATCTGCTCCACCCGTGGCACGGGCAGAGCGTCCTCGACGT
>JBGTSH010000281.1:0-14209 GCA_041940405.1 Polyangiaceae bacterium
TGACACGAGCTTCGTTCACGAGCGCGACCACGGCGCAGCGCGGAGCTTAAACGTTCACGCGCTTCGGCTGCGTGGGCGTCGACGGGCTCGTCCTCGGGCTCGGGCTCGTCCTCGTAAGCCTTTGACGTAGATCCACGTGGCCGTCCGCGTCCCGCTTGAGCGTCCACGTCGAGCGTGGACGTGACCGTGAACGCAGAACCGTGGACGTGAACGCTCACGTCGAACATGAACGTGGACGTCGACCGTGAACGTGGACGTCGACCGTATCCGTCCACACGTCCACGCCACAGTGCACGACAACGCTCTACAGGATCGGCGCTCCGTCGTAGCAGACGTCGTCGAACTGCGCGGCCATCAACGCCTTGTGCGGATGGATCTTTCCCGGGTTCTTCATGCGGAAGGCGAGGACGCGCCCGTACGACAGCACCTGGTAGAGCGCCGGCTTCGGATCCCTCGGGTCGGCGATCACCTCCGCTGCGGGCGATAGCAGGTGACGCAGGTCTTCGCGGAAGTCGCGACGATGCACGAACATGTCGCGAAGGAGCGCAGCGCTGTACTTTCGACGCACGCCGGGCGGCGTCACGCGCATCGGTCCGGGCCGGTCGAGGAGCGCCGCTTCGAAGTCTTCGCTGGTCATCATGTGGATGCCCGCGGTCGGACGCGGATTGCATTCGATGAGCGCGAGACCGCGCTCGGTCTTGCGGAAGTCGAACGAAAGGTGGCCGTGGTACCCGGTCGCCTCGGCGACCGTTTGCGCGGCGCGCAGCGCCTCCGGCTCGTCGACAGAATGGAAGACGATGCCGCCTGCATGCTCGATCTCTCTCGGGTGCACGTAGGTCGTGTGCCCAGTCACCCTCCCGTGGTGGACGATCGAGAAGCTGCACACGTCGACACCGGGAATGAACTCGGAGACCAGCCATGGCCGGTCGACCGAGATGTCGCACGGCCGCGACTCGTCCCACGGCTCGAGCGGAGGACGGCTGCTGAAGAGCTCCACGCCTCCGCGGGAGAACACCGGCTTGGTGATGTACTCGCCGAGCTCGCGTATCGCCGCGGCGAGCGCCTCGCGCGTCCTGACGACGAAGTGGCGCGGCACCGCGAGCCCGAGCTCCATCGCGAGCCGCGCAAACGCCGCCTTGTCGTGGAGCCTCGTCAAGACGTCGAGCTCCGGGAAGAAGTACTCGGCGGTGCTCGGGAGCTCCTCGCGATGCTTCGCGAGATAGAAGACCTCTTCGAACACCGGCAGCACGCGCTCGATTCGATGGTCCTGGGTCGCGCGCGCTACGTCGCGAACGAAGTGCAGGGTGTCGTTCTGCGGTGACGCCGTGACGAGCGACTCCTCGACATAGCGGGAGTGATTCCCGGGTGACGTGGCGAACGTATCCGACGCGAAGACTTGGTGACCGCGCTCACCGAGCTTGCGAATCATGTCGATTCCGCTCGGCATTCGGCTGGTTGTGATAAGGACCCTCATTCTATTTTCGAGGCTTCGCAAACGGCGTGCCCGCCGCATCGCCTCAGTGCGCGGAAAGTAGAAGGTCGCGAGCGCGCACGAATCTCGGCTTCTCTCCCGCGAGCACTGCGGCTTCGTGGCGCTTGACCACTTCCGTGACACGCTCGTTCACCGGTGCGAGGTGCCCCGACTGCGCCGCTATCCGCACGATCGCACCATTCAAGTCGTCGATTTCGGTCGCACGGCCGCGATCGAGGTCCTGCAGGGTGCTCGATCTTGCGCCTTCATCGACCGACGCGATACGCCTCGCAAGCCTCGTGACGATGAAGTTGGGGAGGCGAAGCGCTCGCGCGATGACACCCGGCGGGAGCGCATTCACCCTCGCCGGCCGTACCCCCGTGGCGCGGAAGGCGTCGAGGCCCTCGAGGATGCAGCTCGAGAAGCAAGCGCGAGCGTCGGGATCACGCAGCGACGCCAAGATGCCGAGCCCCGTCGCCGCGCAGACGCCGTTGTTGAGGTTGAGCAGGAGCTTGCCCGCCTGGATCGCGTGGATGTCCGCACGAAGCTCGACGACGTCGCCCCCGGCGACGAGCGCTCGCTGGAGCTCGCTCATCCGTCGCGCAGGCTCGCCGGCGAGCGGATCGAAGATCAGCTTGCCCGAGGTCTTCTGGCGCGCGACGCACGACGGGTCGAGAAACACGTTGTACGTGACCACCCCGGCGGCGGTGCGCTCGCCGAAGACCCGGCGGAGCGCCGGGGCGGCGTCGAGCCCGTTCTGGAGCGAAGCAACGGCAGCCGCGGGATCGAGGACGTCACGCAGCTGATCGGCCACCGCTGCGGTGTCCTGCGATTTGACCGCGACGACGACGCTCTCGGCGTCGGCGAGGTCCTTGGGCTCGACGGTCAGCCGGGGCTCCGTGCGTACGAGGACGGGCGAGCCGTCGATCCTGCAGGCTTCGACCGGCGGCGCTCCGGCGCGCCTGGCCAAGACCACGACGTCGGCGCCCCCCGCCGCGAGCTCGGCCGCAACGAACCGACCGATGGCACCGGCGCCGACGACCCCGATCACACGCGCTCGTAGGTCAGCTTGTAGACCAAATCCTTGGGGAGCTTCTCGGCGCGGACCCGGACGTGCATGACAACCTTGTTATCCGCGTAACGAAAGCCGTTGTCCCGACCCTTGTCCTCGCTGGAGAACTGCTGGTCGATCGCGCCCTGGCGGATCTTGAAGCACATTTTCATTTCGTCGCCGGTGATCCCCTTGACCTTGACGTGGCTGCCGTCGAGCGGCGCGGTGTAGGATCGCGAATCCAGCGCCGCCGTCAACGCCTTCTCGGTCGCCCCGAAGGAGAGCTTGGCCGCGATGGGGTTCGTCTCCTTGAGCTTGTCGCGAGCGATCCCGCGGGCCAGAAAGCTCATCTCGGCGACCACGCTCTCGATCGCCTTGTCCCGGGACTCGCGCTCGGCGTCGCCGCCGATGAACTTGAAGGCGCCGAGAAACGCCTTGTGGTGCTCCCCGTCGGCAAAGGCAATCGACGGAGCGATCAGCGTGGCGGTCGCGCCGCCGGCGAGTTGGATGAAGGTCCTTCGGCTCAGGTGATGCATGGAGGGACGGGGTAGCAGCCCGCATGCCACAGCGCGAGCCCACGACCGAGGCGCCCCGCCGCGGCCTCGTGGTGGGCACTTCTCGGCGGCCGCACGATCCGCGCGGCGCGGCACCCGCGCATGTGCTGGTCTCCGTCTTGCTCGATTCCTTCGGCGTGTTGGGTCCTCGCAATTCCTGCACGAGCCGCCAGATTCCGCAGCTGTTCTTCGACCGAAGCGAGGCGGGACGCACCCTCGCGATGAGCTTGATGGGGTACCGGAGCGAGGGACCGATCGTGGTCGGCGTAGAGGGCGGCGGCGTGATCGTCGCTGCTCAAGTGAGCCGCGCGCTGGACACACCGCTCGAGCTATGGGGCACGGACGGACCGCGCGGCGGGCGGGTCCGCCGCAGGCTCGGCGGGGCCGCCGTGATCGTCGTCGACGACGGCGTCGAGAGCGGGGCTACCGCACGCGCCGTGCTCCGCTCGGTGAGGGCCGAGCGTCCCCGACACGTGGTTCTCGCAGTCCCGGTGGCTTCCGCCGCGGCCATCGAAGGCCTGGCGGACGAGGCCGATGCGATCATTTGCCTCATCCGCACCGAGTCCGTGTGCGACACCGGCGCTTGGTACCAGCACTTCGAGCCGGTCAGCCAGACCGAGATCGAGTCCATCATCGGCGAACGAGCCGGTAGCCGATTTCGAAGACCTGCGTAGCTCCCTTGGCGACGATGTTCGCGTTCTCCGCGGTGACGTCCTCGCGCTCGAGATCGGTGATGTCGAAACCGCCGCCGTAGCTCCGCACAGCGGACGCTCGATCGATCGAGAACGGAGGCCCCGAGCCGGCATCGTGCTCGAGCGTCACGAGCAGGCCGGTCCCGCCGGATCGCGTCACCGACGCGACGGCAGCCGCGTAGTCTGCGCGCATTTCCTCGGGCAACGCGACGAGCGCCGCGCGATCGAACACCGCGTCGATGACGCCCGTGATTTCGGTCGTGAGCGCGAGCGCATCACCAACGAGGATCGTGACGTCTGCCGACGAGAGCGCGAGGAAACGTCCGGCGGCGCGCTCCTTCGGCGTCACCCCTTCCTCGGCGAAGAACGCGCGCGCGGCGGTCTCGATCAGCTCGCAGCCGATCACGCGATGACCGCGCGCCGCGAGCCACGAGAGATCGCGCGACTTGCCGCAGAGAGGGACGAGCACCGATCCGCTCCCCGGCTGCGGGAGGAACTGCTCTGCGTGACGAACGAGGAAGCGGTTGGCGGCCCCTTCGTGAAAGCCGATCTGCCCAGTATCCCAGCGGCCCTGCCAGAACGAACGCTCCACGAACAGCTCTTAGCACGAGAACGGGAACGGGAACGGGAACGAGAACGAGAACTGGAACGAGAACGGGAACGGGGACGCACCCACGTCAAAGTGCAACGAGGACGAGCCCGAGCCCGAGGACGAGCCCGAGAACGCCGACGGCAACGGGAGCCGATCACGGCAACGGGCCCTGCTCTCCGTGCTCGGGGGCGTGAGCGGGAACGTTGACGGGCTCGTCCTCGGGCTCGGGCTCGTCCTCGAGCTTCGTGGGTGCGTGCACGTTCACGTTGTTGCGTGAACGTGCACGTCCTTGCGTGCACGTGGATCCGTGCACGTTCACGTGGATCCGTACACGTCCTAGATCAGATCGAAGTCTTCGGCGACGCTCGCTTCTTCGTCGAGGATCGCGTTCGTCTCGTCGTCGCGCTGGACCGCCAAGAGATAGAGCTCGGCGAGGACGGCGGGGTTCGTTCGTACGAGCTCGAGGAGCTGCTGCGTCGGCAGAAAGAGCGTGACCGTCGGATGGACGGCGACGACGTCCGCGCTCGTCTTGCGCCGGAGCAGGGTCGCGACCTCACCCACGACGTCGCCGGCCGCGAGAGTCTTGATCACCAGAGGTCCGCCGGCGCCTTCACGGCGGACGACCGCCACCTCGCCCGAGGCGATGAGGAAGATGCCCGTCGGGAATTCGTCCTGGACGACGAGCTTGTCATGATGCTCGAAGCACACGATCTTGAAGCGCTCGACCAGGGCGCCGAGGCCCTTCTCGGGAACGACGCGCAACACGTCGCTCGTCCGGAGGAGGTTCTGCACCATGCGGTCTCGGCAATGGAGCCCCAGCTCGGTCCCGATCTCGGGGTGTGCCTGCGCCATGCGATCGAGCGCCTGCTTCTCGATCCGGACGACGATCGTCGGGCGCAGCGTGACGACGCTCCCGGCGCGCGGCGCGCGGGACAGGAGCGCCATCTCGCCGAAAACCGAGCCGCCACGGAGCCGAGCGAGCGTGATGGTTTCGTTGTTCTTGGTGACGCGACGAGCCTCGAGCTCGCCGCGCGCCACCCAATACGCGTCGCGCCCCGGCGTCCCTTGTTCGATGACCGTCTGGCCCGTCAGGATCCACTCGGGCACGAACGCTTCGATCAGCTGCCGAAGCCCCGCCTCGTCGAGCGCCGAGAAGAGCGCGACCTTCCCGATGAGCGGGCGCTTGGCCTCGGCGAGGGCGCGGTTCGATTCGTGGACGAGCTCGGTCGCCTTGTTGTTGAGGAGGGCGCCGGTCGACACCGACGGCAGCGGGCTGAAGCTCGCCGCCGGGGGAAGCGGCACCGGCGGCGTCGCGCCCTCACCGTGGCGCTTCGAGCTCTTGCAGAACGCCGCGGCGATCTCGTCGAGGAGCGGCCCGACGGCGGCGCCGAAGCGCTCGGCCTCGCGGGCGGCCACCACCGCGAGCGGGAGGTTCTCGAGATCGATCGCGCGGCGCGTGGCGACGGTGCACGCCTCACGGGCCGCCTCTTCGCGCCCACCTTCACCGAGGAGCCGGCCCGTCAGGCACAGCGCGGTCGGCATTCCTGGGTCGTTCTTGATGACCGCAGCGGCCCACCGGAGCGCGGCGTCGCGCTCACCCGCGAGCGCGAGCTGGAGCGCTCGGTCGACGGGCGTCTCTTCGGGGAGATTCGACCCCGGGAGGACGGGCGGCTTCTTCGGCATGGATAGTCGCTTCGGGGATACACCAAACCCGTGGTGTTCGCACCTTTCGCGGCCTGCCCTTGCCGGTGCCCGTGCCCGATATTCCCCTAGGAACGACCGTTCTTGAGCAGCGCCTTCGCCTCGCGCAGCTCGCGCTTGTACATCTTCAGGTGCACGGCGTGCCGGCGCTTGTCCACGACGCTCGGGCTCGGCTTTCTGCCGCGGAGCGCGGGCTGCTCGTCGTGGTGCTCCTCGAAGGCCGGCAGATCGTGCCCGAGCTCGAAGAGCGCCACCTCGCGGCGGCCGCGCTCGCCGATCCGAATGGGCATGACCGAGGCGCCGATCCCCGCGCTCACGTAGACGGCACCGCGCGGTCCCTCGACCACCGGTCGGCGCGCTCCGTAGAGGCCGTGGACGTACCTGTGCCCTGCCAACCTTCCGAGCGTCAGCTCGTGCAGGCGCGCGAAGGTCACCTGCCCGGCGTGCGTGTGCCCCGAGAGCACGAGCGGGACCCCGCGAGCCCAGAGGCCGTCCGCCTCTTCTGCCACGTGTGACAGGCCAATCGAAGCGACGTCGGTCCGCAGCCCCTTCGTGGCGCGCTCGCGGTCGGCGTGGCCCGTGTAGGGATCGTCGAGGCCGACGATCTGGAGCGTCTGGTGGCGCAGCGTGATCGTCGTGTTTGCGTTCTGGAGGAGCAGAACGTTCGCCTTCGCGAGCGCCCACGCGACCTCTTTCGCGCCCGACCAATAGTCGTGGTTCCCGAGGACCGCGATCGTCGGCGCCTCGATCCGCTGCAGGGTCGCGACGAGCTCGTCGAGGTAGAGCTGCGAGTGGCAGACCAGATCGCCGGTGATGACCACGAGGTCGGGCCGCTCGCGGTTGGTGAGGAGGACAGCCTCTTCTTGGACGGCCATGGGCGTCACCCGACCAAAGTGCAGATCGGTCAGGTGCGCGACGCGAAGATGGCCGAGCTGCGCTGCGTGGGCGGCGGGCCCAGCAAAGCGGCGCAGCTCGATCTGCGGGCTTTTCTTCTTGGCTCGGGGGAGATCAAAAAGAGTAGTCAGATTGGCCCAAGATAGCAGATGCGGGCCGCCGACAAGCCCAACGACCTCAATTCGGAGTGAACGCGGAATTCAGGATGAAGTCGGCCGTTTCGCCAGGCGGTGCATCGACGACGACGGTGACCTGGGCCCCTGCCGCGAGCGGGACCTGGACGCCGACCATTTCGGTGCTGCACGCGAGCTCCGGCGCACCTTCTGCGCAACCTTCGAGGACGTAGACGCCGAAGCCTGCGTTGCCCTCGAGCCACACCGACAGCGTCCCGTCTTCGATCGCGTTGAACGAAAACGCCCTCTCGCGGCCGCCGTCGCCGACGCACGATCCGGACAAACCGTTGGTGCCGTCCACGTTGTCGCTCGGATCGGCGCCGAGGACGAGCGGCTGGAGCGTCGCGCAGAAGACGTCCAGCTCGAGGGTGCAGCTCGCCGAGCAGCCGTCACCGTCGACGAGATCGCCGTCGTCGCACTCTTCGATGCCGACGAGCGCTCCGTCACCGCACACGGCTTCGGCGCAGACATCGGCGCAGTCGGGGTCCTGGCAGTCGGCGAGCCCATCCAGATCGTCGTCGACCAGGTTGCCGCAGGAGATCTCGGTCTCGGGGCAGACGGGGCAGTCCGAGTCCTCGCAGTCGAGGTACCCGTCCTGATCGTCGTCGGCGCCGTTGGCGCAGATCTCGACGACCTCGCACTCGGGCGCAAAGTCGCAGTCGCTGTCCTCGCAGTCGATGTCACCGTCGAAGTCGTCGTCCTCTTCGTCGGTGCAGTCGAACTCGAAATTGGTGCCGGTCGACGTCGTGTTGTTCGAGACGCACATCCCCGACCACTCGTCGCATGTCTGGCCGGCTGGGCACTGGGCGTCGGTTGTGCACGATGTCCCCGGCTCGTCCGTGTAGTCGAAATCGCCGTCGATGTACCCGTAGCAGGCCATCAGGCTCATCATCATCGTGCCGCCCGCGGCAGCCGTCGCGATCGCCTTGAGCTTCGTCGCGAGCGGCGTGCGGCTCACCGCCGCGCCGCAGTGCGGGCAGGCTCGCTCTTTATCGGGGACGAGGCCGGGGCAGGACAAGCAGGCGTGGAGCATGGCGTCTCTCAGGGTAAGGGCTCAGGTGGCGATGGGGCGAGGCTTGCGCGAAAGCTGAACGGGTCGGTCGATGTCGACGAGGCGCTCGGCGGGGACGAGCGCTGCGGGATCGGGCGCGTCGAGGTCCTCGACCACGATCTCCCAGAGGCCGTTGTCGAACGGGGTCCCGGGGGCCGCTTCTTTCGGAACGAGGCGCTCGCGCTTGCCGGCCTTTTTCATCTCGCGAGCGCGAAAGTGACAGAGCGGGTTGTTTCCCGGGCGGCCGAAGAGCGCGTGCGCGGTGAAGCTGCACCCGCCGAGGCAGACCGACCCGAAGCTGCACGTCTTGCAGTAGCCCCAGAGGTCGTCGACAGTCCGTTTGCGAGCGAACGCGAGCTCGGGCGCGTCGTTCCAGATCGAGGCGACCGACCGCTCGCGAACCCGGCCGCCCACGTACGCCGACGTCTGCAGAGACGGGCAGCCCTTCACCGCGCCGTCGGACTCGATCCCCATGACGAACCGCCCCGCCTGGCAGCCGCCCCAGTGGTCTTTTTGCTTCGTCGGATCGGCGGAACGAAGCAGCACCTCTTCCGGACCGAAGTAGCCGAGGTTGTTCCCGGGAAGGATGCGGATGCCGTCGGCTACCGCGCGCTCTTTGATGCGCGCGATCCGCGGGACGAGATCGAGCAGATCCCAAGGCTGAAGGATCATCTGGGTGCGATCGGCGGCGCGGCCGAGCGGCGTCGTGATCTGGATCTGCCAGCCGACGATCCTGTGCGCTTTGAGGTGCTCGTACAACCCTTCGAGGTCGGCGCGGTTCGAGCGGTTGAGGTTGGTGTTGGCGGCGATCTGGATGCCGGCCGCGCGCAGGTGCTCGAGGGCCGCCGTCGCGTTCTTGAAGCTTCCCTTCTGGTTTCGCATCCGATCGTGAGCGGCCTCGAGCCCGTCGATGCTGACGCTGGCCTGCTTGATCCCGGCGGACTTCATCTCGGCGGCGAGCTCGGGCGTGATGCCGCGCCCCCCGGTCGTCAGGCCGGCACGGACGCCCGCAGCCGACAGGGCCCGCACGACATCCAAGAAGCCGTCGTGGAGGTAGGCCTCGCCGCCGATCAGGACCACCTCTCGGGTGCCCATCGCAGCGAGCTGCTTGGCGACGTCGACCGCTTCATCGGTCCCCAGCTCGTCCGGCCGGGCCGCCGAAGCCCGCGACCCGCAGTGGGTGCACGCCTGATCGCACCTCAGGGTCAGCTCCCAGACCACATAGGCCGGGAAGTGCTTCGTGCTGAGGACGTCGAGGCGGCGGCTCACGTTCGGTCCCGGAGATGGCAACCGGCGTGCCGGCCCCGAAGGCCCCATGATCTCAGTGTTTGGCCGAAAATAGGTAGGGCAATCCTGTCGTGGATGACCCCTCTTCAAGGAGTCGCTACTTCACGGTCTTGATGGCCTCGGCGAAGGTCTCGCACTCGGCCTTCACGCTGGGACGGGAGCACTCCCCCTTGGCCGCGTCGTCTCCGCCCCACGCCGCCCACTTGGCTTCACTGGCGTTCTTGCCGGGGCCCGACGACGCCTTCTTCGTCGCCCAGAGCATGCCGAGCCGCACGCACGGCGCGTGGAGCCGCTCGCGGCCCGGATGCTGGCAAGCCATCTCCATGTAGTACTTGGCGCGGGCGCGCTCTTTCCCCGGGTAGATTTCACCCCCCATCGCGAGCTCGGCGAGGCGATCGCAAGCGCGAGGCGAGTACTCCCCCATCGGCAAGCCCTGCGTGCGGGAGCGCGTCGGCGGGCACGCGACGTCGTAGAGCTCTTTGGCGCGGCGCTCGTCTTTGTCGACGCCTCTGCCTTCCTCGTAGAGGCGCCCGAGCGCGTAGCAGCCCTCGGCCTCGCCGTTCTCACACCCGAGCGCCGCGAGATCCAACATCTGCGCATCGCCGTCGGGCAGATACTTCGTCGCTTCGCCGCAGGTGCAGTCACCCGCCTTGCAGCCTTCGATCAGCGAAGCCGCGAAGGCGGCTCGGACCGGCGCGAGCTCGTCGGGCGAGAAGCCGTTGCGATCGAGCACCGTGTAGATGTCGTCGCAATCGCGCGTCGCCGTGCACGCCTCTTCTGCGACAGCCTTCAGCTTGGCGGGCAGCTTGCCGTCGGCAGGCGGCTTCTCTTTTCTGAAGAGCGTGCTGTCGGGCTGGGTGCACTCGAACTCTGCGACACGCTGCAGGCAGGTGACGCGCCGATCGCCGAGCAGCTTGACGATGTCCGGCTGGCCTTCCTTTACGCGAAAGTGCCAGATGCCGACGTCCATCGGGTCGCCGTTGAAAGCACCGAGGTGCGTTCGCCAGGTTCCATGCTGCGCGTAGATCGCGCCGGCAAAGCCGACGAGCTCGCACGCGTCTTTGTCGCCGAGCTCGCAGGCCTTGGTGAGCGCATCGAGGAACGGCAAGCGGTCCTTCGGCGAGTCGGTCGGCGTTCGCTTGAGCGAGGGCGCGGCGCGCTCGCGAGGGACGCCGCAGCCGGCGAAGGGACCGGTGCCCGAGTAGCGCCGCGCGAGGGCGCGGCACGCCGCCTTGTCACCCGATCCGCAACCGGTTTCGTCCTTCTTGAAGCGCTCGGCGGGCGTCATCGTGCGAACGAGCGAAACAGCCTTGGGCAACGCCACAGGCGCCGTCGCAGAAGGCGCCGCGAGCTCCGGCGGCGGCCCGCTCGGAGCAGAGGACGACGAAGCCGCGGGGCCCGGATCCGTGCAGCCCGCCGCCGCGATCGCAGACGAGAGCGCGAAAGCTCGCAGCCTCATCGCAAGACCACCGTCGGCTTCTCCTGACTCTCCGGCCACGAGGCGTCGACCACGATGCTCGGATCGACGCCGAAGCCTTCGTACGCCTCGGCGACGATGAAGAACTGAAAGACGTAGCCCTCGCCTTTGCGGAGCGGAAAGACGACTTTGCCGCCCAGCGGTCCGTTCCACAGGTCGGGGAACCTTCCGTCTACGAAGGGCTTGGGCGTGACCCAGACCTCCGCGTCCTTCGTCGGGCCCGCGAACTGGCGAATCAAAGCGATGTTGAGCGGGCAAAAGACGTTGAGGTACTCGCGCAGCATGAAGACCCGACAGTTCGCCGCCCGGTGCGAGCGTCGCGTCGGCTCGATCAACGTCGTAGCGTGCCAAGCCTTGTCGCCCTTCGGCAGCTCGCTCTTGTCGGTCGGGATCGTTTGCGACGCGAGCGGAGCGGGCACGCGGAGATCCGGGGCCGGCCACTTCGCGCTCGCGGACGTCGCAGCGGCAGGCACCGTCGTCGCGCTCGCTGCGGGCGCCTGCGCGCGCGCCAATCCAGAAAGCGCGCCCAGAGCCACCATCCCGATGACGCCCGACGCGAAGAGCGGCACGAGCAGGAGCCGAGCCGTCTTCGTCATAGCGTCCTCAAGAAGGCCACGAGCGCCTTTCGATCCTCGGGCGAGAGGTGGCTCGTCTTGCCCATCCGATCTCCATTTTTTTCGATCAGCTCTTCGAGCGTCTCGTACCGGCCGTCGTGAAAGTACGGCGCCGATCCGCCGACGAAGAGGAGCGACGGCGTCTTGTAGGCCGCGTTCTTCTCTTCGACGAACGCCTGCCTGGGGACGTTGCCCGGGATGACGGCGACCGAGCGGTTCGTGTAGTCGCTCTCGGGCGCGTGGCAGCTCGAGCATGCCGCGGCCTCGCTCATGAAGATCTCTTTGCCCCGCTTCTCCTCATCCGACAGATCGCGCTTCTTCATCGGCGGCGGCGTGAGGCCCGCACGGACGAACACCGACAAGTGGTTGATTCGTGCGCCCGTCGTGACTTCTTTCTCGTCGATGCCCGGCCCCTCCCAGCGATGGAGGCGGAACCCGGCGACGAGGCGGGCCGAAAGGTCCTTGTTCTCGGCGAGCCAGCCGTAGGGCCCCTTGGCCTTGAGCCTGCCCGCGAGCATCGGCGTCTGGCGCGCGTAGCCTGCGCCTGTCTTGTCGATGTTCGTCTTTCTTGGCTCCTTCGCGTGCCAGAACGCGTCCATGTGGCGCGCGGCGGAGGCCGAGCCGAAGAAGTTGGAGAACTTGCCCCCGTTGGGTTTGCCTTCGTTGGAGAACTCGACCTCGTGCCAGACGTAACCGTCGTCGCGACCTTCTGGGTGACAGCCGGCGCACGCGAGGCCGCCGCTCACGGTGTAGTCGGTCGCGTTGTAGAAGAGCTTTCGACCGAAGGCGAACATCGGATCCTTCGGATCCTCGGCGAGCTTCACGTACCGCGGCGGCACCGTCTCGTAGTAGCCGTCGCCTTCGACGAGCCGGACGACGGCGAGCTCGTCGGTGGTGCGGCAGTAGACGTACGCCGTCCCTTCGTCCTCCGAGAGCGCGATACCGCTCGGAGCGCCGCCTTGCACCGCGACGCCCATGATCCGGTCGCTGTCCGAGAGCGTGGAGTAGCTGCGGATCAAGCCGAGCGTCGGATCTTGCATCATTGCGTCGAGCTCGACGATCGCATCGGTGCCCTCGCTCGCGACCAGGATCGAGCGCTGGCTCTTTCGGTACACCGCCGCGCGGGGCTGGATGAACGCGCTATTTCCCTCTTCGACGATGGTGCTGGCAGCAGACCACCAAGTGGAGAGGCCTTCCCTTCCGTCGCGCGGCATGAGCGGCTCGATCATCGAGACGTGGGCATTGCCCCCGCGCGGTGTGGCGATGTTCTTCTGCGTCGCGAGATCGAGCACGTCGACCGCCGCTGCTCCGAACCACGTCCGAATCCCCAGCGTGCCGAGGGCGTGCCGCGGAGCGTAGAGGCGGTCACCTTCGGGGCTCAGCACGAGCGAATAACCGAGCGACGCCGAGAGGCGCTCGTTCGCCGCCGACCGGAGCGGCGACGCCGGGAACGGGACGCGCGAGACGGTCGCTTCGGATCCGATCTTGTCGATCCGCGTGAGCGGGGCGTCGATCAGGTGCGACACGTAAGCGGAGTCGCCGTCGGGCGTGAACACCACGCCGCGCGGCTCGCGCGCCACGTCGCGAGTCCAGACCACCTTGTTCGTCGTCAGATCGACGAGAGAGACCTTGGCCGTCCACGCAGAGGTCACGAGCGCGTGCGTGCCGGCGGGCGATGTAGCGATGCCCCACGCATCCGCGGGGAGCTCCACGCGCGCGACCTCCGTGAGATCGAGACCGTCCTTCTTCTCGTACACGAGGAGCGCGCCGTCACCGTCGCCGTCGTCGCGCACCGTGACGAGGAGCCGCTTGCCGAGGCTCACGATCTGCGCCGGCGTGCCGGGCGGCTCGAACTTGACCGACTTCGTCTCGCGCTCGACAGGCAGCTCGATCAGCTGCAGCGCTTTGTGATCCTCGTCGGCTACCACGACCAAGCCGCCGGGCTCGTACCGCGCGACGCTCGATCCCTGCCGCGCCCGATCCTTCGCCGGCGCGGCGGGTCCGCCGGCAGCCGGCGCAGTGCCGGAGCCAACTCGGCTCGGGCCCGACCCGGTGCTCCCCGATGCCTCCGGAGGTACTGCGGGGTCGCCGCAGCCCCAAGCCGCAAGAGCGGGCGCGGCGATCACGAACGCTGCGAGAAGCTTGGAAGCCAGGGTCATCGGACGACAGGGAGAGTACGCCACATCTCGCCAGGGCGATTCCCGGCTCGCCCTGGTACAGTCCCGGCCATGACCGACAGCCTCTCGCGCGGGCTCTTCGAGCGTGCGCTGCGTTCGATTCCCGGCGGCGTCAACTCTCCCGTTCGAGCCTTTCGCGCGGTCGGCGGCGATCCGGTGTTCATCTCCCGCGCCGAGGGCGCGTTCCTCTACGGCGCCGACGGTACCGCCTACCTCGACTACATCGGGTCGTGGGGCCCCATGATCCTCGGTCATGCGCACCCGGACGTCGTGCGAACCGTGCAAGAGGCCGCGACCAAAGGGCTCTCGTACGGGGCGCCGACCGAGCACGAGGTGAAGTTCGCCGAGCGCATCCGCGAGCTCTACCCGTCGATCGAGATGCTCCGCTGCGTCTCGAGCGGGACCGAGGCGACCATGAGCGCGCTACGAGCCGCGCGCGGCTTCACCAAGCGCGACCTCATCGTGAAGTTCGAGG
>JBGTSH010000282.1:0-14193 GCA_041940405.1 Polyangiaceae bacterium
GCCGACGCCGATGCTCTTGGGATCGATCTTCACGAGCTCTGCGAGCGGGTCTTGCAGGCGGCGGGCGATCGAAACGGCGCCGCGCACCGTCAGGTCCACGTCCGGTAGCTCTTCGCGGGCGACGTCGCTCGCCGAGTAGACGCTCGCGCCCGATTCGCTGACCGAGACGACGATCACGCCGGCGTGCCCCGACTCGGCGAGCACCTCACGCGCGAACGCTTCGGTCTCTCGGCCGTGCGTTCCGTTGCCGACCGCGACCGCGATGATGCCGTGCTTCTTCGCGAGCTCGGCCAGCGTCGAGCGCGCGCGCTTCTCGGCTTCGGCGCCCTGCACCAGATAGATCGTCGTGTGCTCGACGAGCTTGCCCGTCTCGTCGACGACGGCGCACTTGCATCCGGTGCGCTGGCCCGGATCGATCCCGAGGACCTTCTTGCCGCCGAACGGCGCAGCGAGCAGCAGCTCCCGCAGGTTCGAGGCGAAGACGCCGACCGCTTCGCGATCGGCGCGCGCCTTCATGTCGACGCGCACGTCGACCTCGACGCTCGGGGCGAGCAGCCGCGACATCGCGTCCGACGCCGCAGCGTGAAGCTCCGACGCCCACGCCGATCCCGGTCGCTTCTGTACGAGCTTGAGTACGCGCGGCAGGAGCTCTGCCTGGTCGATCTCGATGCCTGCCCGCAAGACGCCCTCGGTCTCGCCGCGGCGAATCGCGAGGTAGCGATGCGACGGCATTCCCTTGACCGGCTCTTCGAACGACGCGTACGCGTCGAACTTGGTGGGCTTGTCCTCGTGCTCCTTCGTCTTCTTCACGCGGAGCACGCCGCCGTCTTCGTAGGTCCTGCGAACGAGCGCGCGCGTCTCGGCGCTCTCGGCGATGCGCTCGGCCGCGATGTCTCGAGCGCCCGCGAGGGCCTCTTTCACGTCGGCGACGCCGCGTGCCGCGTCGACGAACCCCGCGGCCGCCGACGCCGGAGCCTCATCGCCTTGGGCCCAAAGCAGGTCGGCGAGCGGCTCCAAGCCCTTCTCCTTGGCGATCGTCGCGCGCGTTCGCCGCTTGGGCTTGAACGGTAGATAGAGATCCTCGACCTCTGCCTTCGTCGTCGCTGCTCGGATCTTTCGCTCGAGCTCGCTGGTGAGCTTTCCCTGCTTGCCGATCTCCTCGAGCACCGCCGCGCGTCGCTCCTCGAGGCTGGACACGTACGCCGCGCGCTCTTCGATGGCGCGGATCTGCACCTCGTCCAGGCCGCCGGTCGCCTCTTTTCTGTACCGCGCGATGAACGGCACCGTCGCCCCCTCGGCGAGGAGCCGGATGACGGCTGTGACCCCGGCGACCGGGAGCGTCAGATCGCGGGCAACGTCGGGGGCAAACGTCAGTGAAGTAGCTGGCTTCTTCGGCGCGGCCTGGTCGTCCATTCGGGCGCGCACCCTACCGAGGCACCTCTACGAGCGTCCAGTGGTTTGCGACGCGCGGCGGGCTTCCGCGGCGGGCTCGGCGTCAACATCGACACCGCGAACAGCTGGCGGAGCAGCACGATGGCGGAGACGAGGACGGCCGCGAGAACCAACGCCGCGGCCCACTCCCACGGAGAGTGGCTCACGGGAACGCCGCCGGTGTCGCCCAAGCTTCGGCGAGGAAGAATCCCAGGATGATGGCGCTGATCACCATCCAAGCCGCCCGCACCGTCGATGCATCTCGGTGATCCGCCATGGCCCAGCTCCCTCACGCGTGCGCGTGGCAAACGGCGTTCCCCGCATCCGGATCGCCACCTCGCGCGAAGAAGCATTCGGAGTCTGTGGCGACCCGCCACGAGACACTGTGGAGCTGTGTCCGGCTGGAACAGTAGGTTTCGGTGCGCTAGACCTTGAAGGCCGAAACCTTGCGCCGCTTCGACCCGTAGCAACGGACGACATCGCGGAGGTTGGTTTCGATCATGACGCACCCCATTTGGTTTGGGCTAATCGTGGCTACCATCCTCTCGGCTTGCGCCGAGCGGAAGCAGGCGGCCGCGCCGCCGCCCGAGGAGACCAAGATCATGTCAGCCCGTACGTACGCGAAGCCCTCTGCCGAAGAGCTGCGCAAGCGGCTCTCGCCCATGCAGTTCGAGGTCACGCAGCACGACGCTACCGAGCCGCCGTTCCACAACGAGTTCTGGGACAACCACGAGGCCGGCCTCTACGTCGACGTGGCAACCGGGGAGCCGCTCTTCACCTCGCTCGACAAGTTCGACTCGGGCACCGGTTGGCCGAGCTTCACCAAGCCTGTCGAAGCGTCTCGCGTCGTCAGCAAGACGGACGTCTCCCACGGAATGGTCCGGACCGAGGTCCGGTCGAAGGCCGGCGACTCGCACCTCGGCCACGTGTTCGACGACGGTCCCGCGCCCACGAGGCTCAGGTACTGCATCAACTCCGCGTCGCTGCGCTTCATCCCCGTAGACAAGCTCGAGGCCGAGGGGTACGGCCCCTACCTCGCCCTGTTCAAGGGCGGCGCCCACCCGACGGCCGGCTCGACCGACGCGAACTCGTGCGCCATCCCCGCGCCGGGCGAGAAGCCCGGATGCGAGACGACGTTCGAGACGGCGATGCTCGCGGGCGGTTGCTTCTGGGGGATGGAAGAGATCATCCGAAAGATCCCCGGCGTCGTCGAGACAGAGGTCGGGTACACCGGCGGCACCACGAAGAACCCCACCTACGAGGACGTGAAGACCGGTCGCACCGGCCACGCCGAGTCGATCCGAATCGTCTTCGACCCGAAGAAGGTGTCCTATGAGGAGCTGCTCGAGAAGTGGTTCTTCAAGATGCACGATCCGACGACCAAGAACCGCCAAGGCAACGACGTCGGTTCGCAGTACAGGTCGGCCATCTTCGTCACCTCACCCGAGCAGCGGAAGACCGCCGAGAAGGTGAAGGCGCGCGTCGACGCAGCCGGCAAGTGGGGCGCACCCATCGTGACCGAGATCGTCGATGCAGGTCCCTGGACGGCGGCCGAGGGCTACCACCAGGACTACCTGCAGCAATACCCCGACGGGTACACCTGCCACTGGATGCGCGACTGACTATTCTGTCATCATCCGCAGGGCGGAGACACCGGGCTCCTCGGCGACGAGGAGCATCCCGCCCGGCAGGTGGTCGTTGGCGAGGAAGACGCCGTCCACCTGCGTGCGCCCACCGTCGGCGGCGCGCGCGTCGACGCGGACGCGCTTGCCGCCGGGCTCCATCGTCCGCTCCGAGGTGCCGACGTCGTACAGGCTCCCGTCGGCGCGAACCGCGAAGGCCCGCCAGGTTCGGGGCGGCCCGTGGTGCTTGGCCATCGACACCTGCGCGAGGGCCTGCGTTCGCGAGAAGAAGAGCTTGTAGGTGTAGTCGCTGATCCAGTTCTTGGTGCAGTAGCCCATCAGGTCCTTGAACTCGGTGGGCTTCTTGAGCTCGAGCGTGGCCACGTTCATGCCCAAGACGCCGATGCCGCCGCCCGAGTACGGGTAGTCACCGTCGACGTCGCCGGCGCCGCCGCACGGCGCATGCCCCGTCTGACCGTGGGCGTGCCCGAGCTCGTGCGCCAACGTGTCGGCGAACTCCAGCCCGGTGAAGCCCAGGCTCACGCTGGAGCGGGCGTCGTCATCGAAGGGCTGCACCGATGAATATGACAGTCCTGTCACACATCCGCCTGCGCAGTACGATCCGAACGACGGCGCGGGCGCGAAGAGGCCGTAGTAGTAGGCGGAGGGATCGCTGCCGCCGCCGTGGTGCGCGTTCGCGAAGCTCGCCAGCATCTCACCCCAGCCGCTGCCGAACGCCTGGACGTCGGGACCGTTGTAGCTCCACGGCTGGCCGAGCTCGATCTGAATCGCCGGCGTCGGGTACATCGAGAGCACGCGCGACCTGTAGAGCTCGACCTGCGCCTCGCTCATGTCGGGGGTGCGACCGGAGCCGTCCGCGTTGTAGACGATCGGTACGAGGACGATCTTCGTACCCGCACCGACGTCCTGTGCACCGAACGAGGCCGAGCCGGCCTCGGGCCAACCCGGCGTGCCGAGAGGCTCGACGCGCTCGGCGTCCGGATCGACCTCGAGGATGTCTACGCGGAACGTCGTGTCGGCGAGAATCGACGCGCCCGGGATCGCTGCGTTCAGCGTCGAAGCGAGGCTCTCGGGGGTGGACGATGCGCCGACAGGCACGTCGACGTCGATCGGCTCGAGCGTGGCGGAAGCGCTCTCGAGCGTGACGCGAAGGCGGAGCTCGCGGGGAGAAAACACCGGATCGACCGTGAAGCC
This sequence comes from Polyangiaceae bacterium, assembly GCA_041940405.1. Lineage (GTDB taxonomy): Bacteria > Myxococcota_A > Polyangia > Polyangiales > Polyangiaceae > Xiheicaenibacterium. Next base: position 4,269 of record JBGTSH010000282.1, read on the forward strand.
CACCCGAAGGTAGGCGTCCTTTCCGGCGATCACCGGAACGGCGGCCGGGACCTCCTGACCGCCGCGCAAGAACGGGATCTCCATTGTTTGGTAGAAGTCGATGTCGGTGACGCTGATCCCCTTCGCAGGGACGACCTTCGGGGGCGTGGGCTCGCCGCCGCCTTCACCGTCGTCATCGTCTTCGTTCCCGGCTGCGCAGCCCGTGCCAAGCGCGAACGCCACGACGCTCCCCCCAACCCAAAGGAGCCGTGTCAAAAACGCCATCGGGCCTAGGGTCGCCTTTCGAGCGTCCGGGAGCAAGCCTCCAGCGGGCCGCGGACCCACGGGCCTGCTAGCATCGACAACGTGAAGGAGAACGAGCTCGTAGCCTTCGCGATCCTGGGCGTCTTGCTCGTGCTCTTCATCGCGTGGCCGCGTGGCGCGGAGAGAGCAGCGTGGTCACGGCGGCGCGGGCCCGAAGGACCTCCGCATCCATATCGCCGCGCTGCGGCAAGGAGCGGGGCGAGCTCCGACGAGGAGTCGCCCGCCGACAAGCTCGCATGGGCTCCACCCGAAGAAGAGGTGATCCCGAGCCGTCTCGTCGAGCAGGCCGCGCGCACCGGCCGGCGCTGGGAAGCGATCGCGTTCTTGGAATCCGAGATCGCGCACGCGCCGGATCCCGATCTTGCATATCTGCTCGCTCGCACACTGGCCGAGCACGGCGACCAGCCCGCAGCGGAGCGTTGGCTGCTCACCGCGGCTCGCTTCGGCCAGCGGGACGTCGAGCGGGCTCGCACCGACGCGGCGTTCGCCGCCCTGCGCGATCGGCCCGGGTGGCCGAAGATCGAGGCTGCGCTCGCGGGCGACTAGCGCAGGGTGTAAGGTCCCGGTACGCGGCTAGGGTGAACCGGCACGCGGGAGGAGCGAGCGATGAAAAGGCTGACGGTGAGCGCGCAGACGTGCGTCGAGATCCTCGGGCTGCTCGTGGCCATGGCGTGGGCCGACGGGAAGCTGGACGACGCAGAGAAGAACGGAGTTCGCGGTGCGGCGAGCGTCCTCAACCTGCCGAAGTCGCTGCGCGACGAGCTCGAGAAGCTGCTCGAGAAACCGACGCCGTTCGACGAGCTCTTGCTCGAGAAGCTGAGCGCAAAGGACCGCGCGTTTGCGTTCGTCGCCGCGGCGTGGATGGCCGGCGCGGACGCCGACATGGCAGAGAAGGAGCGCGGCCTCCTCGACAAGCTCTCCGATCGGCTCGGCTTCTCTCACGAGCTGCGTGACGAGCTCACGGCCGTCGCCAGAGAGCTCGATCCCAAGGCGAAGGATCGCAGGTTCTCCGACGAGCTGGTCAAGCTCTTCCGATCGATCCCGCCGCGCGTCTACGAAGAGTCGGCAGACGCGCTCGAGGTCGTGTTCGAGTAGACCTCTGCCAAACGATTGTCCATCTTGTCAGGAAGCGAGCGGCCGGGACGTAGGCTCGGACCATGTCGGCCTACCTTTCGCTGCTTCGCGGTCGTCCCCACTACCGCAGGATCTGGGCCGCAGAGCTGGTCAGCGTCACCGGCGACTGGTTCAGCCTCGTCGCGGTAAGCATCCTCGCGGCGAGCGCGTCTCCCGACAAAGGTGGGCTCGCGCTCGCGACGGTTCTCGCAGCCCACCTACTGCCGCAAGCGCTCCTCGCACCGGTCGCCGGTTGGCTCGCCGACCGCTTCGATCGGCGAGCGCTGCTCGTCGGCGGCAACTTCGCCGAAGGCGTGCTCACCCTCGGTATGGTCGCTGCCGCGGCCGCGGGATCCATCGGGCTCGTGCAGGTCCTCCTCTTCCTCCGCTCGGGTGTCTCTGCTCTTCGTGAGCCGACCACGGGCGCAGCGCTGCCGAACATCGTGGACAAGGCCGAGCTGGCGACGGCCAACGCGCTGGGCGCGTCGACCTGGAGCGTGACCTTCGTCGTCGGGATGATGCTCGGCGGAATCGCGACCGAGATCGGTCCGGTGCTGGCGCTCGCGATCGACGCAGGCACCTTCTTCCTCGCGAGCGCGATGCTCCTCGGGCTGCCGCGGCTCGCGCCGGTTCGTTCCGAGGCCGGCCCGATCCACCGGAGCCTCGCGGGTGTGCTCGCCACCGTCCTCGCAGATCTCGTCGTGGCCTTGCGTGCCGCGAAGAAACCCGCGCTGCGCGCGGCGGTCTTCGGCAAGACGCCGATGGCCATCACCGCGGGCGTTGCCTGGGTGGCGCTGAACGAGAGCTCGCGGATCGTCCCGTTCGCCGGCGGTGCCGCAGCGACGCTCGGAGCGCTCCAAGCCGTGCGCGGCATCGGCACCGGCGTCGGACCGCTCCTCGCACGCGATCTCCTCGCACGCGGGCTGCGCGGGGGCCTCGTCGGCCACGCAGCCATCGCCTCGGCGTTCGTAGGTACCCTCGGCATGTCGATGCTCGCCGGTCCGGTCATGTCGCTCGCCTGCTCGTTCGCGTGGGGCCTCGGCGGCGGTGCTCTGTGGGTGATCACGCAGACCGAGATCCAAGAGCGAAGCGACGACGAGATGCGCGGGCGCGTCCTCGCGCTCGACGCGCTCAGCTTCACCGTCGCGATGAGCTTCGGCGCGTTCGCCGCGGGCATCTCGATCGACGCCGGCCTCGGAATCGCGCTCCCCGCAGCGACGCTCCTCGTTGCTGCCGCAATGCTGTGGATGTGGATCCGCGCGGAGCCGGCGAGCTCGCCGGCAGGGCACCTCGCCTAGCGCGAGAAAAAGCGGCGCCGCGGCGCCGGGAAGGTGCAGAAGTCGCTCCTTCCCGATCGCCGCGGGCGCTCCCCCCACCCCGCCGACGTGCCCGCGCGATGCATACGGTGGGCCGATCGATATTCATCGCGTGGTGACGCGTCGCGTGAGCGTCGTGTCGCTTCTGCGCCGAGCGCTCTGGCACGCACGTGGCGCGCCGCCTCGGTGGCGAGGCAGGCACCGTGCTACCACAAAACCGTGACGGGGCAGCTCCAGCGAATCGACGACGACGGACCGCTCCGGTGCTCCCACTGTGGCGCCGAGGCAGTCGGTCCGTGCGCCCGCTGCCGCACACCTGTGTGCGGCGACTGCTGCGTGCTCACCGAGGGCGGCGCCAAGCTTTGGGCCATCTGTCTTCGCTGCGAAAAGAAGGGCGGCAAGAGCCTGCGATCCGGTTGGTCGCTCGTAATCCTCTGGATCGCTCTGCCCCTGGTAGGTCTGGCCGTCGCGACGATCCTGCTCGAGCTCACGTTCCGCTGACGAAGCTCTCGTCTCACTCGCGACAGCACGCGCTGATCCACGCCGGAGCGTTGTCCCGGCGCGTGCACCCCTTCGCCTTGATCATCGCGACCCGAACTTCCCACGTGCTGCCGACCCAGCGGTACGCCACCGGCTTGCCCGGGTAGTTGGCGACGCAGTCCGGGTCGTCGGCCGGGGCCCGCGTTACCATGACAGGATCGTCAGGAAGTCCCGGCATCCCCGGGTCGCCGGGCTTCGGGCGATGCTCGATCTCACCGAGCCCGGGCACGGGCTTGCCGTCCGCGCCGAGCTCGGTGCACGCCCGACCGTTCCAGGCGAGGTCCTTCTCGCAGATGGGATCGCCCACGGTACGGACGCACGCGCCCCCGTCGGTGGCGCTGCCCTTCGGGCACACGAGCGGCTCGATCGATCGCGCGCAACGAAAGCCGAGCCACGAGCTCAGCTTGTCCGGCTCCCAGTGGCTGCGGTTCTTTACGCGCAGCCACTTCGGCCACCGCCGGCTCCAGCTCCCGCCCTTGAAGACCCGACGCTTGCCCTCCTTGGCCTCACCCGGGAACAGCGAGAAATACGAGCTCGTCCACTCCCAAACGTTACCGGACATGTCGAACAGCCCGAACGCGCCCGCGGCAAACGAGGCGACCGGACAAGCCCCGCCCGCGTGATCGAAGCACGCGCGCTTGCGATCCGGATCCACGTCGCCCCAAGAGAAGCGGCGTGCCTCGGCTCCGCCGCCGGCCGCGTACTCCCACTCCGCTTCCGTCGGCAGGCGCTTGTCCTTCCAAGCACAGAACGCCGCCGCGTCGTTCCAATCCACGCAGTTGACCGGATGATCGTCACGCCCCGTGCTCAGGTGACTGCAGAACTCGTCATCCTTCCGAGGCACCCGACAAACAGCGGCGTCCACACACGCTCGATAAGCGCCCCAAGTGACCTCGGTCTTGTCCAACCAAAAGCGCCCCACGATCCGCTCGTGCGAAGGCCGCTCCTCCGGATTCCCCTGCCTACGAGGAGACCCCATCAGAAAAATGCCTTCCGGGATCTCCACCATTCCATCGGGCGCGCGCGCGCGCGCGCGCGAGGGCGAGGGCGAGAGCGAGGGCGAGTCAGAGGGCGGGAGCGAGGACGACGTCTCCGTCGGACGCGTGCCCGTTCCCGTCTCCCGTACCGTGCCCGTGCCCGTGCCCGTGCCCGATTTCTCTCCAGCCCCCTCACCACACGCGATGAGCGCACAAACTCCGATCACCGTCCCGATGCGGTCACGGATTCTCGACCCACGTCCCTCCCTCCCCTTCACACTCTGCCTGATCGATCGTGATCGCGATCGAGAACACCGACGGCTCCTCACAATCGAACAGGCAAGCGCTCGTGTCGTACTCCGGCCCGCAGGGTCCCTCGGCGTAGGTTCCGAAAAGCTCTTCGGCGCATGCTTGCTCGAACGCCGCATCGGGACCTGAAACTTCGTAGCAGAAGTAACCTCGGACTCCATCGCACCGCACGGCGTCCGCGCAGTGCTCGGCGCCGCCGCCGGCGCCCGTCGTTGCTGCCGTCGTCGCCACGGTCGTTCCGCCGGTGGTCGACGAGCTCGAGGTCGATGACGTGGACGACGAGGTCGCCGGCCCCGTCGCGGCCTTCGTGCTGCCGGTCGTCGTCGTCTCTTCGGAGCCGCCCGAGCCGCCGCCACCCTCTCCCGAAGAGCCGTCTCCGCACCCGATCAACAGCAGAAAAGTGGCCAGTTTCCCTACAGCCAACACCTTCGTCATGCGAGTGTCCTCCACGCTTCGTTCATCACCAAGTCAGCGAAGCGCCTTCCCAATGCCCGGCAGCACCGGATCTGGCATAAGGATGATCCGAACCCGATTGTTCGGTTTCTCCGAATGTTGCCGGCGCCGCCGGCCTCTGTTGCTGCCCCAGGTGTGGACAGGGGGCCCCGGCGGTGCTCAGCTTTTCCGCGGCGCGCGGCTTGCCGGCGCGCTAAGAAGCGGGACCCATTATGAGCAAGAGCGCGAGCATCATAGGATTTCTTCTTTCCTTCATCCTCGGGATGGGGTTCGTCTGGATGCTGGGTCAAGGAGGGCCCGCTACCGCCGAAGCGACGGCCGAAGGCGCCAAGGGCGGCACGGCCATGGGTGCGGCCAACCCGGGTGCGGTGAAGGTCGACCTCTTCGTCATGTCGCAATGCCCCTACGGCGTGCAGGCCGAACAGGCGTTTGCTCCGGTGATCGAGAAGTTCGGTCGCGACATCGACTTGAAGGTCGAGTTCGTCGGCGGCAAGCCTGCGCCGGACGGCTCGCTCACGGCGATGCACGGCCCGAACGAGGTCAAGGGCAACATGGCCCAGGTCTGCGCGATGAAGCTGTCGAACAAGTGGTTCGACTTCATCACCTGCCAGAACAAGGACATGAAGCAGGTCCACACCAACTGGGAGGCGTGCGCCACCGAGGTGGGGATCCCGGCCGACAAGATGGCCGCGTGCGTGAACGGCGATGAGGGCAAGCAGCTCCTCGCCGCGTCCTACAAGAAGGCGGAAGAAGTCGGGGCTCGTGGAAGCCCGACGATCATGATCAACGGCCAGAAGCACCAGGGCGGCCGCCGTCCGGCGGACCTGATGCGTGCGATCTGTGCGGCGTACAGCGGCGCGAAGCCGGCCGCGTGCAACGACATCCCCGAGTCACCGAAGGTCAACGTCACGATCCTCTCCGACAAGCGCTGCGGAGCGGACTGCAACCCCGCCAAGATGGAGGGATCGGTTCGCCAGAAGGTCGCCAACCCGGTGCTCAAGACGCTCGACGTCGCCGACGCCGAGGGCAAGGCGCTCTTCGATCAGATCAAACCGACCATGCTCCCCGCCGTCGTCTTCGACGCATCGCTCGACGCCGACAAGGAAGCGTCCGCTGCGTTCGCGCGCGGCGTGAAGCCGGTGGGTCAGTACAAGGTCATGGCCGGCGGCAACTGGAACCCGGCGTGCGCCGACGACGGCGGCTGCCAGCTCGAGGAGTGCAAGAACACGATGGCTTGCCGCCCCGAAGAGCCGAACAAGCTCGAGGTCTTCGTCATGTCGCAGTGCCCCTTCGGTGTGAAGGGCCTCGACGCGATGAAAGAGGTGCTCGAGAACTTCAAGAAGAACGACGCGAAGATCGACTTCCAGATCCACTTCATCGGCGACGGCGACGCGAAGAGCGGCCTGAAGGCGATGCACGGTCAGGGTGAAGTCGACGAGAACATCCGCGAGATCTGCGCGATCAAGCACTACCCCGACAACTACAAGTACATGGATTACATCTGGTGCCGTAACAAGAACATCAAGGACACCAACTGGCAGTCGTGCACCGGTGGAGACACCGGCATCGACACCGCCACGATCCAGAAGTGCTTCGAGGGTGACGAAGGCAAGGAGCTGCTCGAGAAGAGCTACGCGTACTCCAAGTCGCTCGGCTTCGGCGCGAGCCCGACCTGGCTCACCAACGGCAAGTTCAAGTTCTCCGGCATCGACGCCGAGACGATCAAGACGCAGGTGTGCGCGAAGAACAAGCTCGGCGGCTGCGACAACAAGCTGTCGGGCCCGCCGCCGCGCCCGCAGGGCGGTGCAGCCGGGGCGGCAGCGCCCGGTTGTGGCGGCTGACCACACCGCCTGATCTCGCGCTCGCTCGACGCGAGCCGTGAGACGAGACAACGGGCCGGAGCGCGATACCCTTTGGGATGCGCTCCGGCCTGATGCTTTTTGTGGCGGCGATCATCAGCGTCGGATGCAGCGACGACGACGCATCGAGCGGAGGCTCGGCGATCAACGCGAACGGCTCGGGCGGCGGCGGCCTCCTCGACGGCTGCAGGATCTTTCCCGGCGACAACCCCTGGAATCAGGACATCTCGAAGCTCGACGTTCATCCGGACTCCGACACGTTCATCGATTCGATCGGGCGCGATATCGACCTGCATCCAGACTTTGGAACCGAGCTCGACGGTGCGCCGCGCGGCATCCCGTACGTCGTCGTCGGCGCAGGCGAGGAGAAGGTGCCGATCGAGTTCACGCTCTACGGCGACCAGAGCGACCCCGGCCCGTACCCGATCCCACGGGATGCGCCGATCGAAGGCGGCCCGGACAGCGACGGCGACCGCCATGTCCTCGTCGTCGACACGAGCGAGTGCAAGCTCTACGAGCTCTACCGCGCCTTCCCCAAGGGCAATGGCTCGTCTTGGGAGGCGGAGTCGGGAGCCGTCTTCGATCTGACGAAGAACGACGATCATCCGGAGCGATGGACCAGCGCCGACGCCGCCGGCCTGCCGGTTCTTCCGGGGCTCGCGCGCTATGACGAGGTGGTGACGAAGGGCGCGATCTCCCATGCGCTCCGCTTCACCGTGTCGAACACCCAGACCGGCTACATCTACCCCGCGCGGCACTACGCAGGGTCGTCGGACGATCCGTCGCTGCCTCCTATGGGGCTTCGCGTTCGAATGAAGGCGCTCTACGACTGCAGCCTGCTGACCGAAGAGGTCCAGGTACTCTGCACCGCGCTGAAGAAGTACGGGATGATCCTTGCCGACAACGGGAGCGACTGGTTCATCTCCGGCGCTCCGGATGATCGCTGGGACGACGACGCCCTCTTCGATCTCAAGAGCATCACCGGAGACGCCTTCGAGGCCGTCTACACCGGCGAGATCAAGTCGTACTGACGGCTCAGGGCGAGATGATGCCGCTCTGCGCGAGCACCGGCTCGAGCTGACCGGCGATCACGTCCTTGAGCAGGCGCTCGGGGGCGCCTACGAGGCGACCGAACGCGCGCCAGTCGAGCACCTCGACCGTCTCGCCCGAGATGCCGTACTCGATGCGGTCGCGGTGGCCGAGGAGATCGCCGCCCGCCTGGAAAGGCACCGGGCGCGAAAGCTCGACGGAGCAGCGCGTCAGCATCCAGGTGAGCATCTTCGGCAGGGGGTGACGCCCCGCCCAGAGCTGCGGGACGCGGGCGAGCGCCTCCTTCGTCGAGCCGACGTACATGCGAAGGTTGAAGCGCCCAGGCACCAGGCGCGCGAACGGGAACGCCCGGAAGCCGAAGCCCCACTGGGGGGAGGTGCCGACGCCGCAGATGCTGACCGGACCGCGGTATAGGACGCGCCCGGACTCGCCACCGACGAGATCGAATGGACGGCCGCGCGAGTCGATCCCGAGCGCGGCGCTGCCGGTGTTCTTCACCTCGATCTCGACACGCGGCATGCGGAGGTTGCGCGGCACCGAACGAGTGAGGAGCCCGTTCAGGTACCCGACGAGCCCGTTGCGCGCCCAGGAAGGGATAACGCTGCTGTCATTCTTCTGGCCGTGGAAGTCGTCGATGAGCTCGGCGTCCCAGCCGGTGCCGGCGAAGTGGGCGAGCATGCCGTCCGCTTCGACGAGGTCGTAGCGGAGGAGCGGAAGGTCGCGCGCGCGGCCGCCACGATCGACGAAGTCCGAGAGGCGCTTGAGACCGAGACCGAGGCGCGGCGCTCCGCAGGAGTGCGCCCAGCCGTTGCCCGTACCGAGGCGAAGGAGGCCGATGCGGAGGAGCGGACCGCGCGCTGCGCGAGGCGACGCATCGCGCGCGCGGCGCGCGGCGTTCACCAGAGCGAGCGCGGAGCCGTCGCCACCAGCCGACAAGACGAGATCGGGCGGGCTCTCGACGAAGCTCTTGGCGAGGATCTCGACGTCCTCGAGCGAGCGCGTACGCAGGATGTTCGCAGCCGGCAGAGCGCGCTCGAGCGCGCGGAGGACGTTGTGGCTACCTCGCCGGGCGTTGGCGTTGACGACGACTTCGATGCGCATCCATTGTAGTTTTTAGTCGCGCCCCCCGGGCCCGTTGGTCAGCGTTTCGTCATTTCGCGACCGACCAGTCACGCTTGGCGGAAACCACCGGAAAATTCAGGCATAGGAGCAGCGCCACGGCGCGTCATTCGGCGCGCGTCATCGTGCTCATTTGCACATGCGCTTGATGAGGCGGTCGGCGTCGGGGGTCTTCATGCCGACGCGAACGACTCGGGAGCCGTCGAAGAGCGCCGTCAGGTCCTCGCGCGCGCCTTGCGCCTCTTTCTTGGCGAAAGCCTCGGCCTCGGAGGCCGAGCCGAGGAGGACGAGCGCCGCATCGCCGCCTTCGACGGTGAAACCGTCGCCCTTCGGGCCTTTGCACTGAAAATTGATCATGTCGCCCGCGCAGTAGAGGAGCGTGCCGGTGATCTTGAAGCCTGCTCCGGTGAGCTGGTCTCGAAGGGCGGGCTTCGAGGCGGGCAGTCCTTTGCACGCTTGGGTCCGCCCCTCGGCAGCCGGCGGCTTCGGCGGGTCGGGCGGGTCCGGCTTCGGCGGATCGAGCGGAGGCGGCGTGGGCGGCCGCTTGTCGGGAGGCAGCGCCGGAGGCGAATCGGTCTCGTCGGTCTCGTCCTCCTCGCGGTCGCGCGCCTTCTTCTTCTTGCGCGGTCGATCGTCGTCATCGTCGCGCTCTGCACGCGACGGCTTCGAGGACTTGGACGCGAGCGCCCAGTACGAGATGGCACCGACGGCACCCCAAAACCCCAAAACCCCAAAAATATGAAATAATGTTTCCAGAATTTTCTAAAATTATAAAATTATATATTTTCATAAATTATATAAACTTTAAAATTTTAAAAATATAAAAAACATTTCAATATAAAATATGAACAAAAACAAAAATGAATAAAATTTAGTGCATTACTCA
>JBGTSH010000283.1:0-14178 GCA_041940405.1 Polyangiaceae bacterium
TCTCTTTTCGCGGCACCGTGACGAGCGGCGCCGGCGGCGCGAACACTTGCGACGGTGCCGGTGCCCACCCGGGGCTTCGCGCGGTCGCCTGCGGCGACGCCGACTGAGCCGTGGGCGCGCCACCGAGCACCGTCGGGCCGACCGCGCCCTGAGGCCCGGTGTTGAACGCGTCCGATGGAAGCGTGGCGAGCAGCGCCTGGAGCGCCGCGCGCATCGCGCCGGCGTCGGGGAACCGCTGCCTGGGATCGACCGCGGTGGCCTGCGCGATGACCCGCCCGATGGGCGTCGCGAGGATCGGGTCAGGGATCGGCAGGCCTCGCGTGAGCCGTGTGGTGATGATCTGGATCGCCGACGCGTGCTGGTCGAAGAGCGACCGTCCGACGAGCATCTCGGCGAGCACGACGCCGAGCGAGAACAGATCGGCGGCGCCTCGGATCTCGCCGCCTTGGAGCTGCTCGGGCGCCATGTACGCAGGCGTTCCGAGCGCCGTTCCGTCTTGCGTGAGCCCGGCGCGCGTTCCGGGGTTGGTCGACTTCGCGATCCCGAAATCCAAGACCTTGACCACGCCCTCGCGCGCGCCGCCGAGGAGGAAGATGTTCGCGGGCTTGAGATCGCGATGAACGACGCCGTGGGCGTGGGCGTCCTCGAGGCCGCCGAGCACCTCGATCGCGATGGTCGCTGCCCGCCTCGGCGCGATCGCGCCGCGCGCTGCGATCTCTTCTTCGAGCGAGCGCCCCTCGAGGAGCTCGAAGGCGATGAAGAGCGCTCCGGCGGCGTCCGCGCCGGCGTCGAGCACCCGGACGATGGTCGGGTGCGACAGGCGCTTTGCGAGATCTGCCTCGCGTCGGAACCGTTCGGACCCGCCGGCCATCTCGAGGACGCGCGGCGACAAGACCTTGAGCGCGACGCGCTCGCCGCTGTTGAGGTTCACGGCGGCGAACACGGTTCCGAACCCGCCGGACCCGACGACGCGCTCGAGACGGTAGCGACCGGCGAGGATCGTCCCGAGCGCCATCGACGCCGGGTCCGCGGTCGTCGCCGGGCCGCTCTGCATGCCGTCAATCAGACCCGAAGGCGGCCCGATCCATCAACTACAACGGCGTCGTTCAGTCGCCAAAACCCGGCAACGCGTCGCCGGGCACGATCCACTGGACCGCGGCACGAACCCCGTCGCGCGTAGCGAGCCGGGATCCGCCGATCGCGTACACCGCGAACGCCGCGAAGCCCAGGATCGCAGCGACCGCGACGCCTCGGGACGCGAGGCGGCGCCGCGAGAGGCGCTTCAGAACGAGGGTCGTGAAGAAGTCATCGTCATCGGTCTCGTAGGGTGTGCGGGGCATCAGGTTCCTCTTGGGTTCGGGCTCGACGTCCAGGTCGGTCCCGCGCAAGAGCTCGTCGAGCGCGTCGAGCGCCGCGCGAGCATCGGGGTAACGGAGGAAGGGATCCGGCTCGAGCGCCGCGGCGACCCAGAGCTCCAGGCCGGGCGCGGCGTCGACGAGGAGATGCGAGAGCGGCTTCTTCGGGCCGCGGCGCGCGCTCTTCGAGAGCGCCGACAGATCGCGGCCTTCGAACGGGAGCTTGCCGGTCAGGGCGTAGTACGCGACGACGCCGAGAGCCCACACGTCGGCAGAGGTGTCGACGGGGTGGCCGTCCATCTGCTCGGGAGCCATGAAGTGCGGCGTGCCGACGACCTCATCGGGGCCGACGCCAATTTGCGCCGCGATACCGAAGTCGAGGACCTTGACGAAAATGTCATGCTCAGCCTCGATGAGGAACACGTTCTCCGGCTTGATGTCCCGGTGAACGATGCCGAGGTCGTGCGCCTTGGAGAGGGCGATCCCGACCTGCCTGACGAGATCGATCGTGAGGCGCGCCGGCAGCCGGCCGTATCTCTCGATGCGGTCCTGGAGCGTCTCGCCCTCGAGCAGCTCCATGACGATGTACGGCAGCCCACCGCGCGTCACGCCGAAGTCGAACACTTGGACGACGTGCGGGCTCTTGATGCAGGCGAGCGCCGCGGCCTCGCGGCGAAAGCGCTCGAGAGCGTCGGGGTTCGAGAGGAACCCGTCGCTCATGAACTTCACGGCCACGGGGGCACCGAGCACCTGGTGCTCGGCGCGCCACACGCTGCCCATCCCCCCGCGTGCCAGGGGTCTGTCGAGGCGTATCGACGGCGTGACGAAAGCGCCGGCAAGCGGAACGGTGCCGACGAATCCACGCGTCGCCGTCCGCCCCTCGTCGAGCGCCCAGAAGGGCGCTTCGTGCAGAGCCGATCGGATCGACATAGGAACTCTCGAGCACAAGCCTGGTGCACGCCGCGGACCAACTCCAAAACCCCTCCAAAATCGGACGTGGCACGAAAATCTGTGGCCGAAATGCCCCAATTGCGCGCGCGGCGGATCCTCCTCCTCTCTGGAACGTCGATAGCGGCTACCCTCCCTCGCCTCGCAAGGAGCCATTCATGCGTTCGTGGTCCGCGTTCTCCGTTCTCGCGCTTCTCTCGACAATCGTTGCTTGCGACGAGCCCGCTCGGCCCGACGTCCAGAACCCGAGCGGAACGACGGCGGCTTCCACCGCAAAGACGCCCAGCTCGGCCAAGCCGACCGCCTCGAGCTCGGCGCCCGCTTCGGCGAGCAGCGCGCCTGCGGCGAGCACGCCGCCGGTCGCTCCGCCCGCAGCGGAGGCGGTGAGCAAGCTTGCAAACGGCAGCAACGCGTTCGGCTTCGATCTCTACCAGCGGCTACGAAAGAAGCCGGGCAACATCGTCGTTTCGCCGGCGAGCATCACGACCGCGCTCTCGATGACCTGGGGCGGCGCGAAGGGCGACACCGCGTCGCAGATGAAGAAGGTCCTCCACCTCGAGGGCACGACCGAAGAGGTGATGACGACGTCCGGCAAGCTCGCCGCATCGCTCGAGGATCCCAACCGGCCGATCAAGTTCCGGATCGCGAACCAGCTCTTCGGAGAGAAGACCTACAAGTTCGAGCAAGCGTTCTTGGATCAGACGAAGACCGCCTTCGGCGCGCCGCTCGAGATGCTCGACTTCAAAAACGCGGCCGAGCCGTCGCGCGTTCGGATCAACGGTTGGGTCGAGGGCGAGACCGAGAAGCGCATCCAAGATCTGATCCCCAAGGACGCGATCACGAGCGACATGCGGCTCGTCCTGGTGAACGCAATCTACTTCCTCGGCGACTGGGAGAACCCGTTCGAGAAAGAGAAAACCCAGAACGCTGCGTTCTTCACGACGAAGTCCGACAAGAAGGACGTGCCGATGATGAACCGCACGGGCAATTACAAGCTCGCGCAGAAAGACGGCATGAAGGCGCTCGAGCTCTCTTACAAGGGCGGAGCGATGTCGATGGTGATCGTGCTCCCCGATCAGGTCGACGGGCTCGAAGCTGTCGAGAAATCGCTCGATGCGAAGAAGCTCGCGGAGCTCACCAAGGAGATGAAGAGCGAGCGCGTCTGGGCGCAGATCCCGAAGTTCGAGATCGCGCCGGCTGCATCGCTGCAGCTCGGCGAGGACCTCAGAGAGATGGGCATGAAGGACGCGTTCGATCGCAAGAAGGCGGACTTCACCGGTATCGCCAACCCGCCGAGCCCCGACGACAAGCTCTACATCGGCAAGGTGTTCCACAAGGCGTTCGTGAAGGTCGACGAGAAGGGCACGGAAGCTGCCGCGGCGACTGCCGTGCTCATGCCGAGGGCCGGATCGGCCGCGCCCGCCGAGCCGATCCCCTTCAAGGCGGACCACCCGTTCTTGTTCTTCATCCGCGACAACGCGAGCGGCCTCGTCTTGTTCATGGGCCGCGTCGCGGACCCCGCGACCAAGTGAGTCACTTGCGCTGGCGCGCGATCATCCGCTGCAGCTGACTGCGGTGGATCCCGGAGACGGTGGCGGCACGCGAGACGTTGCCGGCCGTCGACTTCAAGAGCCCCTCGACGAACTCCTGCTCGAGATCGGCGAGGACCTCGGCGGTGACCGCTTCGAGCTCGTCCTTGTCGTACTTGGAGAAGCGAACGATCGGCGCGCGCCCCGGAGCCGCATCTGTGTGGGGCCGCGCGTCGATGACGCTCGCGATCTCTTCCGGCAAGTGCTCCGGGCCAATCTCGTCGGTGGTCGATAGCAGACAGGCGCGCTCGATCGCGTGCGCCAGCTCACGCACGTTGCCCGGCCACGCGTGCGCCTCGAGCTTGCGCAGCGTCGCCCCCGCGAGGCGCGCGCTCGGCCGCTTCTTCATCTCTTGCAAGAAGTGGTGCGCGAGGAGCGGGATGTCCCCGGTGCGCTCGCGTAGCGGCGGGATTCGAAGCTCCACGACGCGGAGCCGATAGTAGAGGTCCTGCCGGAAGGTCCCTTGCGCGACGCGCTCGGCGAGGTTCGCGTGCGTGGCGGCGACCACGCGCACGTCGACGTTCTCGAGCTTGTCGGTGCCGAGCCGCTGCACCTCGCCGAACTGGATCGCACGAAGGAGCTTCGCCTGGGTCTCCAGCGGGATCTCGGCCACCTCGTCCAAGAAGAGGGTGCCGCCTTTGGCGCTCGCGTACCGGCCGGCGCGGTCCTTGTCTGCTCCGGTGAACGCGCCCCTGACGTGGCCGAAGAGCTCGCTCTCCAGCATCGTGCTGGGCAGCGCGGCGCAATGCAAGGCGACGAACGGGCCCCGGCGCCTGTCCGAGTTGACGTGCAGCGCCTTGGCGATGAGCTCCTTGCCGGTCCCGCTCTCGCCCGTGATGATGACCGAGGCCTTCGCGCCGGCGACCTGCGCTACCGTCCGGAGCAGGTTCATCATCGCGGCGTCGCGCGTGATGATCCCGGTGAAGTCGTGCTGCGCGAAGAGGTCGCGCTCGAGCGCCGAGGTGCGGCGCGCGAGCTCGGCCCGCTGCACGGCGCCGAAGAGCGCAAGACCGCCGAGCTCGGCCACGTCACCGACCAGCCGAATCGCCTCGGGCGAGAAGCCGCCGGCCTTGGGGTGCTCGAGGTACATCGCACCGAACCGGTCTTCGCCCGAGCTGAGGGGCACGACGAGGACGGCGCGCCCGGCTGCGGCCGCGAGGCTCTCGAGCCCGGAGAGCTCGGGATCTTCGGCCGGGTTCATCGAATGGATGAAGCGGTTCTGCGCGAGCGCCGCGCGCACGAGGCTCCGGCTGAAGCGGCCCTCCTCGTCGTCGCCCGCGGCGTCGAAGCGGACCGCGAACCTCGGCTCGAACTGATCGCCGGTACGCGCGACCACGAAACCCCGATCGGCGCCCGTGAGATCGAGCATCTGCCGCAGCAGGACCTCGGCGGCGAGGACGTCGTCCTCTTGTGTGAGGAGGAGCTTCGCGATCTCGAAGCGCGGATCGACCGTGGACGACTTCATCAAAGGAGCTCCCTCACGAGGACGACGACACAACCTAGAGCGATGAGCCCGGCGACCAACCACATCCACGCCCCCGACTTCTTCGGCAGCTGCACCGTCGCATCGAGGTAGCCGCTTGCCGGGGTCGGAGCGGCCGGCGGCGGCGCGATGCCGTCGGGCTCGCGATCGATCACCACGGTTCCGTCCGGTGTGCGCCGACCCGTGTCGCTGGAGATGGATCGCGGCGTCAGATGCACGGGTGATGCCGGCGACGAAAGCAGCTCGGTTCCGGCCCCCGGCTGCGGCGACGGAGCCGACGGCGAGTCGAACGAGATGGGTGCGACGGCAGCGGTGAAGCTCGTTGGCTCGTCGTCGACCTCACCCGCGTAGGCGGAGAGGACGACGAAGACCTCACGCAGATCGACGGGACGATCGGCGCGCTCGCGAGAGAGCATTCGATGAACGAGATCGGCGACCTCACGAGGGATCGCCGGGTCGACTTCGTCGAGGCGCGGGAACGGCCCCGAGAGGAGCTTGGTGAACACCTCGTGGAGGGTCCCCGCGCGCGTGAGCAGCGTGCCGGTGAGCGCCTCGTAGAGCATGAGGCCGAGCGACCAGAGGTCGGCGCGATGGTCGATGCTCTTGTCGCCGAAGGCCTGCTCCGGAGACATGTAGTACGGCGTCCCGACGAGCATCCCGGTGCGCGTCAGCGCGCTCGACTCCTCGAGCGAATAGCCTTTTCTTATCTTGGCTATCCCGAAGTCGAGGACCTTGACCCAGGGCGCGGCGTCGAGGACGAGGACGTTGTCCGGCTTCAGATCGCGGTGGACGAGACCGAGCGCGTGGGCGCTGCCGACTGCGGACACCACACGCAAGAAGATGCGGGCGGCTTCGGGGAGGGAGAGCTTGCCTTTGCTCTCGATCAGCCGCGAGAGCGGCGCTCCGCGGAGCAGCTCCATCACGATGACGGGCTGACCTTCGTGCTCGAAGGTCTCCTTCATCTTGACGATGTTGTCATGGTCGAGCGCCATCGTCGCCTTGGCCTCGCGCAAGAACCGCTTGCGCGCGTCCTCGTCGGCCGCGGCGTCCGTGTGAAGGAGCTTGAGCGCGATCTCGGCGCCGTCTGCAGAGCGCGCGGCATACACCGCGCCCATGCCGCCGACGCCGATCTGACGGTCGACGACGTACGCTCCGACCCGCGACTGGGGAGGAAGAGTCTTCGCCATCTCAGAACTCGGGCTTCTCGACGATGCCGCCCCAGCCCGAGCTGGAGGTCGCGGTAGCCGACGGCGTAGCCACGGACGGCCGCGCCGAGGGCAGCGGCCCGCCGGGTACGCGAACGGGCACGCCGGGAGAGGGTGCCGACCCGCTCGGGGTGACGACGACCGAGGCGGTGGCGGTCACCGTCGGGACCGCCGTCTCGATCGCGGACGACGGAGCCTGTGACGGCGCCGACGACGCTCGTTGCTCGTCGGTGGTCGGCGAGATCGGTACGCCGCTGGCGGCAGCGCCAGCTCCGCGATCGCCGCGAAACATGACGACGCCTGCCGTGACGACCGCCAAGAGCCCGGCGGCAGCCAGCGCGATCGCACCGGAGGGCCAGCGCCGTTGCGGCGCAGACAGCGCGCCCGCTCGCGCGTCGCGCACGGACGAGCTGACGCCGGCGAGCGAGCTCGCGTCGATCGCCGGCGGGCCGAAGTCTGTGACCCGGACGCGCAGGTGATCCTCGATGATCGTCTTGACCTCGCGGAGATCGGCCGGCCGCTCGCCGGGCTCGTAGCCGAGCATGCGATCGACGAGGGCGGCGATCGGGCGGGGCAGGTCGGGCGCGCTCTCGCTGAGCCGCGGGATCGACCGCACCATGATGATCTTCATGATCTGACCGAGGTTGTCGGCCTTCGTCGGAAGCTGCCCGGTCAGGCAGCGGTACATCACGATGCCGAGCGACCAGATGTCGGATCGATGATCGATCTTCTTCTCGCCGAACGCCTGCTCCGGCGACATGTAGTACGGCGTTCCGAGCATCGCGCCGGTCGCGGTCAGCTCGGCCGTCGCTGCGCCCCCGTCGCTCGTCGCGATCTTTGCGATGCCGAAGTCGAGCACCTTGACCTCGATCCCCTCGGGCGTCTCGGCGAGAAAGATGTTGTCGGGCTTGAGATCGCGATGGACGACGCCGGTGGTGTGCGCAGTCCCGACCGCGCTCACGACCCGCACGAGGATCGAGAGCGCCTCGTCGACGGGCAGCTTGCCCTCGCGCTGAAGCTTGGCTTCGAGCGACTCGCCTTTGAGGAGCTCCATCACGAGGGCCGGCACGCCCTCTTCGAGCTCGATGACGTCGTGGACCTCGACAACGTTGGGGTGCCGGACGGCGCAGGCGGCGCGAGCCTCCCTCAAGAAGCGCTTGCGCGTGTCGGGATCCTCGGCCGCCTTTCCGGCGAGGAACTTCAGCGCGACCCGCTTGCGCGTGATGATCTGCTCCGCCGCCCAGACCTCACCCATGCCGCCGCGCCCGAGCATTTGCTCGAGACGATAGCGACCGATGACGATCGCGCCGGGGGCGAGGGTGAGGCTCATGGAGATCAGAAGCTGAAGAGCGTGGGCCGAACGACCCAACCGGAGCTCCCGCCATCGTAAGGTGGCGGGTCCGGCTCGGGTCGCACCGCAAAATAGGTGATCGTCGCCGCCGTGCCGAGCCCCGCCACGATGCTGGTCCAGAACCACCACTGTTCGGCGACGTTCATTGACTCTTCCGTCATGACGGCGTCGATCTTCGCCTCTTCGCCCGGCTGGACGGTGAGCGTCGTCTCGTAGGGCACGTACCCGTCCTTGCTGACGACCACCTGGTACTTCCCCGCTGGTCGAAGCACCGTGGCAGGGACGGGACCGACGTCGATCTCCCCGACGCGAACGATCGCGCCGCCGACCGAGCTGCCGACCTTCAGCGTCGCGGGCAGCTTGTCGAGCTCGAGGACGATCTCGCTCTTGGACCCGGGCGTCAGCGTCTTGTTGACGACGGCATCCGAGAAACCCCGGCGTGCGAGCACGAACACGTGATTGCCCGGATCGAGGACGACCTCGAACGAGTCCGACGGTACGCGCGCGCCGGGGCCGGGCGGGGCGATGCCGGCTGCGAAGACCTTCTTCTGGGAAGCGTCGCCGGAAGGCGAGATGGGCGAGAGCGGCCTGCCATCGACCGAGAGGAGCGCGTCGCTCGGCTTGATGGTGAGCGTAGCGTGGACGATGAGCCGCTCGATCTCGGCGAGGTAGCCGTTCGCGTCCGAGACGCTCGAGCCCGAGAGCGCCACGCCGCCGCCCCTCTCATTTTCGTCGAGCGCTCGGCGGAACGACTGCCTGGCGCGCACGTACCGGCCGAGCGCGCGCTCGCAGACGCCGATGTTGAGGCTCGTGTTCGCGCTCGGTACGAGCGCATGCGACTTCTCGAACGCGGCGAGCCCCTCGGCCCATTGGACCTTCTGCACTTGATCGACCCCGTCGCCGAAGAGGCGACGGGCTTCGGCCTTCTTCTCCTCTTCGGGGGTCGCTGCGGGCTTCTCGCCTTCCGGCTCGGCCGCGGTCGAGGAGACCGAGACTGACAGCGTGGTGATCGAGATGAGAAGGATCATCACGGCGAGTCGCCGCAGCCGAGCGGCATGTCGGCCCCGGATGCCGCAATGCGAGTGCACCTCGGATCGATCGATCACTCTACCCTCCGCCCTAGGCGTTTCGCAGGACGAGAGACAGGATTTACGATCGCTCGCGTCTCCCGAGAACAGCAAACCTGATATCAGGTGATCGCCGCTTTCGTACGATTGGTGGCATGCGCGTTGCCTGCCTCGTGCGGTCGTAACCATGATCATCGTCTGCCCTTGCGGTGCCCGAAATTCAGCGTTCAACCCGAGGTGCGTGCGCTGCGGCGCACCGATCGTAGAGCCGAAGAAATCACTAGACGCTCCCATCGTTTCCGGCGGCTCTCGTGCCTTCGCTCCGGGCGACCGCGTGGGAGATTACGTCCTCGAAGCCTTGCTCGGCTCCGGAACGATCGGCCGCGTCTTTCGAGCTCGCCATGTCGACGGCTCGGTCGCTGCCCTCAAGGTGCTGCACCCGCACCTCGTACAAAACGAAGACGCGCGCACCCGCTTTCTTCGCGAGGCGCGCGCTCTGTCGAACGTCCAGCACCGGAGCGTCGGACGAATCATCGGTGCGTTCGAGGTCTCGGGGTGCTCGCTCTTGGCGCTCGAGCTCTACGACGGCGTCTCGCTCCGCGGCCTCCTCGACGCGCGCACCAAATTGGCGCCGGCGGCTGCGGTTCCGCTCTTGCGTGAGCTCGTCGAGGCGCTCGGCGCGCTCCACGAAGCGGGTTGGATCCACCGAGATCTCAAGCCCGAGAACGTCATGGTCTTGGACCATCAGGCGGCCTCCCCCAAGGATGTTCGGCTCCTCGACTTCGGTCTCGCGCGACCCCTGGTGCTCGGCACCGAAGACGTTCGCACCGCCGCCGGCACCTTCGTCGGCTCGCTCGCCTACGCGGCTCCCGAGCAGATCCTGGGCGACCCGATCACGCCGGCGACCGATTGGTGGTCTCTCGGGATCCTTGCGTACGAGCTCCTCGCCGGTCACCGGCCGTTCCAGGGCTCGAGCCGCCCGGTGATGGCTCGCAACCTGCTGCGTGAAGCGCCCCCCGCGCTCGACGTCGATCGCAAGCTCGCCCTTTGGGTAGAGGCGCTCCTGGCCAAGGACGCCCACCGAAGGCCGGCGTCGCACCGCGATGTTCTCGCGGCCCTGAACGCTGCGGCCTGAGCTCGTCATCACCGCGCATAGCGCGCCGGATCTTCGGCGGACGCCGTCCCGTAGGCGATGTTTCTAGGAGGGCGCGGCCGCGCCGGCGAAAGCTTCACGACATCAGGCTCGTCGAGCGACGACCAGCCGTTGAAGGCCGCGTCGCAGATCGGGGCTGCGAGACCGATGATCGTGAGACCTGCCAAGACGTCGAGGACTACCCACCCCGCCCCTACCGAGCCCTCGAGGTCGACGCGAGCGACCGCGCCATCCTTCCCGCGAACGTAGACCACCGGCGGATCCGTCGGCGAGCCGGTGACCTGTGCGCTGCCCTTTCCGATGACAGTACCGTTGGTGATGATCTCCGCCTGCGGATCGGTGCTCTTGATCTCGACCGTCTGGACGGGACCATTGAAGAGCGCTCCGCAGCCGGTGCCGAACGCGCCCAGCGCCGCGATCAGCGCCGCGAGCGTCAGGGTGCTTTGGCGGAAATGCACTGGGGCCCCTGCGGCGAGTTGTGGCACCGATAGAGGTTTACCCGGTTGCCTGCCGCGTCGTACCGCTGGACCCAGACCACGTCCGCCTCTTGCTCGGGCGTGATCTTCAGCGTGTGCGACGCGACCGGCGAGTACGCGGGCACCACCTCGACGCAGCCCGGGAGAGCGGCCGCGAAAAGCAGGATCAACATTGCCTTCTTCATCGAATCAAAGCTCCTTCGTCGTCTTCTTGCAGACCACTTCACCCGTCGCGTCGTCGGCCTCGCAGCGTGCCAGGGTGTGCTCCCCCACCGGCTGCGCCCAGATCACGTGCTTGAGCTTTCCTTCTGATCGCAGGACGAACGTGCCGACCACCTCGCTCGAGACGACCTTGGTGGCGATGCAACGAGCGCCCTCGTCGGCGTGCACGTGGCAGAACGACAGAGCGCCGCCGAGCACGATGGTGCCGCCGAACGCCATCGGTACGACGAGGCGCGGCACGCTCGATACCCAGATGCCGAAGCTCGGCGTCGCCGGGAGGCTCGACGGCTTCTCGGTTCCGCCCGAAGCCATCGCCCAGTCGTTGCCTGCAGCGAAGAAGCCCGAGCCGCCGAGGTTCGTTGGATCGATGATCGTCGGCTGGTAGGCGCCGCCTTCGAGCGGCACCAGATCGCAGTCCCACGGGCGCTCGTCGAGCAGCCTGCAGTGCTGGAGGGTCAGCCCGTCCTCCGAGAGACGCCACAAGCGATCCCCGCGCGGCCCCTCCACGACCGACGCCGCCTGGCCGACGCGGGTCACCAGCCTCACCTCTTCCGCGAGGAAGTTGCTCGTCTGGGTCGACGTCGTGGTGCGCCCGAAGCCTGCGCTCTCCATCGAGCCCTCGGCCGCTTCGAGCGGCGTGTTCCGGTGGATCGTGCTCGCGCATCCGACGAGCGGGATCGACAGGAGCAGAAACGCCGAGCGCATGTCCCGACGCTTATCAACGTCCGTGCCGGCGCCTCGACGCGCGGGCCTCTGCGAGATCTCCGCGATCTCACGCGCTCGGTACCATCGAGTGCCGCACCGCTGGGGCAGAGGCCTGCCCTCTCGATGCGGCACCGCCGCCGAGCGGCGGCATGTCGAAGGCCTATTGCGGCGGAGGAAGGACCGCCTTGGTCCACTGCGGGCTTACGTACTGCGCGGAAAGCGTCTGCCCAGGAATCCAGAACGGAGCGCGGCTCGGATCGACGGTGCCGTTCGCAAAGGCTTCGAGGTCGATGGCGGTGACCCACAGCTGCTTGCATTGCGTCTGGCCCTGCACGAGCGTGCACGCGGCGTTCTCGGGGCTCGCCGGCGTGAGGCGGTGACCGTACGGTCGCTGCGACGAGTAGGCGATCCACGCATACCGCTGCCCGATGGTGGGTGCCCACTGCGGCCAAGTGGAGTGGAGGATGGTGCCGGCGCCGTTCGATCCGTTTGCGAGCTCGAAGACGTGACCGTCGGCGCGACGGACGAGCATGATCTGCCCCGACTGGTTGATCGGGTCGGCCTGCGTCTTGAGCGACCAGTAGCCGGCGGCGCGGGTGAACGCGACCGCGGCGCCGTCGGGGCTGATCGTCGGCAGGAAGTTGTTCTCGCCGTCGTCGGGGAGCGCGCCGCCGGGCGGCGACACCAAGACCGTCGGCGCGCCGAACACGAACGACTGCGAGCTCGGGTCATAGCTCACCGACATCTCGTAGATGGAGGAGAGGACGACGTCGTCACCGAGCTCGCGTACGAAGTGCGCCGACGAGTCATAGCCGGCGAACACGACGAAGCTGCCGTCGGGTGACCAGTCGGGCATGAGCGTCGACGGCTGCGCACCGGAAAGCGCGTCGGTCAGGTTCGAGGCAATCGGGGCCAGCGTCTCCGGATGCACGAGCGAGAGGCGGGTCGTACCGGCGGCGTTCTGCGCGACGTCCTCGGGGACGGTGAGCAGCATCGCCGGGACGTTCTGATCCTCGAGAGGATTGAAGGTCGCGTATGTCCCGCGAACGCCGGCGGCAGGCGCCAGCGTCTCGACGAAGGTCTGGCTCGGCTCGTCGTACCGGAGCGTGCCGATCTGGAAGTTCGCGCCGTTGAACGAGTACGCGAACCGCTTCCCGTCGCGCGAGATGCGGTGACAACCCGAGCAGGGCTGTCCGCTCGCGAGCGCGCCGGCGTCGTTCGGCAGAGGGATGTCGGTACCGGCGACGATGTCGAGCACGCGAAAGCTGCCCGTGGACGACTGCCAGACGTAGATCGCCGAGTCGTCGATCTGATCCTGCGAGATGGTGAGGAGCTGCGGCGCACCGGGCCGAAGGAGCCCACCCGGGCCGAGGCCGTCTACCGTCAGCGTGATCGGTTGGTCGGGCGCCGTCTGGCGGATCAACGACCAGGTATCCACCGGAAACGCGAGCTCTCGCGCTTCGAGATAGAAGGTGACGTCGAGCACCGCGCCCGCTTCGAGGCGCAGGCGGTAGGCGAAGTTGTCGGAGGCTTGCGACCACTGCGCTTCGATCGGCGGGAGGTTGCCCGGCAAGACGACGCCGTCGCCCGGGTACTCGATGATCGGCTCGTTGCCCGCTGTCGGATCGGTGGTCGCCGCGTCGAACTGATCGGGCAGCGTCGGATCCGCGCCCGGCATGACGACGTCGCCGATGAGCCTGACATTCAGCGCTGCAGAGGCTTCTACCTCACGGTAGCGACCGACCACGGCGGTGATGCCGCCGACGCCGGAGAGCGCGAGCGTCGCGCCGGTGAACGTGCCGACGGCGCCTTTGAGGGCGGAGAACTGTGTCTCTGCAGTCACGTCGACGTCCCCGCTCGTGCCGTCGGCTCGCGCGAACGCCTTGAAGGAGACCGAGGGCAGCGGCTCGCCGAGGATCACGTCGACGGACGCTTCGACCGGCTCGAGGAACAGGAGGAAGGACGCCGGATCGCCCCCACCCGACGAGGAGGTCGCCGGCGGCGCCGCGCCAGAGCCGTCGGTCTCGCCGTCGTCACCGCACGCAGCGATCGCGGTTGCCACGAGCAGGACCCAACCCAGGACGCGCGCGCCCTTCGATGCTCCGGGCCTCATGTGGGCAGCGTATCAGAGGCCGCGCGCGACGAAGGTTGTGGCCCGCCCCGCGTTGGGCGAAAAAGCCGCGATGTCGACCGCCGTGGAAGTCGCCGACGCGCCGCCCGAGATCGCCGACGCCGGCACGATTCGTCGGGTCATCCTCGCGTCGAGCCTCGGAACCCTGTTCGAGTGGTACGACTTCTACCTCTACGGCAGCCTCGCGATCTTCTTCGGAGGTCTGTTCTTTCCTCCGGGCAACGAGACGGCGGCGCTGCTCGCGAGCCTCGCGACCTTCGGCGCGGGCTTCGGCGTTCGCCCGCTCGGCGCGATGGTCTTCGGACACATCGGCGACAAGGTCGGACGCAAGTACACCTTCTTGATCACGATGGCGACGATGGGCCTGGGAACCGCGCTCATCGGCCTCCTGCCGACGTACGAGAGCTGGGGCCTCGCCGCGACCTTGCTCCTCGTCTTCTTGCGCCTCTTGCAAGGCCTCGCCCTCGGGGGCGAGTACGGCGGCGCAGCGACC
>JBGTSH010000284.1:0-14172 GCA_041940405.1 Polyangiaceae bacterium
CAGCGGCCATCGACGACGAGCCGTTCGACTCGAGGGTCTCGGACACGATGCGGATCGTGTAGGGGAACTTGTCCGGGGGCGGCATCACCTTGGAGAGCGCACGCTCGGCGAGCGCGCCGTGACCGATCTCACGACGGCCGGGGCCGCGCATCGGCGTGGTCTCGCCCGTCGAGAAGGGCGGGAAGTTGGAGTGGAGGTAGAAGCGCTTCCAGTTCTCGCCTAGGAGGCTGTCGATCTTCTGCTCGTCGGCGGTTGTGCCGAGCGTCGACGTGACGATGGCTTGCGTCTCGCCGCGCTGGAAGAGGGCGCTGCCGTGAACGCGCGGCAGGATGCCCGCCTCGGTCACGATCGGGCGGATGGTCTTGCCGTCACGGCCGTCGATGCGGACGCGCTCCTCGACAACCATCGTGCGGACGACGTGCGCTTTGCGCTCTTCGAACTCTGCTTTGCAGAGGCCTTCGACCGTCTTGTACTTGTCCTCACCGAGCTCGGCCTTGAGGGTCTCGGCGACGCGCTTCTTGATCTCGGCGTAGCCGTCGTAGCGCGCCTTCTTGTTGACCACGCGGGTGGCCTTGCCGAGGTCGACGTCGGCGAGCTGCTTGATGCGATCGGCGATCGTCTGCTCGAGCTTGGGGGCGGTCCACTCGCGCTTCGGCTTGCCGATGGCGGCGCGCATGCGCTCGATGAGCTCGATGATCGGCTGCGCTTCGCGGTGCGCGAACATGAGCGCGTCGATGATCTCGGTCTCGGTCGCCTCGCTGGCGCCGCCCTCGACCATGACGATCGCGTCCTTGGACACGGCGACGACGAGATCGATGTCGCTCTTCTCCAGCTCTTCGACGGTCGGGTACACGATGAGCTCGCCGTCCCTGCGGCCGACCCGGACGCCGACGATGGGGCCGTCCCACGGGATGTCCGAAATGTGGATGGCGGCGCTGGCGCCGGTCATCGCGAGGACGTCGGCCTTGTTCTGCTTGTCGCTGGAGAGGACCGTCGCGATGATCTGCGTGTCCTTCTTGAAGCCGTCCGGGAAGAGCGGGCGAAGGGGACGGTCCATGATGCGGCAGGTGAGGATCTCTTCTTCGCGCTGGCGCCCCTCGCGCTTGAAGAAGCCGCCGGGGATGCGGCCCGCGGCGTACGTCTTTTCGAAGAACTCGCAGGTGAGCGGGAAGAAGTCGAGGCCAGGGCGCTCTTCGGTGCAGACCGCGGTGACCAGGACGACGGTCTCGCCGTAGGTGATGAGGACGGAGCCGTGGGCCTGCTTGGCGAGGCGACCGGTCTCCAGGGTGAGCTTGCGCCCGCCGACGGTTACGGATTCACGAACGAATGACATTTGGTTGAGAGCCTTTCTCTCGCTTGGGGGCGAGGCCGCGTCACGTGCGGCGGGGCGCCGGGGCGGGGACTCTCTTCTTCTCCGTTCTTTGACGAGGACCTTGGTGAGGTGCTCGGCAAAGAGCGAAGTCGAAGCGGAGGGCCCTACCCGGAGGGCGCGAGCGAGGCTTTCGCCTCGCCCGCAGATCAGAACCTACTTGCGGAGGTTCAGCTTGGTGATGATCTCGCGGTAGCGGTCGACGTCGACCCGACGCAAGTAGTCGAGCTGGCGGCGGCGCTGCGAGACGAGCTTGAGGAGCCCGCGCCGCGAGTGGTGGTCCTTCTTGTGGGTCTTGAAGTGCTCCGTGAGGTGGTTGATCCGCTCGCTGAGAAGGGCGATCTGGACCTCGGGAGACCCGGTGTCGCCCTCGTGCTTGCGGAACGTCTCGATGAGCGTGGACTTCTGATTCGGATGAAGCATGACTTGCCTCGCCGCCCGACCGGGAGCTGCCGCCGGCTCGAAGCCGGCGCGCCCCTTGGTGGGCCGTGTGTTGTTGGTTCACGAACGGGCCGTGTGGGCCCATGCCTACAAAGGCGGCGCACTATACCCCCGGGCTTCGTGACGTCAATTGCAAGGTTCTTGAGTGGGCTCGACCTGACAGGGGCAAAAGCGCGAGGTAGCCTGCAAGCTGGATGGCTCGGACCCCGCCGCTCGGAAACAACCCGGCTCCTCCCGCACCTGATCCGCGTGCAGGCCTGAGCAGCCAGGCGTTAGGGTCCCACCAAACGCACCTCGGCGTCCCGCCTTCGTCGGGCGCCCCCTCATCGGGAACGCCTTCTTCCGGCTCGCGTCCCGTCCCGAACGCGAGCGTACCCGCGCGCACGAGCCCTGGCCAGGGCGAGCTTCCGCGAGGTGGGACGCTTCCGCCGAGCCCGCAGCCGCCGGGGTCGATGCCATCGATGCCGGAGATCGCGGCGGCCTACACGTCGAACCCCGTGGTTCCGCTCGGCGATCTACGGGGATCGCGAAGCTCGATCACGATGTCGAACCCCGACATCGTCCTGCCCAAGTTCTGCCCCGAGTGCCTCCTCCGCTATCCGGCTGAATTCCGCGTATGCCCGAAAGATGCGTCGGAGCTGCTCGATGCCGAGGCCGAGGAAGATGACGAGTTCGTCGGCCGAACGATCGCCGACACCTACGCCGTCATCCGCGCGATCGGCGAAGGCGGCATGGGCCGCGTCTACGAGGTGCGCCACACGCGCATCGGGAGCAAGCGCTTCGCGCTGAAGATTCTCCACCCAGAGTTCGCTCGGCAGCCCGAGGTCCTGTCGCGCTTCCAGCGCGAGGCCGAGGCGGCAGCATCGATCCAGAGCCCGTTCGTCGGCGACGTCTACGACATCGGGCGCACCATCGACGGCCGTCCGTTCATCGTCGCCGAGTTCCTCGACGGCGAAGAGCTCGCCAACTTCTTGCGTGCGCGCGGCCGCCTCAAGGTCGAGACCGCGGTGCGCATCGTCCGGCAAGTCTGCAAGGCGCTCTCCGCCGCGCACGCGAAGGGGATCGTCCATCGCGACATGAAGCCGGAGAACGTCTTCTTGGTCGGCGACATGGCGAGCCCGACGGCAAAGGTGATCGACTTCGGCATCTCGAAAGTGCACGAGGCCGGCGGCCAGTCGCTCACCAAGACCGGCATGATCATGGGAACGCCCTCGTACATGGCGCCCGAGCAAGCACGCGGCGACAAAGTGGATCACCGCGTCGACATCTACGCCGCCGGCGCGATCCTCTACGAGCTCGTCACCGGCAAGCGGCCCTTCGATCGGCCGGATCCCACCGCGACGCTCACCGCGGTTCTCCTCGAGGAGCCCGAGAGGCCCTGCTCGCTCAACCCCGAGCTCCCTGGATCGCTCGAGATGATGATCCAGCGCGCGATGGCGAAGCAGCCGCACGACCGCTACCAGAGCATGGATGACTTCGAGGGCGAGCTCGAAGCCTTCGCGGAGCAGACAGGGGGTTCGAACCCGCACACGATCTCGCCGCCCCGCATGCCGACGGCTTCGGACCCGCGCGCTTCGCGTGTCGCGAACGAGGAGCGGCAGCGCGACGTCACCTCCTCGCGCCCGATGATCGCCTTCATGGGCGGGCTTGCCACCTTCGGCGTGCTCGCAGGCCTCCTGAACGTGGGCGCCGCGGTGATCCGACTCACGCGCGGCGGCAACGCGGCAGCGAACGTCACCGGGTCAGAGGCGCTCCTCCTTGCGCTGATGATGACGCTCGCGCTCGCGACACCGCTCGGCTTCGGTGCGCACTGGATCAAGAAGAACATCTGGAACAACAGCGCCAAGACCGTCGAGCTCGCAGGCTCGATGCGCCGCGTGGTCGTGGGCGCCTTCGTCACGTACGGCGTCGTCTCGCTGACGGTCCACCTCATCGAGAGCGTCCTCTTGCGACGCGCGGCGGGCGTCGCCTGGCCGGTGTGGGATCTCATCGGCTTCGGCTTCGCGGCCGGCGCTGCCCTGGCAACCTACTTCGTGACGCGGCGTTGAAGCTCCGCGGTCGTCAGCGCGCTCCCACGGTTGCCGCGGGCGTAGCTGCTCTGACCTGGGCCTGCGCGCCTGCCTCTCCAAGCCCCGCGAGCGGCGGGCAGCCGCCGGCGATCGAGACCACGCAGCCGTCGGGCCGCGCCGTCTCGATGACGTACCCGATGGAGTTCTGCGGCCAGACGCTGTACGGCGCCGAAAAGCGCGTCCATTGCATCCCCGTGGTCACACCGGTCACGGATCTTCGGCCGCTCTCCGGCCTGAGCGAGCTCGAGGAGCTCTCGCTCGGCGGGAATCCGGTCGAGGACCTGCGCCCGCTCGCAGGTGCCAAGGCCCTGCGCCGGCTGACGCTCGGGAGCACGAAGGTCGCGAGCCTGGCTTCCCTCACGGATCTCACCAATCTGGAGGAGCTCGATCTTCGTTACACGGCCGTCAGCGATCTCACTCCGCTCGCCAAGCTGACGAAGCTGCGCTCTTTGCAGCTTCGCAACACGCTCGTCGCCGACCTCGCGCCTCTTCGCGCCCTGCGCGCGCTCGAGAGCCTCAACGTCTCTGGCACCCGAGTCACGACATTCGAGCCGCTACGCGAGCATCCCACCCTGCGCGAGCTCATCGCAGCGCGATGTGAGCTTGCGGACGTCCGTGTCCTCGGATCGCTTCCCAAGCTCAAGTTCCTCAACGTGGTCGACAGCAAGGTCGACCGTGGCCAGCTCGACGAGCTGAAAGCAGCAAACGCGAGCCTGGATATCGAAGGGCTCTGACGGACGCGGCCTCTCTTCTCAGCGCCGCGCGTCGAGCCAGGCTTGAAGAAGAAGCGCCGCCGCCGCGCCGTCGATCGCTCGCGCGCGCGCCTTTCCTTTCTTTCGGCCCGCGTCGTCGAGGCGGCGGTGTGCGGCGACGGTGCTGAGCCGCTCGTCAACGAGCTCGACCGGGATTCCCGACGCCTCTTCCACCGCCTTCGCGAGGGCTTCGGCCTTCCGAGCGGGGGGCCCCGCCTCCCCCGAGAGGTCGAGCGGCCAGCCGACGAGCACGCGCTTCACCTCTTCTTCTCGGCAAAGCTCGACGATGA
Organism: Polyangiaceae bacterium; assembly: GCA_041940405.1. Classification (GTDB taxonomy): domain Bacteria; phylum Myxococcota_A; class Polyangia; order Polyangiales; family Polyangiaceae; genus Xiheicaenibacterium. Next base: position 4,922 of record JBGTSH010000284.1, read on the forward strand.
GCGCGACAAGCCGCTTGAAATCCCCTCCGTCCAGCGCGTCGCGCGGCGAAGCCAGCACGCGATCCTCGTCGGAAATCGCCACGCCCACACGGACCCGCCCGGGATCGAGCGCGAGGACGCGGCCTGACAGCTTCGCTAGATCTTCTGGATTCACGATGCTGGCGCGGTTTTGTCCTGCCCCGGGAAGCAAGGCAAGGCGCGCCTGCGCAGGCGGCAAGGTGCGGAGCGCTTGACCCGGCCCGTCGCGAGGGCGATAAGCCCCCGGCAGTCCGTCTCCCGAGAGAGCAAAGAGACCGAAACCCGTGAAGCTTCGCGCCGTGAGGGGGATGAACGACATCTTGCCGGACGAGATCCGCAGATGGCACCGCGTCGAGCGGGCGTTCCGTCACGTCGCCCAGCGATACGGGTACGAAGAGGTCCGCACCCCGCTCATCGAGGACACCACGCTTTTCGAGCGGCAAATCGGCGAGACCACCGACGTCGTCGAGAAGGAGATGTACTCCTTCGAGCGGCACGGCGACCGGCTCACCGTCCGACCCGAGGGGACGGCCGGAGCCGCGCGCGCCTACGTAGAGCACGGAACCTACGCAAAAGAGCCCATCTCGCGTTGGTACTACCTCGGGCCGATGTTTCGCGGCGAGCGCCCGGCCAAGGGCCGGTACCGGCAGTTCTTTCAGGGCGGTTGTGAGCTCTTCGGCGATCCCGGCCCGGTCTGCGACGCCGAGATGATCGACCTCCAGGTGCGCGTCCTTTCCGAGCTCGGCATCAAAGACGTCGCGGTCTTCATCAACTCGCTCGGGTCTGGCGACACGCGCGTCAAGTACCGCGAGGCGCTTCGCGCCCACTTCACCCCCCGAAGAGACGCCTTGTCCGAGGATTCGCAGCGCCGCCTGGAGAAGAACCCGCTTCGCATCCTGGACTCGAAGGATCCCAAGGATCACGCCGCCGCGGAGGGTGCGCCGACGATCCTCGACGTGCTTTCCGAAGACGATCGCGCGCACTTCGACGGCGTGAAAAGAGCGCTCGAGGCGCTCTCGATCCCGTACACCGTCGACACCAAGCTCGTGCGCGGGCTCGACTACTACACGCGCACGCTCTGGGAGATCAAAGCGACCTCGGCGGATCTCGGCGCGCAGAGCACGCTCTCGGGCGGCGGCCGCTATGACGACATGGTCGAGGGCCTCGGCGGCCCCAAGACGCCTGCCATCGGTTTCGGCATGGGCCTCGAGCGGCTGCTCGTCGCCATGGGCAACGCGGACGAGGAGCCGTCCGATCCGCCTGTCTTCATCGCCGTCCTCGCCGACACCGGGCTCAAGCCGGCGCTCGCTCTCGCGAGCGCGCTGCGCGGTCGCGGCGCCCGGGTCGAGGTCGACGCGCGCGACTCGCGGCTCAAGGCGAAGCTCCGTCGCGCAGATCAGACCGGAGCGCGGCTCTGCGTCCTCGCAGGCGAGAGCGAAATCGGGCGCGGCGTCTTCGCGGTGAAGGACCTCGCCGCACACGCGCAGGACGAAATCCCGATCGAGGGCGCGGCGAACGTCCTGTTCGACCGGCTGAAGAGCTTCTCGGGCGCGGGGTTCTCGGCAGCGGGGTTGTCGGGAGAGGGTGCCAGTTGAGGCGGATCGGCGCGTCCCTCGCCGGCGTGCTGTTTGCGCTCGTGCTCTTCTTCGCTTCGCGCGTCGCGATGGCGCAGTTCCCCATCGGACCGTCGCCGCAGCAGGCGCCGCCGAAGCCCGTGCCGGGCCAGCCCGAGACGCACGCCGCGAGCGGCGGCAGCGAGTCCGGCCTGCCCAAGACCGAAGCGCAGCTCCCCGAGGATCCGCTCGCGATCCCGGACGAGGCGAAGAAGCGGATCGGCACCAACCGCGTACCCGACGACGATCCGCAAGGCACCAAGGGCAAGAAGGACGTCGACTTCTACGGCGTCTATTACGCCGAGACAGACGGCGACTACACGTTCCGCACGGCGTTCCCCTTCTGGGCCGAGCGCACGCAGCCGGGCGATCGTGCCTCGCTGTTCGGCCTCTACTACCAGCGGCGCAGCGTCCACATGGACGCCGACGTCGCCTTCCCGTTCTTCTGGCACCTTCGCGACGAGAACACGTACACGACGGTCGTCGGTCCGTTCGCCCACCAGGAAGACGACGGGAAGCTCGACGGCAAGCCCACCCACGCCAACTGGCTCTTCCCCCTCTTCTTCGAGGGGGACACAAAAGACGGCGGCGGCTACTTCCACATCCCGGCGCTGCTCACCTTCACCGAGCACTCGGACCGTGACGGCTTCAACCTCGTCGGACCGCTCTACTGCAAGTGGCGCGGCGGTCCCGCCTGCGACCCGCGCACCACCGACGAGATCGATCTCGGCATGGTGCCGTTTTACTTCTACGGGCGCGACGACGACGGCGAGTACGAGGTCATTCCGCCGCTCCTCCACTACTACGAGTACGACGACACGACGGACCACGAGATCAACCTCTGGGGCCCGTTCCTCTGGGAGCGGGACCGCCAGGGCGAGGTCTTCAACATCATGCCGATCTTCTGGCGGAACTGGGGTCCGAACGAAGATCACATCACCGTCTTTCCGCTCTTCCACTACGGCTACAAGGGCACGTCACACCTCTTGATCACGCCGCTCTTCCTCGACGCCGAGGGAGACGAGGGCGAGCACACCTTCGTAACGTGGGGCTACGCGCAGTACCGCGGCCGCACCGAGCTCGACATGGTGACGCCGCTCTTTTGGTGGTACCGCGACCCCGACATCGGCCTCGATACGAAGCTCCTCTTTCCGTTTTACTACCAGTCGCTCTCGCCCCGGGTGGACGACTTCGTCGCCTTCCCCTTCTACGCGCACTTCAAGCGCGAGGGCATCCGCGAGACGACGTTCGTCACGCCGCTCTTCTGGCACTCGCACGGCCTCACCGGTTGGGACACGAACATCCTGCCGATCTTCTTCATGGGTCGCGAGTACGAGTCGACCCACTTCGTCATCCCGCCGCTCATCTGGGACTTCGCGTCGCCCAAGTCGCGCACCACGATCGTCCTTCCGGCGTTCTTCCGGATCTCCGATCAAGACAGCGTCGATCAGGTCGTCCTCAACACCTACTACGGCGAGCAAAAGGTCGAAGGCGGCACCGAGTGGCAGTTCCACTTCTTCCCCGCGTTCCAGTTCGGCGCCTCACCCCAAGGCCACTGGTGGAACATCCTGTATGGCCTAGCGGGCTATACGAAGGAGGGGACGATGTCGAAGGTCAGGGCGCTCTACATTCCGATCAAGATGAGCGAGTGACGGGGAGACGGGCGGGCGGGGTCTACGTGTCCCGTGCCGACATCCGTGACTTGGCAGCGACCTCCTCGATCACCGCCATCGCCCTCCTTATCGGAAACGGCTTCTCCAGGAGGGGCGCGCCGACGTCGCCGAGGAATCGTTCGAGCTCGGGGCCGAAGCTGACGCCGGTCATGAAGATGAACCGCTTGCCGACGTCGGGATCTTCGGCGACCACACGGCGATAGAGCTCCTCGCCGCCCATGGTGGGCATCTTGAGGTCGCAGAGGACGACGTCGAAGCGCTCATTGCCCAGCGCGGCGAGGGCTTCTTCGCCGCCGGTGACGACGGAGACGTCATGGCGCTCGGAGAGCTGATCGCCGAGGGCCTTGCCGAGCAGGACCTCGTCCTCGACGACCAGGACGCGGGCGCGCGTCGCGGCCTCGGCACCCCGTTGGCGTGGTGGCGCGCTCTCGTGGCGCGGCTCGTGCGCGGGCAGCGTGATGACGAAGCGCGAGCCCGTCGGCGGATCGCCGAGCGTGCCGGGGCTCTCGGCGGTGATGTCTCCGCCCGCAGCGTCGACGATCTGCTTCGAGATGGCGAGGCCGAGGCCCGTTCCGAGCTCCGGGTGCTTGGTCGTGAAGAAGGGCGTAAAGACGCGGTCGAGCACGTCGGGCCGCATGCCCACGCCGGTGTCCTCGACCACCACGCGAATGGCCGAATCGACCGGCTCGGCCGAGATGCGGACACGATCGCCCCCGGGCGACGGGCCGCGTGTGGCGCGCGCTTCCGCGATGGCCTGCGCGGCGTTGACCAGGAGGTTGACCATGACCTGACCCAGGCGACCGTCCTCCATCGAGACGAGCGGCAGATCCTGCGAGATCGCGACTTCGAGCTCGGCCTTCTCGACGATCTGCGCGCGCGTGATCGTGAGCGCGCTCTCGATGGTCCGGGCGACGTCGACGAGCGTGCGGCGCCCGCCCTGCGCGACGGGCGGGCTCGCGAACAGGCGCATGTCGCGCGCGATGTCGACGATGCGCCGCCCGGTCTCGCGCAGATCGCTGACGAGCTGTTTTACCTGACCCTCGATCTCGGTCGGCATCTTGACCGACGGGCCAGCCAAAGAGCGCGAGAGGACGTCGAGCCCGAGCAGCATGAAGGCGGCGGGGTTGTTGATCTCGTGCGCCACGCCGGCCGCGAGCATGCCGACGGTCGCGAGGCGGTCCGCTTGCACCAGCCGTGAGCGCGCCGCGCGCTCGCTGGTCACGTCGAGCAGGATGCCCTCGATGCCGACCACCCGGTTTCCTTCGCCGAGGATGGGATACACCGTCCCGCGCGCGATGATCGCTTCGCCCGGCTCATGACGAAGCCGCGCCTCATACGGAGGCGCAACCTGCCCCAGCTTCGCGATGATGACGGCCTCTTCGAAGGCGAGGACGCCCTCGGGATCGACGTGCGCGTGAACGAGGAAGCCCGGCTGCTCCAGGGCCCGCGCCGCGGGGACGCCGAAGAGGCGCTCGGCGTGACGGTTCAGATAGAGAAGCTCGTTGGTGAGCGGATCGAGACGGAAGATGAGGAGCGGCGCATTGTCGAGGAGCAGCGTGTGCTGCTCGGAGAGCGTCCGGAGCTCGGCGAGACGCTCGGACGCCCGCTGCTCGGCGGCGACGACCTCGGACAGATCGCGGAGGAGCGCGTGCGCAAAGACGACCGGATCGCCCGGCATGGGGCTCACGCTCGCGGCGACGGTCACGCGGCGGCCGTCGCGTGTGTAGAGCGTGAGGCGTTGTCCGCTGGAGGGGCCGATCGGGATGGCGCCGAGCAGCTCTTGCATGCTCGTGCCGATGATCTGGAGCCGTTCGGCACCGATGAGCCGCTCGGCGGCGCGGTTCAGATCGACGACGCGCCCCTCCGAGTCCCAGGCGAGCATCGCGTCGCCCGACGCTTCGAGGATGCGGCTCGCCCGAGCTTCGCGACGATCGTCGAGCCCCCGCGCGACGCTCGCGCCGAGCGAGCGCACGAGCTCGGCGAGGACTTGCGTCTCGGGCAAGGTCGCGGCATTGGGCTCGCGGAACGCGGCCAAGAAACCGGCGATGACTTGCCCGGTGTGGGGCGAGAAGACCGGGTGCACCACGTACGAGCCGAAGCCGAGCTGCGCGCCCGACCGCTCGATGCCGATCCCCTGGTCGAGATCCGTCGCGTTGTACGAACGGCCCAAGACGTAGATGTGATCGTAGATCGCCGGCGTCGACTGAAGGCGAGTACGAAACGGGAGCGCCCCTTCGCCTTCGCCTCGGGTCAGCGCCAGGACACGAAAGAAGCCCGGCGTATCGGCCTTGGTGATCGCGAGGTGAAAGAAGGGCAAGCGCGCACGGACCACGCGGCCGAGCTCTTCGAACGCGGCGGGATCGAGGATCGTGTCGTACTGCGCGACGACACGCAGAGCATCGGAAAGGAGCTCGAGCTCTTCTCCTCTGTTCATCCCCGCTCACCTTCGGCGTTTCGCTTCATGGCAGGCCCCCCGGCGGGCGCATTCTACTCGGGGCGGCCATAGGCAGGCAGGTTGTCGACGGGGCCCCCCCCGCATCGTGCGACCAAGCGGCGGGCCAAATCGTAGCGAGCTCTCGTAACCTCGGGCTCGCGCGCGTATTCGCCGAGCCAACGGGCAGCCGTTGTTCCGTCCGAGAGGCCGCAGGCGACCACGATGCGGAGGCGAAGCGCTTCGGCCTTCACATACGGGACGTCGAGCTTGCGGCCGAGCGCGGCGTCCAGCCGCTCGGCGGCTCCTTCGAAGTCCCCGGCGTCCAGCCGGCCCCGCGCGAGCAGATAGGCCGGCAACCCCTCGGCGGAGCGCTCGCGATCCAAACCGCCGAGAAGCTCCGTCGCGACGAGCCGGTCGGCGCGCTTGGCGACCGGCCCGATGAGCAGCGCCACGATCGCCTTGCGCAGCCCCTCGTCTTTGCACGCGGCGAGTTTCACGTGAAGCGTGCGCAGCCCATCTGCATCGACGGTGCGCGTCATGACATCTTCGTAACCTTTGCGGGCCGCTTCGACATCCCCCTTGGAGAGCGCCCGATCGGCGAGCAGGCGCACCGCTCGATCGCGGGAGTGGCGCGGGACGCTCTCGTCGCCGGCGATGCGCGTCAGCTCGGATTCTGCCTCTTCCGGCTTGGGTGTGAAGAGGAGAAGCTCCGCGCGATCGGTCAGCAAGCCGACGTGGCTGGGCTCGAGCTCCAGAGCACGATCGATCTCGCCGAGCGCGCCGAGGATGTCACCGGACTCTTCGAGCTCGCCCGCCTTGTCGCGGCAGCGGTCGATCACCCGCGGGCAGCGCCGCGCAAAAAAGCCGGGCTTGTCGAACTTTGCTGCCGCCTGTACGCGCACCGCTTCGGGTAGGACGATCGCGTCGAGATCTGCATGCCACGCCGACTCGAGCTCCTGCCAGCTCTTGCCGGTGATCGCGGGGAGCTCGCCGCCGCGGTACCAAGAGACGACCGCCTCGGCGCCGAATTTGTCGTGCACCCAGCCGACGAACGCGCCGCTCACCGTGTACGCCGTGCTCGACGCTTCGCCGAGGAAGGCCAGCGCGAAGAGCCGCTCGAGCGGCGGGAGAATGCCGAGATCCTTCATCGCCTTGGCCCAATCCATCGGCGAGAGGTCCTCGTCTCGCGGCGACGCGGCGACCGCGACGCCTTCGATGAGACCCGGGTTGGGCAAGAAGCCTCCTAGCGTCCCCGCAATCTTGAACGGCCCCCGCCCGGTGCCGGCAGCGATGACGTGCACGATCTCGTGCCCCAGCACGCGGTGCGGGAAGCTCGTTCCCTGAACGTACACCTCGCCGCGCCACGGCTTGGCGATGTTCGTGCCCGCGGCGCCCATCAGCCGGCTCTTTTGTCCTGCGGTCTCGAACAGGAAGGCCGTGATGCGCTCCGGCCCGCGCACGCCGAGCCAGGCCTCTGCCTGGGCGACGTGGGCTTCGCACTCGCGAGCGAAGCGCTGCGCGGCTTCGGGTGGGATCGCGCGCGCATGCACGATCGTGCAGCGCTCGCCCTCGACGACCGCGCCGAGCTCGCGCGCGATGGTGCTCTTGGTCTGCCAGTGGCCGAGCTCGGGCCCCGCGAGGGTCAGGCCCATGCTGCCCGCTGCGCAGACGATGCTGAGGAGGAGCAGGCCCGGACGACCTATCGACTGGTAGACGAGCTTGCCGCCTGGATCGTGGGTCAGGTGCAGCGCTGCGACGAAGCCGGCGAAGAGCGTCGCGATCGATCCGACGCGGTACGTGTAGAGGGCGTCGAGACTTACAACGGTGTCATACAAGGTTCCGCTGAAGTACCCGACGAACGGGTCGTACCCGAAGATCATAGGGCTCGTGTAGAAGCGAGCGAGGCCGACGAGGATCGATCCGATCGGCGCTGCGAACGCGAGAAGGACCCGAACGAAGGCGCCCAGGCGCTTGCGGCGCACGAGACGGCCGACCTCGAACGCGACCGCGCTCCACGCGCCTGCGAGCGCGAGGCCCAGGCCGGGGCCGAAGAAGAGGTTCAGGATGCCGGAGAACGGATCGCAGAAGCCTCGGATCGCGCCGTGAATGACGCTGAGCAGCGCGGCGACCGCGAAGACGAGCACCCCGTTTGCGACGCCGCGGCAGTAGGCATCGAAGGGCTCGGGCTCGAAGCGGGCGAGATCCGACGCCGACGCGATGGCCAGGATCGTCGGCAGTACGAGGCCGTACACGAGCGAGACCTCGTAGCCCGGCCCGCCGAACTGAGGGACGAAGCCTATTCCGATCCCGAAGAGGGTCGTGAGGACCAGCGCCACGACCATCGGGCGCGAGCGACCGAGCCCCGGCCGAGGACGTCCGCCCGCCGGTGGCAAGAACGACGGGCGTTCTTCCAAGGTGCTGCCAGCCGGCATGACCGGCGCGACCCCCCCGGGCTCAGCCGTACGTCACCTCGCCCGACGCCCCGCCATCCGATTGCGAGGACCGCTCGCGGTCTCCGTCTTCGGTTGGCACGAGCGCGAGAGCCAAGGCCTCGGCGACCGTCGAGATGAGCGTGACGTCGAGCTCGTTCTTGATCTCGGCAGGGACGTCGTCGAGGTCACGGCGGTTGCGGGCCGGGATGAGCACCTTCTTCATGCCCGCCCGGTGAGCGGCGAGGAGCTTCTGCTTGATGCCGCCGACCGGGAGCACGCGGCCGCGCAGGCTGATCTCGCCGGTCATCGCGAGATCGCTGCGGACCGAGCACCCGAGCAGGAGCGAGACGACCGCGATGAAGATCGTGACGCCCGCGCTCGGCCCGTCCTTCGGCGTGCCGTGCTTCGGGACGTGCACGTGCAGATCGATCTCGCGCAGCCACTCCGGATCGAGCTGAAGCTCTGCGGCCTTGCTCCGCACGAAGGAGACGGCTGTCGTCGCCGACTCCTGCATGACGTTGCGCATGTTGCCGGTGAGGACGAAGTTGCCTTTGCCGGGCATCTTGGTCGCTTCGATGAAGAGCAGGTCGCCGCCGCCGGCCGAGGTCGAGAGCCCCGTCGCGACGCCCGGATCGAGCACGCGCTCCGCCTGCTCGGGGCGGTGCTTGTGCGGACCGAGGACCTTCTCGATGTGCTCGCGCGCGGCGACCTCGCGGACGTCCTCGCCTTCGGCGAGGCGCACCGCGGTCGCGCGGCAGACCGCGGCGATCTCACGCTCGAGACCGCGAACGCCCGCCTCGCGCGTGTAGTGATCGAGGATCGTCTCGATCCCTTCGCGGACGAAGTCGAGGCGCTCCTCGGTCAGGCCGTGGGCGCGGAGCTGCTTCGGCACGAGGAACTCCTCGGCGATGCCGATCTTCTCGGTGCGCGTGTAGCCGGGGACCTCGATCACCTCCATCCGGTCGAGGAGCGGCGCCGGGATCTGATCCCGCTCGTTCGCCGTCGCGAGGAAGGTCACCTGCGAGAGATCGAACGGAAGATCGAGGTAGTGATCCTGGAACGTCGAGTTCTGCTCCGGATC
>JBGTSH010000285.1:0-14169 GCA_041940405.1 Polyangiaceae bacterium
GATCCGCGCTGTCGTGGAGTTCTGAGAGCTCGACAGCGCGCCGGCGAAGGTGCGCATCGCTTCACGAAGCGCGCCCGGGGGCTCCGCTTTTCAACGCTGTCCATCTGCGTAAACTTCTCGAGAAGTTTTACGCGAATGGACAACCCGAAGATGGAGCCCCCCTCCGCCGCCGCGGCGGTCCCAGCCTTCGCAGTCGCGGAGTCGTGGGGAATCGCCCGGGGGGCGTTTCACCGGGAGTCGTTGGCTCAACTGGTCGTCGTGACGGACGGCGCGATCACCGTCGAGACCGAGAGCGGCTCGTTTCTCGCACCGCACGGTCATGCGGTCTTCATTCCTCCCTACGTGGCATGTTCGGCCGTGTCGCGTCGGTCGTGCAAGCTCCTGAGGCTGCTTGCCGAGCCTTCGCTGGTGGCGCATCCAGGCCAGATGGCAGTGCTCGAGAGCACTCGTTTGGTCGAGGAGCTCCTCGTCGCATTGATGGAAGCGGGATCCGCGTATCCGCCCGGAAGTCCGGCGGAGAGGCTCGCTCGTGTTCTCGTGGATCGCATCGCGCTGCTCGAAGCCCGTCCGTTCTTTCTGCCGGCGGTACGCTCCCCGCTCCTCGCTCCGATCGTTCAGAAGCTGCAGGCGAACCCGGGCCGCAAGACCGCGACGCTCGAGTCGTGGTGCGCCGAGACGGGGATGAGTCTCAAGACGGCCGCTCGTCGGTTCGAATCGGAGGCGAAGATGACCTTCCAGCGCTGGTGGTTGCGACTGCGGATGCTTCACGCGCTCGAGCGACTTGCCGACGGCGAGAGCATCACGTTGGTCGCGCATGAGCTGGGCCATCCCAGCCTGGCCGCCTTCAGTGTGGCGTTCCGAAGAGCACTGGGCGCACCACCGACGCGGTACGCGAATCGCCAGCCGCGGTAAACTTGCCGGCTTTCGGGGGCTCGTGCGATGGCCGAGCGATGCAGAGGCTCTTCGCCGTCGTGCTCGCGCTCGCCGTCGGCGGGGCGGCGACGACTGCGCCGACGCCCGCGGAAGCCCAAGCCGCGAAAACCGAGCGTCGAAAGACCGAGACCCGCGCGCAGAAGAAGAAGAAGAAGAAGGCGACGAAGGCCGAGCGACGCCGCCCGGGAAAGCGAAAGTCGGCGTCGAGCAACGCCGCGGGAGCGCGCAGGCGTGCAGCGCGGCAGCAGGCCGAAACGCCGCGACCCGCGCTGCTCGAGCTCCTTCGGACGCCGATCGCGTGCCCGCCGGACATGGTGGCGGTTGCCGGACGCGTTTGCGTCGACCGCTTCGAGACGAGCCTCGTCGATCGCGACACCGGTCGCGCATGGTCGCCATTCTTCACGCCCGATCGCGAGCGCGCGGCGCAGGTCTTCGCGTTCTACACCGCGCGGCGCGACGCTGCCGCGCCGGGCTCGCTCGAGGCGACGTTCGCAGTTCCTGCGGTGCCGCTTTTCGCGATCGAGGCGCGCGCGGTGTCGGCGAAGGGCGTCCTCCCCCAAGGTTACTTGAGCGCCGATCAGGCGGAGGCGGCATGCAGAGCGGCGGAGAAGCGCCTCTGCACCGAAGCCGAATGGATCACGGCATGCCGCGGCGACGTGATGAAAGATTACCCGTACGGCGACCGCTACGAGCAGGGCGCCTGCAACGTGTTCCGCGAAGATCACCCCTCGGCGATGCTCCACGGCAACGCCGCGCGCTACCACGACGACCCGCGCAACGGTCAGCTCGTCGTCGCAGGAAGGACGCTCCTTCTCGAGACCGGAAGCTCGCCCCGGTGCGCAAGCAAATGGGGCGACGACGCCATCTTCGACATGGTCGGTAACCTCGACGAGTGGGTCGCCGATGCGCAGGGAGTCTTCGTCGGCGGATTCTATTCGCGGGGTACGCGAGCCGGATGTTTCTCGCGCGTCAGCGCGCATCCGCGCCGGTACTCGGACTACTCGACGGGTACGCGCTGCTGCAAGGATCCCGAGGCGGCAGCGCGCCGCTGAACGTCACGCCTCCGCGAGCGACGAGAAGCCGACGCGAGCGTCGGAGAGCGTCTGCGCCGCGAAGACCAAGCACGCCGCGCCTGCAATCAGCCCGGACGGGACCGCTTCGCCGCTGATCTCGCGGAAGGCGACGGCGCACACGACGACGGCGAGCACCAGCCAAAGAGTCGGCATCGTGCGCGGCGTCCTACGGTGGAGGCGGCTCGTCAGCATGCGCGCGCAGAAGGCCACGTTGACGCCGGTCATGATGCTCACCGCCGGGACGACGCCGAGCGCGCCACGCCAGACAGCGAACACCGAGAGCGCGCCGAACAGGACGAGGACGACCGCCGGGCCGAGCTTCTTCACACCGGCCGCGCGCGAGACGCGCACCATCCCGTGGCAGACGCCGAAGACGATCGTGGCCGCACACCAGAGCAGGAGCGCGAGACGAAGCTCGATCCCGAAGAGATGCGTCGTCGCGAAGATGCGTCGCTCCCAGATCGCCGAGCCGAGCAGCGCGGCCGAGAGGACGATCGACGACTCGATCTGGTTGATGAGGCCGAGCCGGTAGACGCCTGTCGCCGCCTGTTCCCACATGACGATCGCCGCCGCGCCCGGGATGAGGACCACGAACGCGATCCATCCGACAGGCGTCGCACCGAGCGCCGATGCGGTGAGGAAGCCCATGTAGACCGTGTTGAGGATGTCGAGCCCGTGATCGAGATACTCGCCGAACGGCGAAGTTTGCCCGGTGCGTCGCGCGTGCGCGCCATCCGCGTTGTCGCACCAGATGTACATCTGGAGGAGGAGCGCGGCGATCGCGAACGGCGCGCCGCCGCTCGGCCAAAGAGCGATCAAGATCATCGCCGCGAGGAAGCACGCCGCGTGACCCGCGTGCGTGATCCAGTTCGGGCTCAGCCAACGGGGCAAGATCGGCAGGACGGGGTCGACGAGGTATCGCCTGTAGTAAGGCAGAAGGATCGACCTGTCGTCGACCCGGTACGTCGGCGGAGCGCTCATCGGGTAAAGCCGATGGATGATAGCGCTTCAGGGTCCGATGCGCAGGATGCGGTCGTTCTCCGGCCCGCAGGTCCCGCGTCCATCGCAGTTGCTCGTCGTCACATAGAAGAACCCATCGGGGCCCATGACCGCCTCGCGCAGGCGGCCGTACTCACCGCTCAGGTACACCTCGTTCGACGCGACGCGGCGTGGGTCTTCGGTGTCGAACACGACGCGCTGCAGGTGCTCGCCGCGCAGGCTCGAGATCAGGAGGCTGCCGTTCCAACCGGAGATTGCGTCACCGCGGAAAAACGACGCGCCGCCGGGAGGCAGCGCCCTCTTCCAGGTCATCGACGGGCTGACCATGTCGCTGTGCGACTCGCACGCGTAGATGGTCGGCCAGCCGAGGTTGTCGCCTGCCTCCACCACGTTCACCTCATCGTGTCCCTCGCGGTTCTGGTACTCGCCGCTCGGACCGTGATCGGTCACGACGAGCGTTCCGTCCTCGCGCCAGTCGAAGCCCTGCGTGTTGCGCACGCCGAGGATGTACGCCGCCTTGCCCGGGAACGGGTTGTCGGCCGGGATGCCGCCGTCCGGATCGACTCGGAGGATCTTGCCGGCGAGGTCGTCGACGTCTTGCGATCGATCCGGCTCACGGCCATCGCCCGTGCCGATGTAGAGCATCCCGTCGGGACCGAAGCGGATGCGTCCTCCGTCGTGGAACTGGGCTGCGGCGATTCCGTTGATGATGATCCGGTCGAAGCTCGCCACGCTGCGATCCGGTGAGAGCACCCACCTCTCGACCTGGTTCTGATCACCGGCGTCGGTCGTGCTTGTGAAATAGATGTAAAAGAAGCCGTTTTGCTCGAACTGAGGATGGAGTGCCAGACCGAGCAAGCCGCTCTCGGCCGTCGTCGTCACGGCGGGGTTGATGATCGACGGACCGACGGTGCCGTCCATCGTGACGACGCGCACCCGCCCCGGACGTTCGGTGACCAGCATGTCGCCTTCGGGCAAGAACGCGATCGACCACGGCACTTCCAAACCCGACGCGATCACCGTCGCGGTGATCGGCGTCGTGCCCTCCGAGCCGAAGCCATCCTCGACCAGCCGACACTCCGGATCCTTCGGGGCACCATCGCAAGCAAGGAGGGCGAGCGGGCAGAAAGCGAGCAGGCGGAGGTTCATCGTGGTCCGTTCGTGAAGGTACGTGCAGCTTCCAACAGATCGATCTCGGCCCAATCGCCCGCCGCGTGCGCCGACAAGTAGCGGGCCGCGTCTCGCCGCGTCTCGAAGAGTCGCTGCGGCGACTCCGGCCGCGCGAGAAGAATGACGGCGCCGAGCACCGCGCGGACTGTCGCGGCGGCGAACCCGTCGGACTCGATCACGATCGCGGAGTGTCCGCGAAGGTTCGGCACGTTCATGAGCTTGCCGATCTCGTCGCGCATGCGCGGGCCCACGTCGAGCGGACCGAGTCGGAGCCCCGTCACCAGCGTGAGCCCGCCGACGGCGCCCTTCTTGAGGAACAGCCGCTCCTGCCCCTCGCGCACGTAGCCCAGGCTCGTCGCGCTCGGTGGTTTCGAGATCGCGGTAAGGAGGAGGTTGTTCCAGAGGCCGACGCGCCAGCCGCCCTCGTCATGGAGCACCTCGACCTTCCCCGGGTCGCCCATGAGACAGAGCCTGGCCCGGAGCGCGGGCCCGCGCAACGGTAGGACTCCGGCGCGCTAGTGGGCCTTCACTGTGCGGCTTTCCACCACGCCTCTTCATCGGCAAAGAGCTGGCCCAGATCGTCGCCCCTCGTCGTTGCCCACGAGTAATCCGCAGGAAAGTTGTTTCGCCGCGCAGGCCGCCCGAAGTCCGAGAAGAGCAGGATGTCCTCGCTTCGCAGCTCGGTCCCGCCGTGCTGGTGGCAACCGATGCAGTTCGTCCCGGCGTTGCCGTGCCCTTCTTCCAAGTACGGGTTCGAGCACCACGTCGGCGCGCCCTTGCCCGCGTACACCGCCGCGAGCGCGCTCGCGAGGCTCGGGTGCGCCATATCGAAGCCGCCGCTCGGCAGCGGATCTTCTTCACCGAACGCCGTGGTTACGCACATCTTGTAGCTTCCCCACGGACCGCCGAGCGCGTCGATCGACTTGGGTCGGTCTGCGCCGAAGTCATCGTTCGGCGTCTCCGACCACCAGAGGGTGATCCAGAGCCAGTGGTCGAGCTCCTTCGTCATGATGTGGAGCGCGGCGAGCCTGTACTTGGGCCCCGCCGGGAGCGTGAGCGTGTAGATGTCGTCGGGACCGGGATCCGCTTCGCCGTCGGCTTCGGTCCACGACACGTCGCCGCCGAGCCGGGCAGCGAGAGCCTCTGCCGACGTCGAGAAGACGGGCAGCTTGATCTCGAGATCGGCGCGCCGATAGTCGGCCTTGATGATCGCGCCGTCGATCGGGAACGGGGAGGCGAGGCAACCGGCCCACTCGGGCCGCGCTGCTGCGCGGTGAACCGCCACCACCGAATGGAGCGGATCGGTCCCGGCGGTCGCAGAGACGTCGACGACCGCGGGCCCGGCGATCTCACACCACGTTCCTGCTTCGGAGGTGCAGGTCGCGTCGGCGCTGGAGAGATCGAGCGTCGCGCCCTTGCCCTCTTCGATCCGGGCGCGGAGCGTCTCGCCAGGTCCGATCGCGTACGAGCCGACCGCGTGGGTCTGGCACGACGGGGCTTCGACGGGCTTTCGCGCGATCTCGATCTCTTCGACGGGGCCTTCTGCGATCGCCGGTGGCGGTCCACCGTCGCGGCACGCGAGGACCCGCGGATAGCTCGCGAGCAGGTGCCGCGCCGCCGCCGGGCTGTAGCCAACGCGCGAGATCCCGCCGATGCCGGCGACATCGCTCGCGCGATCGATCGCCGCGAGGTAGTCGAAGTATCGATCCTTGGGCCAGTTGGGCAGCTCGTGGACCGCGCCGACGTTCCAGAGGAACGCGTCGTCGAGCGCCTCCTCCGAAAAAGGGGTGCGGCTCGCTCGCTCCTCGGGCGACAGGTCCTCGTAGAGGTGATGGAACATGCGCCGAAGATCGTCGAAGCCGTACCAGGTCTGCCAGGTAGGGATCGTCGCCGGGACGTGGTCCAAAGAAGGCAGCGGCTCCGCGAGCGGGACGCTGGTGAGAACCTTCTGGACCGTTGCCCACGCGACCTGACGCCGCTCGGCTTGCGACGCCGCGAGCGCGGCGTCTCGTCCGCGGAGGGTGCCGTCCGCGGGGTAGGGCGCGGCGGCGCCTACGATCTTGCGGTCGACCGCGTCGAGCGCCGAGCGCGCGACACCCGCGGCGCAGACCTTCTCTTCGGGCTCGGGCGCGTCGGGCGCGCCGCAGGCCGCGAGGAGGAGGAGCGCCGCGGGCGCCTTTCTCATTGAGACTCGACGACGAGCGCTGCGTCGCTCGCGACGATGTGCTCGTTGTTGCTGTTTACGGTGCGGACGATGAAGTAGATCCAGCCGTCGGATCGGAAGTGCGGGAAGAGGGCGTACTGGCCCGGCTGCATGTGCGTGATGCGCGTGGTGAGGCCGGTCAGGAGGTCGAGCAGGTAGATGTTCGCTGCGCCCTGGTTCTCGTACTGGTTGAAGGCCGGATCGTTCGGGCCGGTGAAGCCGAGCTCGACCGCGTCCTCGCCCGTGACGTAGCGGTGGATGACCGCCCACCGTTCGTCGAACGAGAAGCCGGGCTTGCCGCCGTTGAAGCAATACCGCGCGATCTCGGGAGCTTGCACGGTGTAGCTGTTTCCGTTCGGCGTCGCGATCATCTTGCGGAGCCGGAAGCCGGCCTGGTTGAAGCCCTGGCCTGCAACGCGCCCGATCAAGAGCACGCTCGACGGCGACATCACGGTGTCGCCTTCGAACGGCGTCGACACCGAAATCACGGGCTTCGGTGAGAAGCCGGTACCGTCGTAGATCATGGGCGTCAGCTCGATGTCCGATCCGTTGCTGAAGAACGCCGCCGGGTTCTCGAGCGTCTCGGAGTGGCCGCCGTTGTCGCTGACGAAGCTGCCGGCGACTGCCCAGTAGTCGCCGCCGCCGAGCGCGGCGCCGACGTGCTGGTAGAGGCCGACCTGGCTGCTGTTCTCACACTCGGGCTCGAAGAACCCGATCGACGAGGGCGCCGAGGTCAGAAGGTCGTGCGTGCAGATGCCGGTGCCTTGCGGCGTGCTCTGGAAGATGAACCCCGAGTTGTCCGGGAAGAAGCCCGGGTCGTACGAGGCGTTCACGCCGATCTCGGAGTTGAGCTGAAGATCGACGATCGTCGAGTCGCTCGTCGCGCCGCCGCCGTGACCGACGAAGCGACCGTCGGCGGAGCTGCGCGTCCAGTAGGACGAGTTGTAGAAGTTCGTCCTGAGGACACGGAGCTTCGCGCCCGGCATGTGCTCCCACCCCGTGCCGAACGGCAGGCTCCCTGCCTGCGGGTAGGTCGAGAGGCAGCCGAGAGCGTCCGGCGCGCCGGCGCAGCCGAACATGAGAAGACCGTTCTCCGCGTTGACGGCGCGCCAGCCGGCGGTCTGCATGGCCTCGATGTGGGTCGCGACGTCGGGTGTGATGCTCTGGGTGCAGCCCATCACCGGCGGCTCTTCGGGGAGGAGCTGCTCGAGGAAGGGCAGACCGCGCGCAAACCACTCGGCGACGATGTCGAACTCACCCTGCGTCCAGGGCGTGTTGCTCTCTTTCGGCATCGCGACCGCTTGCATGAAGTCGGCGTGCTCGGCCGGCCCTTGGGCGCCGTAGAGCTGATCGAAGACGAACGTGAACCAGTCGAGGTGCGCTGCCGCCGCGTAGATTCCGATCTTCGGCGTGAGGTACGGCGAGTTCGGCACGCCCGGCTTCTGCTGCATGCACTCGAGCGCCGCCTGTTTGTCCGCCTTCATCGGCACGCTGGTGTCGGCGAAGCAGGTCCCGACGGCGGTGTCGGTCAGCTCGAGCCAGTTGTTGAGCAACCCCTGCGAAAGCGCGTGGCAGTCGGTGCACGTGGTGGTGGTCGCTCCGAGCGTCTCGTAGCCCATGAGGATCAGCGACTCGTAGGCGAGCTCGCCGTCGCTCATGTCGACCGGGTTGCGCAGCGGAGGCGCCGGCATCGGCTGCTCTCCGCCCATGCCCCCTTCACCGCCCGCGCCCGTGCCCGGACCTCCGACGCCGGTCGTCGTCGTCGGCGTCGTCGGGCCCGACGACGTGGTGTCGCCGAAGTCGACGTCGGGGGGACCCCCGCTGCACGCCGCGAAGCCCGTCGCGGTGACGAGGACGGAGACGAAGACGTGGCTGGAAAGGGCAGTGTATTTGCGCATGGCGTGGACTCTCTCGGATGCCGGGGGGCGATCGAATCGATCAATTCAAGTAAGCGGAAAATGAAATCGCGAGGCTTTGAGGAGGTTTGAACTCAAAAGAAGCGCTTCACGGCGCGCTCGACGGACGCCTTCTGACCGACCAGGTACACGACGTCACCGGCGGCGAGCGGCACGGCGGCGGGCTCATCCACGACGCGGCCGTCGCGGCTCAACGCGACCACCAGCGCTCCCGTATGCTTACGTATTTCCAAGTCCTTTGCGCTCTTCCCCTCGGCGGCGCCGCCGGCGCGAACGAGCGCGCTCTCGATCTTGAGGTCGGCGAGCGCCGTCTGCTCGCCGAGGGTAGCTCGCGGGACGGTAGCTGCACGTGCCGAGGCCTGGGTTTCTGCTCGGGCGAGCTCGATTCGCTCTTCGATCACGTTCCTCGGCACCTCGAGCAGCCTCAGGATGCGCGCGACCATCTCGACGCCGCCCTCGACCTCTTCGGCGACGACGCGCGTCGCGCCGAGCCTCTCGAGGTTCTCGCGCTCTGCGAGGTAGCGGGCCCGAACCAAAATCGGGACCTCTGCGGAAACGCGCCTCGCCGTGTCGATGACTCTCTGCATGGCGACCGGGTCGTTCATCAGAAGGACGACGGCACGCGCGCTTTCGATGTGCGCGTGACCGAGCGCCTCTTCGCTGGTTGCGTCGCCATAGTACACCGGGACGCCCTCGGCGCGAGCGGCCCGGACGGTGGCGGCGTTCAGCTCGAGCACCACGAGGGGGACGCCGCAGGATTCCAGCGCGCGGGCGACGAGCTTGCCGGCGACGCCGTAGCCGACGAGGACGACGTGGCCTGACAGCCCTTCCGGCTGGCCTACGTCGGCCTCGTCGATGCTCCGTACCCCGATGAGCCGCTCGAGCGGGGCGAGGAGGCGTTCGCCCGCGGTGACGTGAGGCGCGATCCGCACCAGCACCGGTGTGAGGAACATGGTGATGATCCCCGCCGCGAGGAGCGGGCGGGTCTCGGCGCTCTCGACCAGGCCGGATTTTTCCGCGAGCTTGGTAAGGACGAAGCCGAACTCGCCGAACTGGGCGAGGCCGACGCCCGCGAGCCAGGTCACACGCGCCGGAAAGCGCATCGCGAAGGCCGCGAGCGTGGCCAAGAGACCTTTGCCGAGGAGAAACCCGCATGCGAGGAGCGCGACGAGGAGCGGCTCTTCGAGCACGATGCGAACGTCGAACAGCATCCCGAGCGAGACGAAGAAGAGACTGACGAAAGCGTCACGTAACGGCATCACGTCGCCGAGCGCGCGGTGACCATAGACCGTGTCGGCGAGGGCCATCCCACCGAGAAACGCCCCGAGCGCGAGCGACAGCCCCGCGGATGACGTGAGGTAGGCCGTCCCGATGCAGATCGAGAGCACTGCGAGGAGGAACACCTCTCGGCTCCGCGCGGTGTCGACCCACGAGAGCACGCGCGGCACCAACAGGCGAGCGATCAGGATGATGGCGACGACGACGCCGCTTGCCTTGACCAGCGCGACGACGACGCGGCTCGCGGCGCTGGCCGCGTCGCCGCCTTCGCCGAGCAGCGCAACCACGATGACCATCGGGACGACACAGAGGTCTTGGAAGATGAGGGTGCCGACGATGAAACGTCCGTGCGGCGCGTCCATCTCGCGACGCTCGGCGAGCGCACGCAGCACGATGGCAGTGCTCGAGAGCGCGAAGACGAAGCCGTAGAAGATGCCCTTCGGGACGCTCGCCCCGAAGGCCGTGGCGACGCCGAGCGCGACGACTGTCGTGAGGCCGACCTGCACCGCGCCGCCGAGCGCGGCCTGTCGCATGACGTCTCGAAGTCGCGAGAGCGAAAACTCGAGCCCGATCGTGAAGAGGAGCAGGACCACGCCGAGCTCGGCGAGCACCTCGATCGCAGCCATGCCCTTGACCAGTCCCAGGCCGTAGGGGCCGAGCAGCGCGCCTGCGAGGAGCAGACCGGCGACCGTCGGAAGCCGCAGCCGACCCAAGAGGACGGTGACGAGCACACCGAGACCCGCGATGACGGCCAGCTCGTCAAGGAGGGGGATGTGGTCCATATTTTTCCAGAGACCCTACATCGCCTCGCCGGCCGTCGGGTCGTACACTGTTGTCGCGCGTCGAGTCGCGCTCGCCCTTCTCATGTCGCAAAGCGATCAATCCACGGCGCTCATCCCCGTGCACCCCGAGGATCTCGCCGCAACGGCGCCCGATCTGCTCATCGGCGCGACGTTGCAGGAGACGTACAAGGTCGTGCGCTTCATGGCCGAGGGCGGCATGGGCCGGGTGTACGAGGCACACCACACGCGCATCGCATCGAAGCGGTTTGCCATCAAGGTTCTGCTCGCCGAGCTGACCCACAGCCTCGACGTCCGCCTCCGCTTCCGGCGCGAGGCCGAGGCTGCGGCGAGCATCGATCACCACAACGTCGTCGGCGTGCACGACTTCGGGTACGCGCCGGATGGCCGCCCGTACCTCGTCTGCGACTACCTCGAGGGCGAGGAGCTCGCCGATCTGCTGCACCGGCGCGGGCCCCTCCCGCCGACCACGGCGGTCTCGATCGTTCGACAGATCTGCAGCGGGCTCGAAGCAGCACATGACAAGGGCGTCATTCATCGCGATCTGAAGCCGGCCAACGTCTTCATCGTGGGCGATGGCACCAAGCCCGACGTTCGGGTCCTCGACTTCGGCCTCTCTCGAATCGTCGACGTGGGCGAAGGGAGCGTGACCCAGACCGGCGTCGTGATGGGGACCCCGTCGTACATGTCCCCCGAGCAGGCGAACGGCCAGCGGGTCGATCACCGCGCCGACGTCTACGGTGCCGGCGCGATCCTCTACGCGGCGCTCACCGGCAAGCCGCCGTTCGAAGAAGAGACGCCGCACCAAACGGTGCTCGCGGTGATGAGCAGTGAGCCGGTTCGCCCCTGCTCGATCGTGCCTTCGATCCCGCCCGAGCTCGAGGTGGTCGTCCAGAAGGCGATGGCCCGGTCGCCCGACGAACGCTACCCGAGCATGAAGGAGTTCGAGTCCGCCCTTGCGCCCTTCTCGGAGCCAGCGGTCGTGCAGGCGCTGCGCGTGGCGTCGATGCCCGAGATCGCCGGAGCCCTGCCGCCGGGATCGCTCCCGCGCGGCGCGGACGCGAGCGATGCGCGCGGCGTTCGCCGGCGTGCCGCGTGGTGGATCTTCCTCGCGTGCGTGCTCTTGGTGCTGGGCTTCGCGAGCGCCGCGGTCGGTCTCGTCGAGCTGCTCTTGCCTGGCCGCGTCCTGACGCCGACCGAGCTCATGCTCGTCGCGCTCGGCGTGCTCGGCTCGTCGATCACGCCTGCAATCCTGACAGTACGGTACTTGCGCCGCCGCTACTGGAACAACAGCGCCAAGATGCTCGAGCTCCTTGCGGCGATCCGCAGCCCGGTGCTGACGGCGCTCGCGGTGTACGGCGTCATCGCCCTCACCGGGCGCGTGCTCGATGCCATGAGCGAGCACCTGGGCGCCGCGGTCGTTCCGGCGGTGAATGCGTCGGGCTGGATCGGCTGGGCGCCGTTCGCGTTCGGCATCGCCCTGGCCGGTGCCTTCGGCGCAGCGATCCGCAACGCGATTCTCACCCGGGGAAACACCCTCTTCGCGCGCGTGCTCGCGGGCCCGGTGGCCCTCGGGCTCGCCGGCGCAGGCGGCGTCGCGCTCGCGCTCCAGGGCTACGGGTACCAGGCGGAGCGGCCCGCTCCGATCGTCGCGGAGCAGCCCGCGACCCCGGCGGGGACGCCCCAGACGAAGCCCGATCCGGCGCGACCTGCCGCAGCCGGACCCGGGACGCAGGCTGCCCAGGCACCGACGCCGCCTCCGGCCGCCTCGGCCGCCGAGCCCGAGACGCCTCCCGAACCGGGAGCGCCGGCATCCGAGATCGAGGAAGCAACGAAGAGCGGGGTCCCGGCGCTCACCGCGCTCCAAGCGAAGTACCCGAAGGATCCTGCCGTCCTCGATCCGCTGGCGCGCGCTCTCGCGAAAGAGCCGGACCGTGTGCTCGAGCTGCTCCGCGTCCTCGACACGCTCTTCACGGTCGCGCCCGAGAAGGCGGCCGACGAAGGCTTGAGCAAGCCGGTCCTCGCGGCCGCGCTGGTGACGCCCACCTCGGCTCGCGCGATCGAGCTCATGCGCGAGCGCATGGGTCTCACCGGCGCCGAAATGCTCTTCGACATCGTCATCGCGCAGCCGGACTTCCGTGCTCGGGCCAAGGCTGCGCTCGAGAGCTCCGAGGTTCAGAGCCGGCTCTCGCCCGCGCTGAAGATCGCCTACGACATCTACGTCGGCCCGACGTGCGAAGCGCGCGTTGCCATGCTGCCGCAGGCGATCAAGGACGGCGACGAGCGCGCGCTCCACGCCATCACGCTCCAGACGGCGAGAACCACGAAGGGCTGCGGTCTGCGCAAGAAGCAGTCATGCCCTGGACCGTGCGCCCAGTTCACGGCGCAGTTCGACGGCGCGGCAGCCAAGATCAAAGTCCGGCTCGCGAAGAAAGACGCCGGCGGATAGACGCGGTAGTCAAGGACGCATGCGTCGCTTGGCTTTTGCCTGTGCGTGGGTGCTCGTCTCGGCCGCCGCGTGTAGCGATGACGAGGCGGCGACAGGAGGGGGCGGGACCGGCGCCGAGGGCGCCGGCGCGTCCGGACCAGGCGCCGGCGGTGCAGGAGGCGCGGGCGGGTCCGCTCCCCTCGTCGACGCGACGTTCGCGATCGAGCGCTACGATCTCGCGTTCGACTTCGCGACGCTCGCAGCGAGCTCGGATCTGACCGGCATGGTGGCGGCGCCCGGCGGCAATTGCGTCTCGGTCCCGAGCGAGCTCACCGCGACAGCCGCGCGGTTCGACGACGCTGCGATCGACCCGGCGGGGATCACGCACGACGGGACCACGCTTCGCGCGTGCGGCAATAACCTCACGCCGGGCGCGCACACCGTCGGAGCCGACGTGACGCTCGTCGCGGACACCTTCCATGGTCTCGACGTCGGCTTTTCCACGATCATGGACGCCGGCGACAATCCCTTCACCTACCTCCTCAGCTGGGTCGGCGGCTGCGATCACTTCGGCCCGTGCGACGACGATCCCAGCCGCCTCGTCCACTTCACCTTCGAGATCACCCACCAAGAGGGCACCGTCGCCCTCTGCCCGGGCACGCTCATCCCCGGCGAGACCCTCACGCGCTGCGAGCTCACCGGGACACGCGCGCCGACCTACAGCGCGTACGCCGCGATGACCAACCCCGCGTGGGTTCGAACGCCGTTCGTGACGGCAGCCGGCGTCGACGTCGTCTTCTACGAGATCCCTTCGGGACAGATTGCAGCGTCGCTGGACCCTGCGAGCGTCTCCACCTTCCTCGAGTGGGCGACCGATCTCCTCGGCCCGCTGCCGTACGGTCCGGAGCTTCGGATTGCCGGCGGCCCGACCAGCTGGCTCGGGTTCGAGCACCCCGCGAACATCATCCTGTACGAGTCCATCGATTCGCTCGACACGAGCTACGCCGACACGACGATGCACGTCTTCATGCACGAGGTCATCCACCAGTGGGCCGGCGATCGCACCACGATCGCCACAGCTCAGGACTTCGCCTGGAAAGAGGCGATGGCCGAGTACCTCTCGTACGTCTTCGAAGACGAAAACCGGCCGCCGGGCGAGGCGGCTTCGAGCCTCGAATACTGGGACGACGTCTCGCTCCAGGCGGCCACCCAGCGCAGCGAGCGCGCCGCGACCGCGGTGCGCGACGGGATCGCGTACACGCTGGACGGCACCTTCGCGGCCGAGCTGCCGGTCGGTCGCTACACCGTCTGGGCCTCGAAGGGCGTCGAGTGGAGCCGCGCGCGGGCCGAGCTGGTCGTCGCCCGCGAG
>JBGTSH010000286.1:0-14118 GCA_041940405.1 Polyangiaceae bacterium
GGGAGACGTACTCGGGCTCGTACTCGGGCTCGGGCTCGTCCACCTGAGCCATGCTCGTTGGCTGCGTTCACGGTCACGTTCACGTTCGACATCCACGTTCACGTTCGACATCCACGTTCACGTTCACGCTCGACGTTCACGTTCACGTTCGACGTTCACGCTCGACGTTCACGTGTTTCACCCCGCCCGCGCGTCGAGCGCGCGGTGGATTGCCTCGCTGACCTTCGACGGATCACTCCCGAGCGAGACGGGCACGTTCGGCTGGCCGCTCGGGAACTCGAGCTTGCCCTCGTGGTAGCGGGTCTTGAACTCGGTGAACTTCAGCCCGTGGGCGGTCGATACGACGACGACGCGCTCACCGTCCTTGATGAGCTTCTTCGACACCAGCTTCTCGAGACAGGCGAGGGCGACGCCGGTGTGCGGGCAGTTGAAGAGCCCGGTGCGGTCGGCGCGGGCGACCGCTTCGGCCAGCTCCTGCTCGGTGGCCTGCTCGACGACGCCGCGGCAGGTCGCGAGCGCTCGAACGGCTTTGGGCAGCGAGACAGGCGCACCGATCTGAATGGCCGAGGCGAGGGTCGGCTTGGCGACGAGCGGCTCGAAGTCCTTTTCGGAGAGCTCGCGGCCCTCGGCCTCGGCGCGCTTGTACGCGATGAAGAGAGGATTGGCGCGCTCGGCTTGGCAGCAGGCGATGCGCGGCAGGCGATCGACGAGGCCGATCTCACGCATCTCGACGAAGCCTTTGGCGATCGCCGAGACGTTCCCCAGGTTCCCGCCGGGGACCAGGATCCAATCGGGAACTTGCCAGTCGAACTGCTGGGCGATCTCGTAGCTGAGCGTCTTCTGCCCCTCGACCCGCAGGCTGTTCATCGAGTTGGCGAGGTAGATCGTCGAGTCTTTGGTCAGCTCCCGTACGGCGCGCATGCAGCCGTCGAAGTCGGTGTCGAGCGAGCCGACGAGGGCGCCGTTGGCGAGCGGCTGGACGAGCTGGGCGGCGCTGATCTTGCCGGCCGGCAACAGGACGACGACGGGAATGCCGGCTGCCGCCCCGTACGCCGCGAGCGCAGCCGACGTGTCGCCGGTGGACGCGCATGCGACGGCGCGGACAGGCTTGCCCGCCTTGATCATCTGATTGACCGTCGAGACCAGGACCGTCATCCCGAGATCCTTGAACGAGCCCGTGTGGCTGGTGCCGCACTGCTTGATCCAGAGGTCCGACAAGCCGAGCAGCTTTCCGTATCGATCGGCCCAGAAGAGGTTGGTGTTGCCCTCGAAGAGCGAGACGACGTTCTCCGGCGAGAGCTCGGGCTGCACGACCTCGAGCTTGCTCCAGACGCCGCTTCCGTACGGGTACGACGTGCGACCGGCGCGCGAGTCGAAGAGGGCGCGCCATGCGTGCGCCGTCCGCTGCGCGCGCACGGCGTCGAGATCGTGGCGCACCTCGAGAAGGGCACCGGACTTCGCGTGATAGACGACGTCACCCAGATCGTGGCGCTCGCTCTCGTCGTCGATCGCCTGGAACCAGGCGTGAAGGGGCGGGAGCGAGGGCGACACGGCGACTACTTTCCTGCGAGCGTCGCCAAGAGGCCCATGATGCCGAGCGTGAGCGCCGCGAGCGATTCGCCGGCGATGAGGCCGCCACCGGCGAGAGAGACGGTGCTCATGTCCTCGGGGATTTCCTCTTCACCCGGCACCTTGGGCTTGGACTTCTTCGCGCGCTCGTCCAGCCAGCTCCACACCGAGCCGATGACGCCGCCACCGCCGAACCACATCGACGTGGCGAAGTCGACGAAGCCGCCGAAGCTCGCGGCGTAGGGGCTCGGCAGGAAGACAGCGTCGACGAGGAAGTCGGTCACCTTGCCGGTCGTGTTCGCCTTCTTGAACGCGAGGTACTTCTCGTTGGTCTTGAGGAACTTTCGGATGGCCTCGATCACGATGCCGATGCCGAAGCCGAGCAGCAGCAGCTTGGTCTGTACGGGATCGGGGTTGGTGATGTTCTTTACCGCGCCCACGAACTTGTAGGTCATCGCGCTCTGCCACTGCGCGATCTTCTGATCCGGGTGATCGAACGTGTTCACCGTCAGGACCGGGTACGCGTTCATGAAGAGCTTGGTGATGAAGACGGCGCAGATCGCGCCCATCGTGATCCCGATCACCTGGTAGCGGAACTGGATCTCGCGGTTCGTGCCGAGGCGCCAGCCCGTCGAGCGGTCTTGCTGCATGTCGCAGCCGACGCTGCACGAGACGAGGAGCACCGCGCCGGCGAGGAGGGCGATGCCGGGCTGGGTCAGGCCGACGAGGGCCATGAGGAGCACGCTGACCACGAACGCGCTCGAGATGGGGTTCGAATCGCTGATGCCGAGCGAAATGCCGTTGATCAGCACGAACAAGAAGCAGAGCGCGATCGCCACGATCATGAAGCCGATCGGGACGTTCATGATCGTGGTGCCCGCCACGAGCGTGGCGAGGCCCCAGAAGCCGACCCACATCGCGAGCCGGCGCATGTTGAGCCCGCGGCCGGGGCCCTCGGGGGTGGCGGCCGGCGCCTTCTCTCGGATGCGCGCGATCGCGGCCTTGAAGATGAGCGCGAGGTCGACGACCGCCGCGCCGAGGATGCTGCCGAGCGCCACGAGGAAGCCCACCTTGCGGAACGGGTCGTCCGGGCCGAGCAGCGGCTTGGTGGCGCCGTCGGGGACGTACGAGCGGAGCCACGGCGTCATCTGATCGCCGATGACCGCGACGACGATCGCCGGGATGCCGATGCGCGCTCCGACGACCATGCCGGCGCCCAGCGTCGAGCCGCTGAAGTGCACCGAGCCGAGGAACGTCGCGAGCTTGCCGAGGACGGGGACGCTCGCCGCTTCGCCCACGAGGCCGCCGCCGAGGCCGACGCCGGTTCCGATCCCGAGCTGCGTCACGCTGCGCTTGAGGAGGACCTTGTTGGTGAGCGCGCGGAGGATGTTCGCGACGGCGAGGCCTGACGGATACGTCAGCTGCATGCGGTCGACGAGGACCGGCGTGTAGAGCATGCCGACGCCGACGCCGAACATGCCGATGCAGAGGAAGTAGATGATGAGCTGCCAGGTCGGCGGGATCGGCAGGCCGAGCCAGACCATCGCCTGGGTGAGCACGCCCATCGCGCTCATGCTGGCGACCGAGGCAGCCATCGTCTGCATGTAGTTCGCGCCGTGCTTTCCCTCGGGCCCGTAGCCGTAGGTCACGACGCTGCCGAGGATGCCGGCGAGGACCTGGCCGCCGATAAAGAAGCCGAGGCTGAAGTTCATGTACGCGGCGGTGATGCCGCCGAGCGGTCCGAGCACGATGATCGCGATCGCGCCGAGGAGGATGTAGTAACCGCGCGAGTTGAGCGGCGGCAGGAAGCCTCGGCGAGGCCCTGCGGACGGTTGCGGCGTGGCGTTCTCGGACCCCGACATGGGCCGCCAACCTGCCGGACTTTTCACGGCAAAGCAAGGCGGCGGGCGCCTCGGGGCTCCGGGAAATGGCTAGTGCGAAGCGAGCACGTGCTCGATCGACGGGTAGCTGCTCGGCTGCCCCGACCAGAAGTGCGTGAGCGAGCCGCCGGTGTCGAGCCACGCCTCGTGGAAGCGCCCATCGCCCGACTGCACACGAACGAGGCGCTCGCCGCCGTTGAACGCCCAGTGGCGCCCGGTCCAATCGATGTGCTCGATCCTTCCGCCGTGGCGGGTCTTGATGTGAAACTGGTCGTTCGGCAGATCCCACGACGCATCGATCACGAACTCGATCACCTGCCAGTGGTTGCCCGAAGGCAACACGCCCTGGTCGATGAAGAGGCCGGAGTCGTTCGGCAGCCCGAACGCCATGCAGTCCCGGAGCGCGTGGGCAGCCTCGGCCAGCTCACCGTTGCCGGACGCGTCGTGGTGCATCTTCACGATGACGTTTCGCGCGAGGCCGAAGCCGTCCGTGTCCACGCCGGGCGAGGTCGCGTGCGAGAACAGGTGCTCGGCGAGTTGATCGGCGCCGGCGCTGAAGCCGACGGTGAGGAGGCCGCGCCGCTGCCGCTCGTGGAGGATGCGGCCCATCTTTCCCCATTCGCCGTCGAAGCGATGACCGAGGTTCTTGTAGCGCCACATGCCGGTGCGGCTGTTGCCACCGCCGAGGATCACGACCTCACTCGACCACAGGTGGTGCCAGAAGAGCTCCAGGTCTTCGTGCCTCAGGTTGCTGGTCCAATAGAAGGGGACCGCCTCGAGCCCGTATTTCTCGTAGAAGTCGAAGAACCAACGGAAGGTCCCCCACTCGTACTCCTGCCGCTCGAGCTCGTTTCCTCCCCGGGGCGGCGCGCTCATCGGCAAAAAGAAGATCCGCTTGTTCTCTCGACCGTGCAGCGCCCGCTGAACGATGAAGTGATCGTGGAGGTAGTTCGAACGATTGTGTGAGCTGTAGAGGAGCGCCGTGCCGAGCATGTCCCCGCGCTCTTACTCGCATCGCGGCCGCGCGCGAAGGTCGACCCGCAGTGAGGGCTCGCCGCCAGGATTCGGGTGTGATGATGCTCGCGCCATGCCCCTCTTCATCCGTGTCGAGCTCGATGAGACCCTGTCCGGGCTGGATTGGCCCGCGATCTTCGCCGGCACCTTTCCGGACCGCGCGTTCCACTCGCTCGAGCGCGAAGGTGACGAGCTCTTGATCGTTCATCGGTGCTCGGTAGCGCTCGCGACGCTGTTCTTGCCGAAGAGCAGCACCCACTCCGAAAAGGTCGCGGCTTTCGTTCGCGAGTCCCTCCCGGATCTGTTGAAGCGCGGACCGGACGACGATCTCGAGCCCGTCGACGAGGACGAGGACGAGGACGACGAGGACGACGAGGACGATGAAGACGCGGACTTCGAGGCCGAGGAGGACGACAAGGAGGTCTACCCAGACGACTTTCTCACCTACACCGCAGCGCTCCTCGCGTTCGCCGAATCCAGCCCCAACGAGCGCGTCGTGACGACGACCCTCGGGGAGCTGACGAAGGAGCTCGTTGCGCTTCGCAAGCTCATGTCGCTCGCCGAGGAGAACGTGCTCGACGTGAAGTGGGAGCAGGATTGAGTCAGTCGAGCGCCAGCGAGAGCCAGTAGTCGAACGTGGTGTCCACGGTCGGCGCCCACTGGTACGCGCACACGCCGCCCGCGATGCCCGCGCCGAGCGCGAGCAGCCACACGATCCCGCGCCATCCGCTGCGGCCACCACGCCGGCCCACCGCGGGCGGCGGAGCCGGAATTCGAGGGCCGACCATCCCGGGCGCCGGCGCGGTGACGTCCTTGGGGGCGTCTTCGCCAAAGTTCATTGCGGCTTCTCCGCCGGAATGCGCCAGCTCCCGTTGGTCACGAGCGGCGCGTTCTTGACGATGATCGATCCGGAGCCGACCTGGGTCGTCAGATCGAGCTCGCCGGTGATCTCGACGGGGTAGGCGTAGCTGTCGCTCTTGCCTGCGGGACAGTTCACGCTTCCTCCGCCTCCCGTGCGGCAGTTCGAGAAGCTGTAGCTGCCGTTGCCGCTCATCGTTCCCGTCAGCGACAGGGGGAGCTTGCCGCCCGACGAGAGCGCCTCTTTGGTGAACGTCTGGGTCGCGGTGATCGAATAGGTCTGCGACCAGCTCATGTTGGCGACGCCGAGGCTGCAGCTCAGGTTCGGCCGCGTCCCGCGCTCGCTGGCCTTGAGCGAGGCGGTTGCGGTGTTCTTCTCGTTGTCGAACGTGAGACGCAGCGCTCCTGTCGTCTTGGGCGACGGCGAGAACTTGCAGTCCGAGCCGTCGGCCTGGATGAGGAAGTAGCTCCCGACGAGGGTGCCGCCGATCCCTTTGCGAAGGTCGACGGTGCGAGCGGCCGGCGGCATCGGATCGTTGCCCAGCGGCCGGCCGGTGATGTCGGTGCAGACGCGCGCGAAGCCTTCCCGACCGACGCAGAGCTCGATCTTCGTCTCCCGGTCGAGATGCGATCGTGCGTCCTCTTCGTACCAAACGGTCTCGGCGCGATCGGTCACGACCTGACCTTCGGTCGCGACCTGGTGCTCGAGGATGCCGTGGACGGCGCCGCCGGTCGCGCCCGCCTTGGCGAGCTCGGGCACGCAGACCCCGAGCGCCAGCTTCTGCGACTTGCATGCGAGCGCCGTGACACCGAGAGCCGCAACGGCGGCGGCGGCATCCGGCAGCACGCGCGTCGCCGTCTTGCGCTCGGCGCGCGCGTAGTCTCGGTACGGCTCGAGCTCGGATTTGTCCTTCGGGGGATGGAGCTTGGACCGTGGGAGGCTTCCGGAGACGAGGACGCGGACGGGGCTCGTGCCCGGCACGTCGATCTCGGGCGAAGCGGGGGTACACGTGAGCGGGGGACACGTCGTCTCGATCTCGGCCCGCCCCGGCGGATCGCCGCCGGGCAACCGAACGTCGAGCGAGACCTCGACCTCGCGGCGTGCGGTGATCGTGGGGTCTTCTTCCTGCTTCTTCTCTTGGGCGAACGCGGTGCCGACAGCCTCGTCCAGGACGACGTCGAAGAGGCTGCCGAGCGCACCGATCGCTCGGCGCTCTGGCTCGGCCCGTGCGAGCCGAAGCGCCGATCGAAGCTCGTTCGGGACCGCGACGCTCTCGCCGACCTCGGTGCCGTCGCGCGCGATGAACGAGACCTTGACCTTTCGGCTCGTGTAATCGAGGAGGGCGCGCGATCCGTCGGAGGCCTCGATCGAAGCCGGCCGTCTCTCGCCGGCATAGCGGAGCGTCAGCTCGTCGCCGTCTTTGAGCGCGATCCGCGCGACGCTCGGCAGGCCCTCGCTGTCGCGCTGGATCTCGACGGCCTGAACCGCGAGCTTGGGGTTCTCGAAGACGAGGCGGGTCCGGGTGGGGGAGCCTTCTTGCCCCTCGTGCTCGACCTTGATCTTTCGCCAGGGGTGCGCGCGCTGCTCTCGCGTTTGCCACGCCGAACCGCCCGCTCCGGCCACGAAGCCGACGGCGCAAAGCAAGACAGCTCCGATCACCGTCACCACGCGGCCCGACACGGGGCCCATGATGCTGTCGCGTGGCAGCCGATGGCAAGGTATAGCGAAGAGGTGGGCTTTCGCGGGCTCGTCGTCGTATTGGGGCTCCTCACTGCGTGCTCGCCGGCGAACGAGCCGGCCGTGTCGGCCTCGAGCGCGCCGGCTCCGCGAGTGATGACGGCGTCGTCCTCGGCGGCGGCGTCGGCGTCCGCACCCGCCGCGGCTTCTGCTTCCGCCGCAAGCGCACCGCCCGCGCCGCCCTCGGTCTCGGAGCAGCGCGCGCTCGAGATCCTCTTTCCGGGCGGTGCGCCCGCTTCGTGCGCCGGCTCATCGTCCAAGATCCGCTGCTTCATCGGGGCCCGGTACGAGGAGCATCCGAAGGAGAAAGACCTCGCGCTCGCGCTCTTCGACGAGATCGGCGATGTCGCCGGCACCGAGAAGGAGCACCGGATGGAGGGCGGCTTTCGTGGCGTCATCCACATCGTGCCGGAGCTTCCGGTCGGGACGCACGAGCGTCATCTCCGGTGGGTGCTCGGCGCCCAACGCGACATCCGCTCCTTCGTGAAGGCCATCGAGGCGAAGGCGAAGGCCCCGGTCCGATACCGGCATGGCGCGCTCGCGTGGCGCTTCCTTCGCAGCGTCGGCCGCACGACGCCGAGCGCATACGCCGGCGGGTGGGAGGTCGGTTACAACGTCAAAGGGTCACTGCACGGGTCGGCCGATGCGGTGCGCGAGACCATCTTCCACGAGGTGTTCCACCTCAACGATCAGGAGCACCAAAATTGGTCGCGCAGGGCGCTCGGCAAAATGGTCGACGAGCTCATGGAGAAATGCGGAACCAAAGTCGCGTGCCTCAAGCCGTACGCGCCCGGCAAGACCATGGTGCGCGGCGGCACGTACTACGCGTTCCAACCCGACAACGGTGACGCGTCGCACGAGTACGGGGCAGAGCTCGCCACGCGCTACTTCCTCGAGCACCGCGCGGTGCTCGACGGAAAGGCCTACCCCGACGGGCGCTTCAAGTGCGGGCCCGAAGAGAACAAGAGGGCGTGGAAGGCGCTGGCCGACGAGTTCTTCGGGGGCGTCGATCTCGTTCCGGCGTGCGATTGAGAGCGAAGAACGTGAACGTGAAGGTGGACGCTCACGCTCTCGTGAACGCCGACGCCCACGCACCCACGTCAAAGCTTCACGAGGACGAGCCCGAGCCCGAGGACGAGCCCGAGAACGATCTCGAACACGCCGGTCGAGCACGGCGACGCACTCGGTCGAAGGCGTCGTCGTCTTCGTCTGCGTGGGCGGGCTCGTGCACCGGCTCGTCCTCGGGCTCGGGCTCGTCCTCGTGAATCCTGCTCGTGGATGCGTGGACGTGAACGCGCAGTTCGTTCACGTTTCACGTTTCACGTCCACGTCCACGCTTCTCTATCGTGTCGGGCCTGCGGCCATGGCGGAGAGCATCCCGATCATCGTCTTGGCTTCGTCGAGGATCGCACGCGGGGACGGAGCTTGTGCGCCGGTGTGGCCGAACATTCCGGTGAGGTGAACGGAAGCGAGCGACTCTCGGGGAAGCGCTCGCGAGAGCTTGACGGTCTCGGTGTAGGGGATGACGTCGTCGTCACGGCCGTGCACGAGGACGATCGGCGCGCGAACTCTGGCGAGCCTTTCACCCGGGTCGAAGAAGGCGAGGTCGCCGCCGCGCCGCTCGAGCGCATCTTCGAGCCACTCGAGCGCACCTTCCTCGAGCATGCAGCCGCGAAGGAACGGGACGCGGAGCTCGGGGGCGAGCTCGCTTGCGATCGCGTGGGCATACGGATCGCGCGCCCCCGGCGCCTTGAGCTCCATCTTGCCCCACGTGCGGTAGACCATCTCACGCCAGGCGCGGGCGAGCGCCTCGCGGTCTCCGGCGACGTCGAGCGCGAAGAGCGCGTTGAGGAAGACGGCCGGAGAGTTGAGCGGATCGCGGGGAAACGCCGGGCCGTCGGTTTCTTGGTCGGCGCGGCCGGTGACGGCGAAGCGGACCGTCGGCAGGAACTCGCAGAACCCACCGAAGACGAGGACGGAGCGCGGGCCGCCGTCCTCGATCGTCGCGATGTCGAGGGCGAGCGAGCTGCCGAAGCTGATCGAGAAGACCGCAGGCGCGCCGAGCCCGAGCTCGCGGCCGCGCGCGTTCGCGTAGGTGAGCGCGGCTCGGGCGTCGTCGAACGCCGACGTGGCGAGCATGAGGTCGCCGAAGGCGCGGATGAACGGCGCGACCACGAGAAAGCCGGCTTGTGCGAGCACGCGGCAGAAGCGATCGAGCCGCGGATCGTCGGGGCCGAGGAAATGGAGGCCTTGCAGTACGAGGTAAACGCCCTTGGGCCGCCCGGCGCGATAGACGTACGCCCTGGTGACGCCGGTTGGGGACGCCAGCGAGACGATCTCACGCGAGACGCCTCGCGGCACGGCGGTGCCCGCCCATGGACCGAGCCAGCGCGCGAGCGTCGCGCCGGCGCGCACGCGCTCCAGGCTCACTGCGTGACCATCGCGGCAAACTCGGCGGCGATCGTCCCGGCCATCGCCGCGCCGAGCGAGTTCTGCTCGCCGTACTGCGGCTCTTCGGTCTCGCCGTAAGCGTACGGCGGGTCCTCGTCCCATTGGGACATCGGCAGGATGTAGCCGAGCGCGTCGTTGCCGTTGTTGATGATGACCGGCACGCTGCCGGCGGGCAGCAGCGACTGGAGCGGCGCTTCGGGCGCAGCGTCGGGGTAGTCGCCGCCGGCGGGTGCCTCGACGTAGGTCCCTCCGCCCGGCCTGGCGAGCCAGAGCTCCGGATAGAGCTCGCCGGGGACGGTGGCGATCGCGACCGGACCGATCTGAAGCAGGTTCACCTCGGTCTGGATCGCGAGCTTGCCGTCGAACAAATCGCTCGGGACCAAGACGTCGGATTCCTCGGGCGTGAGCTGAATGCCGGTGTCGCCCCAGAAGAGGTTGCGAGGCAGGAGACCGATGAAGAACGCGATCAAGAGCTGCCCGTTCGTGGTCGTCGTCAGGAACGCTCGACGGCGAAGGGCGATGTCCGGCACACCGAGATCGACCGCTCCCGATCCGTCGAGCGCCGTCGCGCCGGCGGTCGCCGCGCCGCGCCCGATGTACTCGGCGCGCTCCCACGTGCCCTGCGGGCAGCCTTCGGTTCCTTCGGGCGATGGACAGCCGAGAACGCCGATGGTCGTCGAGAGGCCGCCGAGCGAGCCGCTGAAGAAGACGGCGACGCTCGACGGATAGCGAGCCTCGATCTCCTCACGGAGGAAGTGCGCGTAGTCCGATGTCAGGAGGGTGTTGTCCGAGCCGAGCGCTTCGGGGTGGTTGCCCCAGAAGACGGTGGTGGCGATCGGCGACGCATCCGTCGCGTCGCGAAACTGAAGCACGCTCAGCGCCTGATCGCGGACGTCGGGAAGGCGCGTGTCGTTCACGAGCGCCGGCGCCTCGGTCACGGCCAGCCGGGCGGTGGCCGCTCGCCCGGTGTCGCTCGCCTCCTTCAGCGCCTCGACCGTCCGGGCGATGACCGTCTCGTCGACGTAGACCGGGTCGTAGCCGCTCGTCGCGGCGTTCTCTCCCCAGATCCCCATCGTGTCGGGGGCCTCGTGGGTGTGCGTCGTGGAGACGACGATCTGATCCAGGTCGAGGCCGGCGTCTTTGGCGGCCAGACGGATCCTGACGATATCGTCATGAAAGAAGCCGACGAGGTCGAGCGCCACCATGCCGATGGCGAGGTCTCCCTTTCGGAGCACGACGACGCGAGACCAGACGTCGTCGTGTACGCCGGTCGCAGCGCGCCCGTTGCTGAAGCCGGCCATGAACACGCCGTCCCACTCGCCGTTACCGTTCAGGTCCTCGAACGGCTCGTCGAGGTTTCGGAGACCGTCGGCGTTGGTATCGGTCCACGTCTCGATCGGCGGGGTGATCGGGCGCGCGGCCGCGCCGACGATGAGATCGCCGGCGGTCGACTCGCATCCGGGGCTGCCTGGGCAGACGAGGTTCGGGACGCGGCCGCTGGCGTCGACGACAGGAGGAGGGCCGGCGGGCGGCTGGACGGGAGGTCGCTCCTCGTCGTCGCAGGCCAGGTTGCCCGACGCGATGGCGAGCAGGAATGCGGCGGAGGCTACGGCTCGCGCGCTGGACCGGACGGTGCGGATCGGCACGGGCGCATGGTAGGTTGCCTCGGCCGGTGCGTCTCGCTTTCCTCGCTGCGCTCGTTGCATCCGTGCCCGCGGTAGCCTGGGCCGAAGGCGCGGAGCGTCCGCTGCCCGACACCTACGCCCAGGTTCCCGAATCCGCCCGGCCTCGGCCGCTCACCGAGGACATCGAGCTCCAGACGCTGCCGCGGGAGCATCGCGTCGATATCGCGATGCAAGCCCTCCTCGTCACGCGCCTCGCGGAGTCGGAGATCGACGGTCGCGAGACGGGCATCGCCTACGACCCGGCGCCCGGCGTCGGTGCAGGCCTCCGCGTGATCGTGCACGACTACTTCCAGGTCGGGGCGGGTTGGACCTGGGCGACGCACTCGCTGACGATGCAAAAGGGCGCGCTCGGCATCGACGGATCGATCGAGATGAACTCGGTGACGTCGTACTCGCTCGCGGTCCGCCTCATGCCGACGCTTCCCCTCGGCGATCGCGTGCGGCTCTGGGCGTCGGCGGGCGTCGGCTGGGGGCGCCACTACTACCCGCCGATGCACGTCGAGGACGCGAGCGGCAGCTACACCGTCCGCGATCGCGCGGCGTCGTTCATCGATTTTCCGCTCGGCCTCGGCGGCATGGTGGAGCTCTTGCCGGGTTGGATCTCGCTCGATCTGGACGTCACCGCGGCGCCCTGCCTGCCCGAGGACGGATCGGCGCGCATCCCGATCACGGTCCTCGACGGCGCGGGTAGGCGCAAGAACGTGGGTCCGATGCCGGGCGCGACGGTGACCTTCATCCAGGCGCTCGGCCTCTCGGTCCTCTTGTGAGCCGGCCGCGATCGGGAGCGGCGGGGCCGAAGAAGCCGCGGGTCGTCGCCGTCACGGGGAACATGGGTGCGGGCAAGTCGAGCCTCGTCGCGTGGCTCGAGAACCAGCTGGGCATGGTGCCGTTCTTCGAGCCCAACGACGAAAACCCGTACCTTGCCGACTTCTACGCCGACATGCAGCGCTGGGCGCTCCACTCGCAGCTCTTCTTTCTCATCCGTCGATTTCAGATTCACAAGGACATCGACGAGCGCGCGAGCGGCGAGGGGAAGGACATCGTCCAGGACCGGACGATCTACGAGGACGCCGAGATCTTCGCGGCCCACCTGCATCGCCGCGGCCACCTGAGCGATCGGGACTGGGGCATGTACCAGGATTTCTACCAGACGCTCTGTCGTGAGATCCGGCCGCCCGACCTGATGATCTACCTGCGCTGCCCGGCGCGTGTGTTGGCTCAGCGCATCAAGAAGCGGGGCCGAGCCTTCGAACAGAGTATTCCGCGCTCCTACCTCGCCGCCCTCGAGGAGCTCTACGAAGGGTGGTTTTCGCGCTACTCGGCGTCGGAATGCATCGTGATCGAGACCGACCGGGTGGACTACCTCGAGGGGCTGTTCGACCGGCACGAGCTGCTCGAGACCATCCGCGCCCGACTCGGGCGCTAGCGCCGCCTCGACGGGGCCCGGCCGGCGGGGCCCGGGCTTTTGGTGCTGCGACCTTCAAAGAATCGGCGCATGGCCGTTTCTTGTCGTAAGCTGGTCAAGCGGTCTCGCTGCAACTTCGGCACGCGATGGCCGTCTAAGCCAGCTGCCGCCCGAACGACCCTGCGCCCATGAAGATCACCTGCCACTCGTGCGCCGCCAAGTACACCGTCTCGGACGAGAAGGTCCAAGGCAAGACCGT
The DNA here is from genome assembly GCA_041940405.1 of Polyangiaceae bacterium. Classification (GTDB taxonomy): domain Bacteria; phylum Myxococcota_A; class Polyangia; order Polyangiales; family Polyangiaceae; genus Xiheicaenibacterium. Next base: position 12,860 of record JBGTSH010000286.1, read on the forward strand.
CAAGATGAAGTGCCGCAAATGCGGCGCGACGATCGTGGTGGGAGGCGCCGCGGCCCCCGGCGAGGGTGCTGCCGAGGGCGGGCCTGATGACGGCGGCGGCGTCGATCTCCCGGCGGGGAGCTACTTGGTCAACGTGACCGAGGGCGATCAGCGCACGATGCAGCTCTCCGAGATCATCGATGCCTACAACCAAGGCGTCGTGACCGGCGACACGTACGTTTGGGCCGACGGCATGGCCGATTGGCAGGCGCTCAGCGAGAACGACGCGATCGTCGCTGCGCTGAACGCCGCTGCTTCCGGAGCTGCGACGCCCGCGGCCGGGCCCTACGGTGGAACGAACGGAACGAACGGCAACCACGCGTACGAGCAGCCGGCTGCAGCCGCATACTCTCCGCCCGCTGCGCCTGCCTACGGCGACTACGGACCTGCCGCGGCCGGCGTTGCGCCGGCTGCGTATGCTGCGAGCACGCACGATTCTGCGCGCCCTGCCGCGCGCAAGGACGCGGGCCGTAAGAACGATCTCTTCGGCGGCGGTGGCGGCGGTTACGAGGCGTCGGGCGGCTTCGGCGCGCAAGCGGCGATCTCGTCGCCCGGTAACACCGGCAAGCGCGACGAAAACTCGGTGCTCTTCTCGCTCAGCGCGCTCACCGCTACCTCGGGACCGCCTTCGCGACCCTCTGCGGGCGCCACGACCGCGACGAAAGAGGACTCCGGCCTGATCGATCTGAAGGCGCTCGCGGCGAGCGCTGCGCCTGCGCCGCAGGCGCAAGCGGCTGCCCCGGCGATCGACGCGGTCGGTCTCTTCCCGCTCGGCGCGCCCGTCGTCGCTCCGCCCCCCGCGCAGATGTCGATGGCCGGCCCGGCAAGCATCGCGGCCCCCGCGAAGCGCAGCGTCCTGCCGCTCGTGCTCGGCGGCGTCGTGGCCGTCGCAGCCATCGTCGGCGTGTTCTTCTTCGTTCGAGGTGCGGGCCAGCAGACCGCGCCGAGCGCGACGGCAGCTGCGCCGCCGCCGCCGACGCCAACCGAGACAGCTGCGACGCCTCCCGCCACGAGCGCGACGGCGGCGACCGAGGCGAGCGCCGAGACCAGCGCCGATGCGGCGCCGTCGGCGTCCGCCGCTCCCGTCGCGCAAAGCGGAAAGTGGCGGCCGAGCGGCGGCGGCAAGCCGACAGGTGGCGGCAAGCCGACGTCGACCGGCGCAACGGGTGGGGGCAAGCCGACTTCTTCACCGCCCGCAGGCAAGGGCCCGTGCTCGCACT